>CALEDI010000112.1 GCA_937949535.1 uncultured Lewinella sp. | reverse complement strand
GTGCTGACGCTTTACGTTTTTTACCGCAAAAACGGCCTAATTACTTCTGTACGCTTCCCATTAGCCGCTACCACGATTTAATAGAAAGATAGTCTTATCTTATTCACCCTCTAAATCGCGTCAAAATGCGGAAAAGCAAATTCACTAAATCTCAAAAGCTTGAGATCCTGGCCAAATGGGATGCCGGAACAAAAATTGATGACCTGTGCCGAGAGCACCAGGTGCGCATCGGGAATCATCCCGTGAATCGGGTGGAGGAGTTGTTGCCGGGGGCTTGGAAGTAGGGAGGGCTGTAGTTGGTCGGATGGTTACGACGTAGCGGCCACCAGGAAATTGCTGATGGAATGAGGACTCAGCCATCCTACCGCCCCATCAACACCCCCCGCGCATCATTCACCTCAATCCAGTACCCATCCAAATCCTTGAAGTAGACCTGCCGGACGCCGTCTGGGCGGCCGTTGGATTCCATCGGAACGCCCTGCCAACTAAAAAACTGGAGGTTGATCGTACGAAGATGCTCCACGAAGGCATCGAACGCATTGACGGAGATGGAAAGGTGAACGCCCTTCTGCAACCGCACCTGGCTGCGGTCGGATTCAATCACGTGTAGGCCCATCCCGTTGCCGAGGCTAAGCCAGCGGATGTTGTCCTTCTCGGTGCCGTCATGTATCTCTTCGAGGGCGAGGACCCGCTGGTAGAAAGCGACGCTTTCGTCTACGTCGTCAACATTGATGGCGTAGTGGTCGAAGCTGGCGCCGAAGCGGCCGGTCTCGGTGCCGAAAACGGCGGCTTTGGGCGTGCAGGAAGTAAGGGCGGAAAGGAAGAGGGAAAGATATACGATCTTTTTCATAGCGTGAGGGCGTTGTCTGGGTGGAGGGCCTCCGGCCCGACCTGTCGGGTCGGAGGCCCTCCACCCAGTTTTCGGGCTTAAGGTACATTCTTTGCTGTAAAGTGGTAGCTTTGTGTTGTTGAACCACTCCGCCAAATACGCCCTCCTGATCTGCTACCTCTTCATTGCGGTCGTACACTTCGGGTATTACCCCAAGTGGGACCAGTCTGGGGCGGAGGCAACGATCAGCTACGACGTCAGCGGCTACTACATGTACCTGCCGGCGGCCTTCATTTATGGCGATCTGAAAGAGGTGAAATTCCTCGACGACGTAATTGACAAATACCGCCCTACGGCCGATCCGTACCAGGTATTTTCCCACGAATCGGGCAATAAGGTGATGAAATACAGCATTGGGCAGGCGGTGATGTATGCGCCCTTTTTTGCGGTGGCGCATGGTTGGGCGTCGGTGAGCGAAGCGTACCCAGCGGATGGGTTCAGCTTTCCGTACCAGTTCATGATTTCGATGGGGAGCTTGGTGGTCAGTTTTCTGGGCTTGTTTTGGCTGATGACCGTGTTGCGGCATTATTTCCGGGAGGAAGTAGTGGCCCTCACGCTCATCCTCATCGTTTTCGGCACCAACTACCTCAACTATTCGGCCATCGACGGGGCGATGACGCACAACAATGTTTTCAGCCTTGGGGCCTTGCTCTTATTAACCTCACATTGCTTCTACGTTCGCGCCACCTTATCTCGCGCGCTCCTGATCGGCACCTGCATCGGCCTGATGGCCCTGACCCGCCCGACGGAGATCATCGCGGCCCTCATTCCGCTACTGTGGGGGCTTGACCTGACGCAAAAAGGAGCCATCGGGCAGCGGCTCCAACTCCTAGGCAAGCACTGGGGCAAACTACTGGCCGCCGCCGCCGTCACCCTCGCCATCGGCAGCCTCCAACTCTTCTACTGGAAGTACGTTAGCGGCGATTGGCTCGTGTACAGCTACCAAGACCAGGGCTTCGATTGGCTCAGCCCACACCTCAACAAAGGCTTCTTTAGCTACAAAGCGGGCTGGCTGATTTACACCCCGCTTATGGCTTTTGGCCTGCTCGGTTTCGTTCCGCTTTTCCGCCGCCAACCGGCCCTTTTTTCGGCCCTGTTTGTCCACGCACTACTGTTCATCTACGTCGCTTTTAGCTGGTCAGTTTGGTGGTACGGCGGCAGCCTCGGCCAGCGCACGATGGTACAGGAATACGCCGTGCTTGCCTTCCCGTTGGCCGCTTTTCTGAGTTGGGCTTTTTGGGCCCCAGCCCCCAGCCCCCCAGCCCCCAGCCCCCCAGCCCCCAAAGGGGGAGCAGAGGGGCCGGGGGTGAGGTCACGAGCGAAGCGAGCTGCCCCACTCGCCCTCGCCGCCATCCTCCTCCTCTTCGTCTGGCACAACCTCTACTACACCCACCAGGCCCACCGGGGCGGTTTGTACCTCACCGAACAGATGAACAACGCCTATTTCTGGCGCACCCTCTATAAGTTTGAGCGCGACCCCGAAGACCAACTCCGGCTAGACACCCGCGAGTTCTACACCGCTACGCCCTCCAAAACGGAAACCTTGCTGCGCAACGACTTCGAGGACCAATCTACCGAGGCCTGCGGCCTCGACCCCATCAACGGAGCAGGCTCGCTCTGCCTCATCGGCAAGCAAGAAAATAGCCCCGAACTCAAGCTCGCCATCGACCTGCCGCCGCGCACTTGGCTGCGTGCCCGCGTACAGGCCAAGATCAACACCCCGCGCGGAAACAAAGACAACCACACCCAAATGATCCTCAGTTTCCGCCGCAACGGCGAGGAGGTCAAGAAGCGCATCATCCGGATGCACCGCCTCCTCAACCACGAGTGGCGGCGCGAGGTACAGATCGATTCTAAGGTGCCCGATGAGGGCGCAGACCAAGTGATCGTCCGCTTCTGGAACGGCGGCAGCACCCAGCCCGCGCTGGTGCTGGATGACTTTGTGTTGGAACGGATTTATCCTTGAACCGGTTTCTCTAAATCACCCCAATCTCGCCCAAGTACCGTTCCGCATCTAGCGCCGCCATACAGCCCGTACCTGCCGCCGTAATTGCTTGGCGGTAAACGTGGTCTGAGGCATCACCAGAGACGAATACGCCGGGGCGGTTCGTCTTCGTGGAGTTGGGCTGGTGGAGCAGGTAGCCAGTGTCTTCCATATCGAGCCAGTCTTTGAAAATGCTGGTGTTGGGTACGTGGCCGATGGCTACGAAGAAACCTTCAACGGCAATTTCCTGCTTCTCGTTGGTTTTATTGTTGAACACGCGGACGCCGGTAACGCCTTTGTCGTCGCCTAGGATTTCATCGGTTTCCGTGTTCCAG
>CALEDI010000111.1 GCA_937949535.1 uncultured Lewinella sp. | reverse complement strand
CAGGGTGTGTAATCTGTAATGGATTGTCTCCGCGCGCAAACCCCCTCCCCAAACCCCTCCCCACGGGGGAGGGGCTTATAAAAACGCTGCGCGTTTTGATAATAGTCGGCGGACTAATTTATAGGCAGATTACACAACCTAACCTTAGGGCTAAACTAACCTTGCTTTCATAGGCCCAATGTCTAATTACTTAACCTGATTCCCAACTGCGATGGACGACGACATCTTAGACAGCTTTCTATTACCGACCAATCCCTCCGGAAGACTCCGAACAAGACTGTTGGAAGACGGCCGGACAGTGGAGTTCCATTCAGCAACTAATCGTCTCGGACCTAGCAACCGCTTAACCCTAGAAGGGCAAGCCCCTCAAGACGGAAGGTATACATTGAACGATGGCATTACCCGATTTGAAGTATTGAGTGGCATCATTGTCCACGAATACTACGTTGAAAGGTACAAAAGCGGTACGCTTACCATCTTGGTCGACTGTAGCCGAGTAAACGGATTTACTACGGGCTGTATGGTTTATACAGAAGACGGGCCATTGCCGGACGGCATATACCGACTTAAGCGATTTAAGTGGGTAAAAGCCAAAGATGGCATGGTTGAAAGAAAGAGTATGTTCCGTATCGACTAATTGCACATTCTTGTGAATGTGGATTGTAAAGAAACATGAGTCATCCCGGAGTTTGGGAGCGTCCGGTGCTTATGGGCAAACCCCACGTTGACATAAAAAGCGATCAGCGGGCAACATTCAGTGCCGTTTTGCCTGAATGCTGTCCGCTGATCGCTAAAAATCTCGTTAAATACTGCCAAACATGGTCACCTTAATCAAAACTTCGAGATGACCCATGTTTATCCTCGTTGCCGGAGGCGACTCGCTTCAAATTAGAGGTGAATCACTTCATCATAAGCAGCAGCGGCTGCTTCCATGATCGCTTCCGACATGGTGGGGTGGGGGTGGACGGACTTGACGATCTCCATACCGGTGGTTTCCAGTTTGCGAGCAACGACGACCTCCGCGATCATCTCCGTTACGTTGGTGCCGATGAGGTGAGCGCCTAGGAACTCACCGTACTTGGCGTCGAAGATGACCTTCACAAAACCTTGCTTTGCACCTGCGGCACTCGCCTTACCTGAAGCACTGAACGGGAACTTGCCCACCTTGAGGTCGTAACCTGCTTCTTTGGCCGCCTTCTCGGTGTAGCCAACGCTTGCAATTTCTGGGATGCAGTACGTACAGCCGGGGATGTTGTTGTAGTCGATGGGCTCGGGGTGATGGCCAGCGATGGCCTCCACACAGGTGATGGCTTCGGCCGTAGCGACGTGGGCGAGGGCTTGGCCCTTGGTTACATCGCCGATGGCGTAAATGCCGGGCACGTTGGTACGGTACATCTCATCCGTCTCGATGAGGCCGCGCTCGGTCTTGATGCCGAGGTCTTCCAAACCGATGTTCTCGGTGTTGGGCGCAACGCCAGCGGCGGAGAGCACTACGTCGCACTCAATGATTTCCTCCTTGCCCGTCTTGCGGTTCTTGGTGGTCACCTTGAGGACTTTCTTGCTGGTGTCAACGCTTTCTACGCTCGTGTTAGCGAGTACATTGATGCCTTTTTTCTTGTAAATTTTGGTGAGTTCCTTGCTCACATCGGCGTCTTCGCGTGGTACGAGGCCTTCGGGCATGAACTCAACGATGGTGACTTCGGTGCCCATGCTGTGGTAGACGTAGGCGAACTCAACGCCGATGGCTCCAGCTCCAACGACAACCATACGCTTAGGCTGTTTGGGGAGGGTCATCGCTTTGCGGTAACCGATGATCTTTTCGCCGTCGATGGGCAAGTTCGGGAGGGCGCGGGCGCGGGCGCCGGTTGCAATGATGATGTGTTCGGCATCGTAGGTAGTTGCTTTGCCGGAGGGCGAAGTCACTTCGACCTTTTTGCCACGGACCAATTTGCCGGTACCTTCAATGACCTCGATCTTATTCTTACGCATCAAGAAGCTGATGCCCTTGCTCATACCGTCGGCTACGCCACGGCTGCGGCCGATCACCGCGTCGAAATCAACCTTGGGCTTGCCAACTTTGATGCCATAATCTTCGGCATGTTGGATGTATTCAAAAACCTGTGCGCTCTTGATGAGGGCTTTGGTAGGGATACAACCCCAGTTGAGGCAAATGCCGCCGAGGTTTTCGCGTTCCACGATTGCGACTTTCATGCCAAGTTGAGAAGCGCGAATTGCAGCGGGGTATCCGCCGGGGCCGCTGCCGATAACGATGAGGTCGTATGCCATAGTTCTATCTGGTTTTTTCGTTTGAGGGGGCAAAGGTAATTAACGGATGAGATACTGGTGTCATTACGGAAACGAATCATTGGCATCCCCATAAAATTCCGTACCATTACCGACCCAAATTGATCCGATCACCACAGCGAAAAAACAACGCCCAATGACGACTAAGAAAATAGGTTTGCTCCTCGGCCCACTGGCTTTTGCGCTCATCCTTGCGTTCTTTCGCCCAGATGGTTTGCCCTTCGCCGGAACGGCCGTGCTGGCTACCACGGCCTGGATGGCGATCTGGTGGACGACCGAGGCCATCTCCATCGCCGTAACGGCGATGTTGCCCATCATACTGTTTCCGCTCACCGGCGTACTGACAACGGGCGAAGCCACCAAACCCTACGGCCATTACTTAGTTTTCCTTTTCCTAGGCGGCTTCATCATCGCGATGGCCGTAGAGCGGTGGAATTTGCACCGGCGCATTGCGCTGGGCATCATCAACCTAATCGGTTCCAACCTCAAGATGGTGATTTTGGGGGCGATGGTCGCTACGGCCTTCCTCTCGATGTGGATCTCCAATACGGCTACCTCTGTGATGATGCTCCCGATTGCGATGGCAATCGCCAAACAACTGGAAGACGACCCAACGACGGAAGTGAACGAAAACAGCACCTTCGGGAAAGCCTTGATGTTGGCCATTGCTTATTCAGCTTCCATTGGCGGCATGGCTTCTTTGGTAGGCACACCCGTCAACTTCGTATTGGCGGGCCAAGCCAAGGAAGTATTTGGCTTCGAGATCGGTTTTATGGACTGGATGCGTATCGGTCTGCCGATCTCGGCGGTGCTGTTGGTGATCTGTTGGTGGTACCTCACGCGGGTAGCGTTTACGTTCAAACGCGATTCTTTTGCTGGCGGGCGCGCTGAAATCCGTAGGCTACAAAAGGAGCTTGGACCTATGAGTAGGGAGGAGATTAAAGTGTTGGTAGTGTTCGTCCTCACGGCTGCGGCTTGGGTGTTTCGGAAGACCGTTCTGGCGCCGCTCATCCCCGGTATCAGCGATACCGTGATCGGGATGATTGGGGCGATGGCCTTGTTCCTCATCCCCGGTAAAGAGAAGGGGAGTGCGCTGCTGAGCTGGCAAGAGGCGGTGAAGTTGCCTTGGGGCGTAGTGCTGTTGTTGGGGGGCGGTTTTGCCCTCGCGGCGGGCTTCGAGGCTGGAGGGCTGACCGAATACGTGGGGAATAACCTGAGTGTCCCAGACGGTGTTAACCTGCTGCTGATTACGGTGCTGGTAGTGGCTGCGGTGAATTTCTTGACGGAGATCACCAGCAATGTTGCCACCACTTCCATGCTGCTGCCGGTGCTGGCCGTAGCGGCTGCGCCGCTGGGGGTAAGCGGCGCGTCATTGATGGTGCCGGCTACGCTGGCGGCAACTTGTGCGTTCATGTTGCCGGTAGCGACACCGCCCAATGCTGTGGTTTTTGGCTCCGGCTACCTCACCATCCCCGATATGACGCGGGCTGGCTTCCGGATGAATGTGATCTCAATCTTGATCATTTCGTTGGTTTGTTATTTTGTGCTGCCGCTGTTACCGGGGTTTGGGTTTTAGGGGAGAGGGGACGGGGAAATTAAGAGTAACTTATTTAGCTGCTAAGTTGTTATATTTGTAAATAATCTGCAAATAGATGCTCTTATCCTTTTCTGTTTCTAATTTTAAATCCTTTCGTGAAGAGCAGGTTCTGGACTTGACTGCCTCCGCTTTGCAACCAGCTTTTAGTTGGTTGGAGAACGCTGCGGTGCCGGTAGGTAAGGAAGAGTCCGCGTTGCGGGTGAAGGCAATTTATGGGGCAAATGCTAGCGGGAAGAGTAATTTGATTAAGGCATTACATTCAATGCTGCGGCTTAGTGTGCTTTCTGCTAAACAACCAGACTTGTTGCCAGAGAGTGTTGCTCCTTTTGGATTTGACCAAGAGCATAAGACTAAACCATCTTCTTTTGAACTCAGATTTGTAGCTGATGAGCGAGAGTATCGCTACGGATTTTCAGTTACGAAGCAGGCCTTTTTGGAAGAATGGCTGTACGATGAAACCGTTCGTAAAGCCAAGGTTTTCGTACGAACAGGGCAAAAAGTCAGTACGGGCAAAAAGTATTTCGACCATCCGGAAAGCGTTGCTTTATTAGAACGAGGAGACAATGCTTTGTTTAGAGAAGATGCTTCTTTTCTTTCTGCACTTGCCTTGTTCAGTGTCGGTGATGTTATAGCTGGGGTGGTGGATTTTTTGTCTGGAATTACCGTTTTTGGTGATGTGGACAATCTCTCGGTTGAGCAAGGCGCTTACAAGTTACTAGCTCGTGAAGGCGTGCAGGCAAAAGTGTTGGATTTATTGAAGTATGCAGGTATTGATTTTAGCGAGCTGTTTGTTGTAGATAAGGAGGCAATAGAAGATAACCAACTGCCACCCGATGCGCTAACCCAACTACGAAGTACACGGGGAAGGTTTTCATTGGTCGCTTCACATAAATGGGGCACTCAGGACGATGAAATTATCGGATGGTTAACAGAAACAGGAGAATCACAAGGAACACAAAAATTACTTGTGCTCGCTCCATACATCGTACAGACAATCATGCAAGGACGCATCCTCGTCATCGACGAATTTGAAGCCAAACTTCACACCCGTCTTTCTCGCGAGATCGTGGCGATGTTCAACTCCGCTACGGGTAACCCCAACAACGCCCAATTTATCTTCGCTACCCACGATACTAATTTACTCGACCACAAATTGCTGAGACGAGATCAAATTGATTTCGTAGAGAAAGGAGAAGACCGAGCCTCTGAGATATACTCTTTGTCCGACGTGAAGGGCATCCGAAAAGAAGCCGACTTCGAGAGCGATTACCTCGGCGGTAGCTACGGCGCAGTGCCCGATGTAACTGATTTCAATATCGCTATTCTGGAAGACTAAGACATCATGGCTCGAAAAGATAAACGACGGCATCGTAAGGCGGTAAAGCGTGGTAAGCGTTTCCTCATCTTGTGTGAAGGGCAGACGGAACGGTTGTACTTCAAATCATTTCACGACCGGGGTGTAAGCGTTGAACCTCGTGACCCTACCAGCGACTGCGGCAAACTAGTTGCAGATGCCATTAAACTTGATGATGATTCCTACGATCAGGTGTGGGTGGTATTTGACCTCGACTACAACTCAGCAAGAGGGAAGGAGCAATTTGTGAAGTTTGACGCAGCAATCGCTGAAGCCCAAGCGGCAGGAATCAGGGTCGCTTACTCCGTAGATGCATTCGAGTTGTGGTTTTTGCTCCACTACACCTACGTTAACTCTCGCCAAGAACGGACGTATTACTACGACCAACTCAGTAAACGTTGGGACATTAACTATTCTAAGGAAGGAAAGAAAGCAAAATTTTGCCTCGGCATTCGTGACTTACTGGAAAATGATGAAAATGCCAGCCAAGCCGAAGCAATTAAGCGAGCGAAAAGGCTAGTGAAGTCGCACGAAGCCCAACCCCCTCACAAGCAAAACCCCGTCACTACGGTTTTTGAGTTAGTAGAAGAATTGCTAGCCGCTGCGGAAAAGTAAATAACGTGAGGTTTGGATGCCGGACGCTCAAAGGATCGACTAAAATGCCGTCTACGCCAGGCATTTCAGCCGAACACTTCGAGGTCCTGAAGCGTACTCAGGACCTCGAAGCGTTTATTTCTGCCTCTGACGAAGTCGAGGTAGAAATAATCCTTTGAGCGTCCGGCGCTTATGGGCAAACCTCACGTTAATTAGGTAAATTGCAACGAGCAATAGAAGGCAAAAACGCCTTTTACTCATCCAAAAATTTCCAAAAATGAAAACACTATTTGCCCTCCTTTTATCCCTTACTCCTTTCCTCCTGTGCTCCGCGCAGCCGGAGATGCCGGCTATTTTGAGCTTGAAACAGCAAGGCGAACTCCACGATGCGTGGCTGAGTGAGCGGGCGCAAACGATCTTGCCGATGCTGATGGCGCGGGAGGGTGTTGATATGTGGATCATCATCAGCCGCGAGTACAACGAAGATCCGGTGCTGAACACGATGCTACCTAGCAAGTGGATGGGCGCGCGGCGCACGACGATGCTCGTGATCTACGACGAAGGAGAAGGCGGAGACCTGGAGACCCTCGCCTGCGCCCGCTACGACGTAGGCGACGTGTTCAAAAAAGCGTGGGACCCAGAGAAACAACCCGACCAATGGGCCGCTTTGCGGGAGATCATCGAGGAACGAAACCCGTTCAGTATTGCCGTGAACCGCAGCGCAGACTTCGGCTTGGCAGACGGCATCAGCTCTTGGCACTACGACAAGCTCCGAGAGACCCTCCCCGAGCACCTGCGGCCGCGCCTGATGAGTGGCGAAAAACTGGCGATTGGCTGGCTGGAAACCCGCCTGCCGAGTGAAATGACGGTCTACCGCCAAGTGATGGCCGTAGCGCATACCATCATCGCGGAAGCCTTCAGCAATAAGGTGATTACCCCCGGCGTAACGACGACGGACGATGTGGTTTGGTATATGCGCGAACGCGCCAACAAACTCGGCCTCGGCATCTGGTTTCACCCAACGGTAGACGTGCAACGCGCTGAAAAACAGGAGCTGTATGCGTTCAGCGGCCGCCCAGATGCAAGCATCATTCAGCCCGGAGACCTGCTACACTGCGACTACGGCATCACGTACTGCGGCCTCAATACCGACACCCAACACAACGCTTACGTCCTCAAACCCGGCGAGACCGAAGCACCAGATTACCTCGTGGATGCCTTCCGGCAGGGCATGCGCACGATGGACATCCTGACCGAGCAATTTGAAGACGGCCGCACCGGCAATGATCTTCTGGCGCGAGCGCTGGTGCAAGGAAAGGATGAGGGCCTCAGACCCACCATCTATACCCACCCCATCGGCTACCACGGCCACGGCGCTGGCCCAACGATCGGCCTCTGGGACCAGCAGGGTGGGGTGCCCGTCCGAGGAGATTACCCCCTCAACCCCAACACCGCCTACAGCATCGAACTGAACACCAAAGTGAAGATCGACGCCTGGGGCAAAGACATCCGGATGATGATGGAAGAAGACGGTTTCTGGAACGGAGAAAACTTCCGTTACATCGATGGGCGGCAAACAAAACTCTACCTTATTCATTAAGACTAGAGAGCCAAAAATCAAACCTGATGTCCACAGAAAAAACACTATCATTATTGACGGCGGCCATCGCATCGGTAGTGAGTATCGCTGGGTTGCTACTAAAAGGCAGTGCAGGCGAAGACCTAACCACCATGATGGCGGTTGGGGGAGGCTTGGTTGCCATCACTGCGCTCACCGTTTTCTTCATTTATTACAACGAGGAAGTTACCACCGATACCCAACGGATGGTATCCGACTTAGAGCTGTTGCGTTTGTTCGAGCAGCAGCCCGGAGGGCTGCTCTCTGCGGAGATGATCGCCGAAAAAACAGGCTTGAATAAAACCGCCGCCTGGACCCGGCTCTCCGCACTGGCTACGGGTGGTTTGCTGAATGCAGGAACCAACCCCATGGGCACCAAGTATTTCTACGAACTCTCCGCCCCGCTAGAAGAAGTCCCCGGCCTCAAGCTCTCCGAAGAGCCTTTCCTTACCATCGAAGACCTCCAAGAAATCTTCATCGCCTATGAATACAAGGTCAGCCCGCAAGACTTGATGGTCTCTACCGGCTTGCCTTGGAAGATGCTCTCCCGCGAGATGCAGTATTTCCGGAAGCAAGGCGTCGTCGATGTCGCTTACATCAACAGACCGGGAGACAGCAATAAACAGTATATCCTCATGGAGAAATACCACCGCTCCGAAGGCCTCGACCTCAACAGCCGAACGCGCATCAATGAGGAAGTGAAACAGGTACTTTACGACGAGCAGTTTTTGGTGTAGATGGCCCCGAAGGGGGCTCATATTTAGCGAAGGGTTGAACGCTTGCCGATAGGCAACGTTCAGCCCTTCGCGATCTTACGTGTTTGGCTAAACACCTGCTCAAAAAAGCCATCTCCCAAATTTTCCTTACCTTTGCGGTCAAATTCCGATGAGCGCGCCAGATTATGGCCCGTGGATTACTGTCGGTCTTAGCGTTAAAACTGACGCCAAATTTTATCAAACCTTTGATCCTGAGCGTGTTGTAATCCCGCTGATCTCTAGGTTCTCCCCCTTTATACCAAATGAGTAATAATCGTTCTGGTGGTGGCAATAGCCGCCCCAACAACCGCCGTAAGAAATCTAACGGCGGAGGCCCCAATCGCGGAGGCGGTCAACGCCGTGGTGGTGGCGGCCGTCGTTCTACCCACGTCTA
>CALEDI010000110.1 GCA_937949535.1 uncultured Lewinella sp. | reverse complement strand
TTGTTGGCACCAGTATTTGCCTCTTGATAAGATCGACGCTAATTCTGGAACAAAAAAGTTCGCCTGTCGAGTTTGGAAAGCCACTGCTGAAGGCAGGGCGGAGAACCGAAGGGTAGAGATTTTGGTTGAGTAACTAAGTTCCTTAACCATACATTTCAAATTCGTAACCCAATGCTCAAGCCCTACCTAACTTCAACCCTCTTTGCGCTTTGTCTCTTGCTCTGCACCTGCGTTAGCGCTCAAAATACACTGACAGGCCGCGTGATTGACAGCCTGACCAACGAACCGATCCCCTTCGTTACCGTCTACCTAGACGGAACGAGCATTGGCGAAATTACTGGAGACGACGGCAGCTTCTCCCTGCGCGGCGCGCGCCTGCCAGCCACCTTGGTAGTGAGCCACCTTGCCTATAAAACGGTATCGCTAGCACCAACCAAATTGGGCAGTCTTGGCGACGTCATAATGGCGCCCAACCAAGCCGTCATCAAAGGCGTAAAGGTGACGGACGAAAACCAGCGCGACAAAAACCTCGCAGAGCTCACTCGCTTCTTGCTCGGCAACGACCAATGGACGGCAGGCTCTAGCCTACTAAACGACGAAGTGATCATGTTTGACCGAGACTACACCGAGAGAACGATACCTGTAAATAACGACGGGCTACGCAAAAGGCTCAAAAAACGAAATCGCTCCGGCGCAAGCTGGAACGAAGACGAAACGGTGTACACCTTTGGCAAAGCCGAAAACCTGAAAGCCAACACTTTAAGTATCCTCAAACTCCGCCTGCCCCACCTTGGCTATACCGTGAGTATGGACCTGAAAAGTTTCCTTTCCGACTATAAAACGGGCTACACCTCCTACCTCGGAACCTATTTCTTCGCCGCCGACGAGAAGGAAACCGACCGCCACCGACGCAACCGAAAACGCGCCTACTACGGCTCAGGTATGCACTTCGCCCGCTCGCTCCTCAGCGACAGCCTAGAAGAAAACGGCTTCAAAGTCTATGCCGTAACCGATGCCGTAGACGGAAAAGAAGAGCAGATTTCTGAAATAGACCTGACTAAATTTTTGGCAAAAGGAGAAGGCGGAGCCAACCATTTGGTAGGGCTAAACGACCGCACTTTCGCCATACTGTACTACGCCGATGGCAGCTATCGCCCGCTGCCGAAGAACCAATGGCGCAAGGCCAAACCCGTACAGTCTCGGGTATACGTGCGGGCCAATAAGTGCTTGATCATTGACGGCGGGGTGTTCGGAGATACCAGCCTTGTCTTCAATGGCAACATCGGCCGGCGGAGCATTGCTTGGGCTTTGCCGAGGGATTTTGTGCTGGAGGAGTAAGGGGGGAAAGGAGTAAAGGAGGGAGTAAAGGGGGAAGGTTACGAGCAGCCCCTCAAGTTCCAGTAAAAACACGACATTTCTAAAAAATAAGTCAATAAACTAAAAAAATAGTTGCACAACTATTTTTTGCGCCATAGCTTTGCCGGTATGGAACCATTAACCCGCAAAGAAGAAGAAGTCCTCCGCATCCTATTCAGGCTGGAGCGGGCCTTCGTTAAAGACATCATCGCCGCGATGCCCGGCAAGAAGCCGGCCTACACCACCGTGAGCACGGTAGTTCGTAACCTCAAAGAAAAGGGCTACGTAGCGATTGAAGACTTCGGCTCTACTCACCGCTATTACCCCGCCATCCCGAAGGAGCAATTTTTTGGTAAAGACCTCAAGCGCGTCGTCTCCGACTTCTTCGACGACAGCCATAAAGCCCTCGTTTCCCACTTCGCTAAAAACAAGCAACTCAGTCGTGAAGACCTAGAGGACATCCTCCGGATGATCGACGAGCAGGAGTGAGTTGGTTTCTCGGCCTTTAAGGCCGCAGCATCCTAAAACTCTAGCCTTTAGCACCTAATTCCCTATTTCCAAAATCTAAGACTATGTCCACCCTTACTTCCTTACCCCCTTCCTCCCTTATCCCCTTCCTCATGCTAACCTACCTCTTCACCTCCTCCGTCCTTCTCCTCGTCTTCGCCCTCGGCTACTTCATTTTCTTGCGGCAAGCTCCGGCCTTGGCCCTGCGGCGGCGGGTGCTCTTGTTGGGCGTCGTGGGGGTGGTGTTGCTGCCGCTTTGTCCTACGCCGACGGTTCCCCAGGTGGTGGCTGGGCAGGTATCGGCTATCCAGATGGTAGAAAGTTGGGAGATGGAAACGCTTTACGCTACGCCTTCTATTAGCACGACCGAGATAACTTCAGATAGTGCTGGGAACCGGACGGCCTCGCCCCAAGCGCTTAACCCGAAGGGATTGGTGGTGCTTGGTTATGGGCTGGTTGTGCTGCTGTTTTTGGGGCGTTTGTTGGTGGGGCTTACGCGCTTGGCGGGTATTCACCGCCGCAGCAGGCGCACGGACGAGCGGGATGTTCGGATCACGCAGGGGCAGGGCGAGGCCTTCACTTTTGGCCGCACTGTTTACCTCAGCGAAGCGGTTTACGACTCCGCCGATGCCGACGTCATTATTGCCCATGAGCGCGCCCACGCTGGGCAGTTGCATACCTTGGATGCGTTGTTGCTGGAGGTTTTTCGGGTCGTTTTCTGGTTTCATCCTATGGCTTGGTGGCTGCGCGAGCAGGTACAACTCAACCTAGAATACCTCGCCGACGCGGCCGTCCTGCGGGCTGGCTATGACCGGCGGGCGTATCAGCTCAGCCTCGTAGCACACCAGCAAGGGGCAGATTTCCGGACCAGCCTCTTGCCCCAGTTTGCCGCCAAGGGACTGAAACGGCGCATCAAGATGATGGGTTTTCAGGCGGGGCCGCAGGTGCGGAGTTTGGTTGCGGTAGGTGGGTTGATATTTGTGGGCTTTGTCGCTTTTGCTTGTACTGCGGGAGAGGCGGAGGTTTTGCTGGTGGAAGATGCGGAGGGATCGGCAAAGCCCGGAATTGCCCCGCTATTCAACGGTGAAGCAACGGAGCTGAACGTTTATTTCAAACGGCTGCCTACGCCAGAGGAAGTGGTGAAAATCCGCCCTTACCTCAAGGATTACTTCCAGAAAGACATCTCCGTTTATCAGCGTTGCTCTGATCCTCAAGGTAAGCATCATTTGCACTTGGGGAGTAACCAAAAATCTTTAAGTGGAGTAATTTCTTGGACGAGCGATTACTATTCATCGGATGTTGTACGCTTTCAATTCACTAAAAACGGCCAAGGAAGCCAAGGAAGCTCAACTTTTAGGCCTTTGCCTCCTCCCGCTGGTGCACCAGATGCTGATGTTTTCCTAAGTGTTAATGGTAAATGGACTGCTATTGACGTATCCGACTCTGAGCCCTACACCGAAGCTACGCTAGACCCTTTGCCGTTACAGGCTGAGATGGAATGCCGCTTAGGCTTTACCCCAGAAAATAAGGACAAGTTTGAGCGGCTGTCAATATTTACTGAAGTAGGCAAACTGGGGTCCAAGTCTGCCTTGGAGGTCATAGAGGAAAAGCTTTCACAATCCAAATTGGAGAACCTGCCTAGGACTTACTACCTCGATGACCGAGAAGTAAACGAAACCGAATTCAACGATTACAAAAAAGGCGAAAAACGAACGCTGTACATTGCTGCACGAAGTAAGTTCGCTGATGGTGAAGTAGTAGTGATGGTGGTGGAGTAAGCACCACTAAAGTGCCCATATTAATTCCTCGCCCTACAAAGAAAACGTATGAAATACCTCCCAAGCCTCCTCCTAACCCTAAGCCTCCTAACCTGCTCAGGCCCAGCCCCTGCGCCAGCTCCGTTATCCACCCTCCACCGCCTAACCCTGCCGGAAATCATCGATTGGCAACGCACCAACGGTCTCGACGTCAGCGAGGCGGAGTTCGTCAGCCTCCGGGATGAGCCGATTGGGGAGACGGAGCAAAACTGGCTCGACGGCGGCGTGGCGGGTTTCGATTTCTATTCCGACGGTGAGCGCATCCGGAAGGTGCTTGTTCGGCCGCAGAACTACAACGACAACATCATCCGCATCCTTCGCTCCCACGCAGACTACCACCCGAGCGAAGGCTTCGAGATGACCGATAAATACTGCGACAGCATACCCGCCACCATCGCCGGAGTAATCGAACGCGACCAAGGTGTCCGGACGGGTAGCTTGCCCGGCTCCATGCGGGACGTCGACGCAGAGAACCAAGCCATCATGGTCTCCATCTTCGAGCAATGCCCAGATGCTTTTGCTGCCATGAGCAATAAACAGGTCAGCGACCTCTGGTTCGTTGCTCAACACTCCGACGCCGAGTTGATGTCTTACTACTACCCGTGGTTCTACCAAGCGGTGCAGGAGGGTAGGGTGCGGGAATCTCAGTTTGCCCTCATGATTGATCGCTTGCTGATGTACCATGATTACCCGCAGGAATACGGCTCGCAGGTCCGTGGGGGGGCTTTGTATCCCGTACGGGATTCGGCCCGCCTGGATGAGCTTCGGGCGGGGATTGGGCTTGGGCCGATTGCGGAGTATTTGGCGCGGTTTGATTTATAGGAGGGGAGCGGATTTTATCCCGGAGGAGCAATTTTTCGTACCTTGCCCTTTCTTTTCTTCTTTTACCTCTTTACTCATGCTAGTCTACCTTTTTATCGCCTCCATCCTCCTCTTCGCCTTCTCCCTCGGCTACTTCATCTTTTTGCGACAGGCACCGGCTTTAGCCCTGCGGCGGCGGCCGTTGTTGGGCGTCGGGGGGTTGATCTTTTTGGGTTTTGCCACTTTTGCGTGTACTTCGGAGGAGGCGGATGTGCAATCAACCGATGGCGTCGAAGCGTCGGCTAAGTCTGGAACTTCTCCGCTATTCAACGGCGAGGCAACGGAGCTGAATATTTATTTCAAACGATTGCCTACGCCAGAGGAGGTAGCAAAGATTCGTCCTTACCTCAGAGATTACTTCGAGAAAAACATCTATGTTTACCAACGCTGCTCTGAGCCTCAGGGCCAGTACTATTTGCACTTGGGGAGCAACCAGAAATCTTTAAGTGGAGCAATTTCTTGGACGAGTGATTACCGTTCATCGGATGTGGTACGCTTTCAATTCACTAAAAACGGCCAAGGAAGTCAAGGAAGCTCAACTTTTAGCCCTTTGCCCCTTCCCGATGGCGCACCAGACGCCGAAGTTTTTCTAAGTGTTAACGGAGATTGGACTGCGATTGATGAAGAAGGCACAAAGCCTTATGACGAAGCTACCCTAGATCCCCTGCCGTTACAGGCTGCAATGGAGTGCCGTTTAGGCTTCACCCCAGAAAACATAGACAAGTTTGAACAGCTGTCGATATTTACTGAGGTCGGGGGAGGACCTGGAGGTAAGTCAGCCTTGCAAGTAGTAAAGAAAAAGCTTTCGCAGTCCAGATTGGATAACTTCTCTCGGGCTTACTACCTCGGCGACCGAGAAGTAGACGAGAACGAATTCAATGACTACAAAAAAGACGAAAAACGAACACTATACATTGCCGTACGCAGTAAAGCTTCTGATGGCGAAGTAGCGATAACGGTGGTGGAGTAAGCTCCTCCCCAAGGCGCCTAAAATCGGTACAGTGCTAAGTTAACGTGAGGTTTGCCCATAAGCACCGGACGCTCAAAGGATTATTTCTACCTCGACTTCGTCAGAGGCAGAAATAAACGCTTCGAGGTCCTGAGTACGCTTCAGGACCTCGAAGCGCTCGACTGAAATGCCTGGCGTAGACGGCATTTTAGTCGATCCTTTGAGCGTCCGGCACCCCAACCTCACGTTAAGTTAGTTGCGCTGCATTGCTCTAGGATGGCGTTCGGAATAGCATACCTATACCACATACGAAAGCCCCAAACACCCAACCAAGCCCACCAACGAAACGACCGTTTCCATCACCGTCCAGCTACGCAGCGTTTGCGGAACGGTGAGGCCGAAGTATTCCTTGAAGAGCCAGAAGCCAGTGTCGTTGACGTGGCTGCAGGTGAGGCTGCCAGCCCCGGTAGCGAGTACGAGCAGCTCCGGACTGGCAGCGCCAGCCTGCGCCAAGGGCAGCACGATGCCCGCCGCCGTGATGGCGGCCACGGTTGCGGAGCCGAGCGTGATGCGCAGCGCAGCCGCGATCAGCCACGCGATGAGGATCGGGCTGGCGTTGAAGCCTTGGAGGGCATCGACGATGTAGTTGCTCGTCCCGCTGTCTACCAGTACTTGCTTGAAGGCTCCGCCAGCGGCGATGATGAGCAGCACGGCCGCCATGGGGGCAAGCTGCTTGCCCACCCGGCTCATCAGCTTCGGGACGGGCGTGCCCGACTGCCCGCCGAGAACGAACATCGCTACCAAAACGCCGATCAGGAGCGCAATGGTAGCATCGGTAAGTAGACCAGACTGGACCAGCTCCGCGAAAAAACCGGGGCTGAGGGCTTCGGTACCAACTTCAACTCCCCCTGCTTCTCCAACAACACTTTGCACCAGCGTCCCCGCCGCCAAAAGCAGCACGGGCAGCAAGGCACAAAAAACGGCCGCGCCGAAGCTCGGCAGCCGATCCGGAAGGTCGGTCTCCTTGAAGGTAAGCGCACCCTTCGTGTGCGGCATGTTGCGCATAGTGCGGGCCAGCAACGGCCCCGCCAAAATCACCGACGGAATACCCAGCAAGATGCCATAAAGCAGGACCTTCCCAACGTCGGCCCCGTAGGTGTTCGAAATCAACATCGGGGCAGGATGGGGCGGCAAAAAACCGTGGGTGACCGAGAGGGAAACCACCGTAGCCACCGCCACCATCGCGAGCGGAAGCTTCGCTTTCTCGGCCGCACTGATGATGATCGGGGCCATCATCACGAAGGCCACCGTGTAGAAAAGCGGTATCCCGATCAGGAAACCCACCAAGCAAAGCCCCCAGAGGATTGACATCCCCTCGCGGCCCGCAACGAGCTTGTCCGTAATCACTTTCGCGGCGCCGGTTTCGGCGACTACGCCGCCCAAAACTGCCCCCAAACCAAGAATGATGGCCAGACCGCCCAAGGTGCCTCCCACACCATTTTTGATGGCTGTCATCGTTCCTTCTGGCCCCATCCCGAGCGCAAGCCCCGCCCCGATAGCAACTAAAACCAAGGCAATGAACGGGTGCCATTTCAGGCCAATGATGAGCGCAAGCAGGGCCAGAACGGCGAGGAAGGTGATTAGAATCGGCATAACGGACTTTTATTGAACAGGTCCGCAAAGTAAGCAATCAGCGTTCAGTAACGAGCAATCAGGGTTCAGCAATCAGCGTTCAGGGTTCAACAATCAGCGTTCAGGGTTCAGCATTCAGGCAGCAAAATGCAACAGCGGCAGCCTGAATGCTGAACCCTGAACGCTGAACCCTGAAAACTAGTTACTCAAAAAACACCGTCGTTTGCTCAGTATCTGGGCCGGTGAGGGTAAGGTTGCTCGGTAGTGCGCCGGCGGCGAGGTATTCGGAGAGGTCGAAGTTGTAGGTTACGGTGAAGTAGGCTAGGCAAGAAACGCCGCCTTCAACGCCGTCGTCGAAGATCAGCCGCGCAGCGGTTTGGGTTGGGGAGCTTTCGGCTACCTCACCGTTGGAGCGCAGTACCATGGACCAGCCTTCGTCGCTGCAACCGGAGGCGCCGATGGTGACGCGAAGGCAGGTACCGTCGGTAGTAACCTCGGCTAAGTCGAAGAAATCGCTTGGGGGAGCGTCGGTTTGAGTGGTTAGCAAGATGGGGGTGCCGCAGTCATCGGGTAGCGCGACAATGGTATCGTCGTCGTCTTGGCAGGCGGTAAAAAAGAGTGCTGCAAACAACAGTAAAGCAATTGGTTTCATGGTTGGGATGATTTGGTTTGCTAGGGTAGACGTTGGAAAGGAGACCTTCGTTGGATGAGAAGAAGTTTTTACCCCTTCAGCACCACATCCAGTATGCTCGGAAAACTGAGCACGGCTTCGCCCCATTTATCTTTGATGGCTTTCTGGTGGCCGAGGGCGTATTTTTCTTGGTAGATATCGAAAACCATCCGTGATTTGAAGGTCATGAGCAGCGCGTAGGTGGGGCCTTCGGTATCGTCTACGCCTAGTAGGCGGGTGAGGTGGTATTTTTCTACCGTTCCGGATTCCATGACGGCGGGCAGGTAGGCGCGTTCCATCCAACCGAGCCAAGCGGCGTGTTGGCGAGCTTCTACTTTGGAGGTTACGTTGTAAATGAGCATTGGGGGTGGAGGTTGAAAGGGGGAAGGGAGTAAAGTCAGGGACCTCGTCGTGCATGACTATTCCGGGCTTTATAAAACGCAAAAAGCCACCCCCGAAGGAGTGGCTTTTGTGCGGTCTGGACGGGACTCGAACCCGCGACCTCCGGCGTGACAGGCCGGCATTCTAACCAACTGAACTACCAGACCGTAGTTCTTACATCTTAGGAATAATTACTGCGTTTCAGTAACGTTTTTCCCAAATGCTGCGCAAATATACGTGTACTGTTCTGACCCTTGCAAGCCTTTGGGCAAAATAAATGAAAGCAATTTATACAGTCTGGTTTATACGCCTGATTATCAATGGTAAGCAGCCAAGTTTTTTTGTTTATTCGAGCCGGAATTTTACAGGCAAGTTGTAACGGACCCGAACCGGACGACCGCTTTGAATACCTGGCTTAAAACGTGCGCCTTCGTCGTTGATGGCTTTTACTGCTTTCAGCGCGGCTTCTGTGCAGCCGGCGCCAACTTTGCGGGCGGGCGTAATGTCGGAGATAGAACCATCTTTTTCTACGGTAAAGGAAACCACTACGGAACCTTGAATGCCATTTTCTCGGGCCAGAGAAGGGTACTTAACGCGAGACTGGACAAAGGAAAGCAAGGCCCGGTCGGAACACGTTTTTCGTTCATTTCTGGGAAGATCAATGCATTCTTTACCGAAGACGGGCATGTGTTCAGCAAAAATAACGGGGCCATTGTCTACCGGCGGTGGCGGTGGAGGTGGCGGCGGTGGAGGTGGCGGGGCCGCAGGTGCCTTGGGCGGTTCAGGAATTAGGTCTTGAATGATGGGATCGTCTACGGAGATGTCTTGGCTTTCGAACGTCTCAGGTTCCAACTCGGGCTCAACTACGGTTTCAATGACCGGTGGCGGCGGTGGAGGCGGCGGCGGTGGCGGATGATTGGTTGGGGGAATGACTACGTCAATCTCCAGGTCGTCAGCAATGGTATAGCCCGCAAGGACTTCTTGCTGCCCAAACTCCGTCCAGTTGATCGTAATGATGCTCGCCGCAATGGCAACACATAAGGACAGGCCATGCAGCGGAGTAGAAAACTGGAAGGCGGCATTTTTGATCCGCTTACTGTCTTGCGTTCCAGAACGCAAGAACCTACGAAGTACAAAAACCGTAAGCCCAACCAGTAAGCATAAGCCACCCATCCCCAGCAGCACCGCAGTGCCGCTGAAAGTAAATATCAGCATAATAACTAAGGTTAGTGGGAGCCCCAATCGTCAGGTCTCCCGAAGTGAAGTAATCCACAGCTGGCCAGCGCGGTTACTCTACAGATGCCTAACGAAGTCGGTTTTGGTGGTTTAAGAAGTGCCCAACCAATACCTTTATTACTGCATCTACGTTATGAAACCAATCAATAACCTTATTATGAAGCTACGAATTATACTCCTTCCCCTATTATTTGCCTTGTTCCTTCCCGCCCTCAATGCACAAGATGCACCACCTGCGTTCCCCAGCGAGCCCATTCAAGTTGTAGAGCAGTCTGAACCAGAAGCTATTCCGACAACCACAATGACCTTTGAAGAGGAGATGTTCGACTTCGGCACAGTCCCCGAAGGCGAGGTCGTGACCCACGTCTTCACCTTCACCAACACCGGTTCCGAACCACTGATCATCTCCGATGCAAAAGGCAGTTGTGGCTGTACCGTACCCGCGAAACCCTCCGGGCCGATCGCTCCGGGAGAAACCGCCTCCGTCACCGTACAGTTCAATACCAAGAACAAGAAAGGAAAGCGCAACCAAAAAGTAACCCTGACGGCCAATACCGTCCCCGCCCAGACCTTCATTTACCTAATCGGGAAGGTACAACCAGACCCAGCCCGAGACGAAAACTACGAGCAGCCCGAAATGACTTTCTCCACAGAAAAGGAACCTGCTCTACCCAAAGACTGCTTCGCCATCTACCCCAACCCAACGGCGGAGGTCTTGAAACTCAAAATGGACGAAGACAACTTCGGCAAGTCCACCGAAGTAGCCATCCACTCGATGGACGGCCAACTGATGGCCCGCCGCAGAGTAGAAGCCGTTATTGGGGATGTTGAGTTCGACGTCTCCCACTATCCCGCAGGCACCTATTACGCCCGTGTTTCGTTTGATGGCGCAAAGCCCGTCAGTCAGTGTTTTGTAGTGGTAGAATGATGAAAGGGAACCCTAATTCCTACACCTCCACCACTACTTTCCCTACCGTCTTCCCGCCCTGGAACGTCCGTATTGCTTCCGGTAAGTCTGCAAAGGCGAAGCGGTGGCCGACGAACGGCCGCCCAACATCGAGCGCAGCCAGTTCGCCTAAGACGTCGTGCATCAGCTCCGCCCGCTCGTAGAGCCAGATGAGGTTGAAGCCCATCACGGATTTGTTGATTTCGGGTAGGTTCTGCGGATCAATTTTTGGGCGGGTAAGGTATTGCCACAGCAGGCGGGGGTAGTTGGGTCGGTTACCAACGGAGCCGTAGCGGGCCGCACCGTAAACGATGCTTCGCCCCATCGGGGCGAGGGCTTCGAAGCCGACCGAGAATATCTTCCCCCCGATGCACTCCATGATGAGGTTGAGTTCGCGCCCACCGAGGGCGCGCTGTAGGTCTGTGCGGAAGGTGCGCTTATTGCGCACAATCCAGCCGTCGTAGCCTTCTCGTTGGAGGTAGGCGACTTTGTCTTCGTGGCCGATCGTGCCGATGGTGTAAGCGCCCAATTGGCGGGCAATGCGGCCCGCAAACGTACCCACTCCGCCGGCTGCGGAATGGACCAGCACCGTCTGCCCAGCTTGCAACTGCCCAAGGTTGACGAGGCCGTAGTAAGCGGTAAGCACCTGCACGAGGTAGGCGGCTCCTTCGGCCATCGACCAGCCTTGCGGGAGGGGCAATACGTAACGCCGGTCGATGTTCAGGGCGGAGGTGTAAGCACCGAAGCGGGTAACGCCCATTATGGCATCGCCGACGGCGATGCCTGTAACGCCTTCACCAACGGCGGTTATGTAGCCAGCGTACTCTAGCCCGGGCGTGAAGGTGCCTGGGGGCGTTGCGCCGTAGAGGCCCCAAATGGCGAATACGTCGGCAAAGTTGAGGCCAATGGCCTTCACCGCTACCGATACTTCGCCGGGGGCTGGGGGCGGTAAAGGCTTATCGACAAGGCGGAGGTTGGCCAAAGAGCCAGCGGTGAGTTCGTAGGTCATGGGCGGAAGATATGGCATCTCTGCCGCCTGTAATAACTTACTTCGCCATCCCTCCGACGATTAATTCGGATAGGTCATAAACCATCGCGCCGCCTTCTTTTGCGGTAACGCCGTCAGACATCATGGTTAGGCAGAAGGGACAGTTGACGGCAATTACGTCAGCTCCGGTGCCGAGGGCTTCTTCGACGCGCTCCATATTGATGCGCTTATCTCCGGGTTCGTCTTCTTTCCACATCTGGGCGCCGCCAGCACCACAGCAGAGGCCGTTGGTTTTGGAGCGTTTCATTTCTACCAGTTGGGTGTCCAGTGATTGCAAGACTTCGCGGGGGGCTTCGTAGATGCCGTTGGCGCGGCCTAGGTAGCAACTGTCGTGGTAGGTAATCCGGCGGCCTTTGAACTCGCCGCCGCCGGTCATTTTGATGCGGCCATTGTCGATGAGTTCTTGTAGGAGCTGGGTGTGGTGGACGATGTCGTAGTGCCCGCCTAAGGCAGGGTATTCGTTCTTGATGGTGTTGAAGCAGTGTGGGCAGGCGGTCACCATTTTCTTGACCCCGTACATGTTCAGGGTTTCGATGTTTTGGAGGGCGGTCATCTGGAAGAGGAACTCATTTCCGGCACGTCGGGCGGGGTCGCCGGTGCAAGCTTCCTCGTCTCCGAGAACGGCGAACTCGATGCCTGCTGAGGTCAGGATTTTAGCGAAAGCACGGGTTACTTTCTGGGCCCGATCATCGAAAGAGCCGGCACAGCCTACCCAGAAGAGGATTTCAGGAGTTTTGTCTTCGGCAGCGAACTGCGCCATTGTTTTTACTTGCATGATTTGTGGCTTTATTCTTCTTCTCGAAGTTCGGACTGCGCGATGATGGCGCGAATATCTTGTAAAGAAATGGTTGCAGTATCTGACTTATCGTACAGAGCAACAAGCAATAATAGGCTTCGCTCACCGCTTTCTGGTTCGATCAGCTCTTTGTAGTAAGTAATGACTCTGGCACCACCACTTTTTCCTTTGCCCTTGCTCGTGACGGCAAAACGTACTTTCCGAAGTTCCGGAGCAATGATTGTTCCCATTTCCGGTGACTCCGATAGTTGCTCTACCAGTTTTTTTAAGTCACGTTTTAAGGACCGGTGTCGCTTACTCAACTGCTTTGCTTGACGTAGAAATGTCTTACTAAATTCAATCTTCAAGCTCATCCCATAGGTTTTCGATGGGCACGCCCTTAGCGCGCCCCGCTTTGATTTCTTTTAGTTCGGTAAGGCCTTCCTGAATACCTTCAAGAATCGCTATACGCTCTTTGTAGACTTCTTCAATGGCCTTCCATGCATCGATCGGAATAACAGCAGCGGTGCGTTCCCCATTGTCGCTCGTCAAAAACTGAACCTGAGGCAGTTGCTTTGCAGTCATAGTTTTAGTTGTTTAGGTGGTTCAGGATTCTTTCATCCATTCCTCACGTGAAGTACCAACACTCCAGGCGCGTTGCTGGTTTTCGATGGAGTTGAATAGGGGAAGCCAGTCTTGTGGGCCTGCGGCTTCGGTGAGGATTTCGTGGCGGCGGAGCTTGAGGATCATCTCTAGGGGGTTGATGAGTACGGGGCAGGCTTCTACGCAGGCATTGCAGGTGGTACAGGCGTGGACTTCTTCGCGGGAGATGAAGTCCCAGAGATTTTTGCCATCGTCGTAGTTGGAGGCGGAGACGGGTTGGCTGTCGTCTTTTGCAAATTCGGCGTTGCCGGAGCGGATGTTGGCGCCTACTTCTTCGGAGCGGTCTCGTAGGTCCATGACGATTTTTCGGGGGCTGAGTTTTTTGCCGGTGATGTTGGCGGGGCAGACGGAGGTACAGCGTCCACACTCCGTACAGCTGTAGGCACCGAGCAGGTCGATCTGGCTCATCTCGAAGATGTCGTTGGCACCGAACTCTGGGAGTTCGGCGTTCATGTCTGGTTCGGGGGCGTTGGGGTCTCCGAGGCCCATCATAGACTTTACCTCGTTCATGATCTCGGGCATGTTCTCCATTTGGCCCTTCTGCTTTAGGCGGGAGAACCAGGTGTTGGGGAAGGCCAAGAGGATGTGGAGGTGCTTAGACTTGGGGAGGTAGTTGAGGAACACGAAGACCATCGCGATGTGGCCCCACCAGCCTATCCGTTCAAGGATTTTCAGGGCACCCTCTCCCATGCTTCCGAAGATAGCGGGGCCTAACCAACCTGTGATGGCGAGGTTGGTATCGGGGTAGTGGTCGGGGTCTATGCTCTGGAGGACTTCATCGGTGCCGTTCATCGTGAAGATGCAGAGCAGGAGGATGAGCTCGAAGATCAGGATGAGGTTGGCGTCTAGTTTGGGCCAACCAGTCATTTCCGGTTTGTTGAAGCGGGGGATGAAGAGGACGTTGCGGCGAATAAGGAAGATCACCGTAGCGATGAAAGCCAACACGGAGAGAATCTCGATTGAGCTGATGATGAAGGTGTATAAACCGCCCAAAGGCTCGGCAAAGAAGCGGTGTACACCGAAGATGCCATCGATGAAAATCTCGATGAGCTCCACTTGGGTAAATACGAAAGCTACGTAGAGCAGCAGGTGCAAGACAGCAGGGATGAGACGCTTGAACATTTTCTTTTGCCCCATCGCTACCAGTGCCATGTTTTTCCACCGCTCACTGGTAGGGCCTTCAATGGCCTCTTCTTTACCAAGTTGGATGTTTTGATAAACCTGCCGGAACTGCCAGAAGGCATAGCCCAATGCACCAACAGAAACAAGGATAAATATGATCGACTGTACCATGTCGCCAAAGGTAAACTATGCGGTCCGGCTTCGCAAGAGGTTTCTAGCGAAATTTCGCTAGCGGATTTGATTAGGGGTTGCTTTAGTACGCCGTGCGCTAAGCTTTTACCCTTAGCTCGCCACGTATAACCTCACCCCAAAAACCTCTCTCTGCACCTGCGGCCGCGCCCTAAATAGTGTTATACGCTTGCTAGAATGGGGCAAGAATGGCTACCGATCAAAGAATATTCATCAAGTAAACAACCAAAAACGAAAGCACCGCCAACGCCAGCCCTCCAACAAAGGTGTTGTAGCTAATGGTAAGCAATAGGTATTTTTTGTGCATGACGGCTCCGAGGTCGTACAGGTCTCGGGCGAGGTCGTCGTAGAGGGAGTTTTGGTCGAGTTTCATGGTCGCCATGTACTCGATGAATTCGTCTTTTTCGAGTTTGAGGAAGTTGCCAAAATAGAGCAGGCTGGCCTCTTTGCTCTTGATTAGTTTGTCTTTCTTAATTCGGTATTCCGTAACGCTTGGGCGGGCGGAGAACACGGCGAAAACGACAGCGATGAGTGAGCTCAGTAGCAAGCTGATGATGGGGATCAAGAGTTCTGGGTTTTCGAAAAAGGTTTCCTCGAAAAAGCTGAGACTTGCGCCTGATACGGTGATGACGATGGAAAGGATGATGGTATTGATGGAGATCATCATGTTTGCCTTCCCGTCGGCAATTTTGCTCAGGGTGATGTGGTTACGAAACGAAGTTCGGTACATGGTATCAATGCCCCGGCCGAAGTTTTTTCCCGTACGGGCCTTCATTTCGTCCTGGGTTGTTTTGTAGTTGTTGCTGTACTGATTGGCAACGTTTTTGCAGCGACGCTCATCGAATTCTTCACGGCCAGCCCCCGTCAGGTATTGAAAATGGAGAAGTGTTTCTTGTATCTCCAAACCAAAGGCAACTGGGTCTATAGCCTTTCCTTCGTAGGCTCCACGCTCCATGCGTAATAAGTCGTATTGCCGATCATACCGTTTCTGCCCGAGCCAAGACCAAACGGCATCATGTAGAACACGGACCGGCAGGGGGCTTTCCTTTGTTGCTGCTTGTACTGCAGAAATCCACTTTTTTTCGTCTGCTAGTTTGTAGTTGCTCAGTCCTGCCCATGTTATCATTTCCGCTTCTGAACGCGCCCAGACCTCTTTGTATCCGCCAATATACCCTAGGGGGTAAAACAAGCCCGCAATCCCTAAACGCTCAACCTCCTTTGGGTTAAGTCCTTCTTTTTTACCGATCTCGATAGCTTTCTCCGAAATTTCGGACGAATAAGTGAAGTTGTGAAACAAGTAAATCGGGGCGAGGTCCTCATGGAACCGGCGCTTCACGTAAGCACAAGCAGATTGGAGTGCTTTGCACTCTTCCGGCTTGTCCTCTTTATTGTTTTCCGCTTCAACCATTGTTTGTTTTTTGCGTTGGGCTTGCTTCCCTCTAGCATTTATTGCCGTCGAAAGGTAACAATTACTACTTTATCAACTCGATCTTTATGGTGTCTAAAAAGGAAATCCCGCCGCAAAAGCAACACGCTTCTGCTCACTGTCTTGAAAGTAAGTAAGGCTAAGGATCGTTGCCCCCAGCGGGGCGGCCCAGAGGCCGCCGCCGTAGCCCACGTGCCACTTTGCGCGCTCTTCTTCTCCCTCCAGCCAAACCCGACCATAATCAAACCCAAGAATGAAACC
>CALEDI010000109.1 GCA_937949535.1 uncultured Lewinella sp. | reverse complement strand
AGGGTCGTTTGCTGCTTTTCGATGAAGTCTTCCTTGGCCTTGTTGTAGTGAAAAGCCGTCCGGTGGCTGATGGCTCCTTTGATGGAAGTGGCCGGAATCAGGTAGGGAGCTGCCTTGCCTTCCCGGAGGGAGGGCTTGCCGTTGGCATCCCATTCGATTACGGTTTCCTGCTTTGGGAGTTTGTCGGTTTCAGCGTTGTTGATTCCTTTGCCGAACAGGAAGAAATCGCGGGCTTTTAGGTGCAGGGTGTAGGTCTTCCATGCGCTACTTAGGGGCGCGGTCGCAGGTTCAGTGTGGGTTTTTGTAAAAGCAGGGGGGAGGGCTACGTCTAGGGCGGAGGCCAGGTCCAGATACGCTTCGCGCTGGTCCGCCTCCCGCAGGTGGAGGGTGCAGTGGTCGGCGATGATTACCTTCAGTTTCCCGAAGCCTTTCCTCGTACCTCCGCCCAAGCGGAAGGACGCTTGCTGAAACTGCTCCAGCAGCGTTTTCCAGTGGTCTGCGTCTGTGACCGTACCGTCCAGTCGGATTTCGAAGACGAAGCGTACGCCCCGAGGTACGAGTTGTTCGTCGAACTTCCCGTGGCCCTCCGCGTCGGCAACGCCCCGGCTATTGATGCGGACGTGGTCGCGCTCGGGCAGGCGATTATCGGTCAGGAGTTTCAGGTAAGCATCTTCGTACGTTGGTACTCCACTGCTTTCGCCAACGACTTTGCCGTCTGGCCCGATGAGGTGGCCAGCGGAGAGAATGACGCGGCTGCCTTGGCCATTGTCATTATTGTTTTCTTCGCTCCCCTTCCGCTGATAGCCGAACAGCGCGTCGATGTCTTCGGCGAGCATACCGGCGTCCGTGAGGCTGCTGCGTAGGCAGCCCGCCAGCGCGGTGCCCGGCAGGTAGGGGAGGCCGTAGGCGTCTCGTGCTACCAGGTGGTCTGTAGTGATGCCCCTACGGCCGGAGCCAATGGCGAGCGGGCTGGCGGCCTCCACCGTCAGGCGGGCCAGGTAAATGGTGTCTTGGGTCATGCCTTTTGGTTTTTAGCGCGCTTGGCCATTTCGGCGGCCAGCTTGTTGAGGTAAATGGGGCGGTCGTCTTTAACGGTAATGGTTTTGATCCGTGTCTCCAGATCTTCGCGGCAGCTCCGCCAGACTTTTTCGGATTGCCCCCGGTAGAGGAAGCCGATGTTTTTTTCGAAGACCATATTTTCCAGTACTTCATAAGTGGCGGCGTGCTTGGCGTAGTTGCGCAGGGTTCCCCACTGGCTGCTGCTGATGCCTTGGTAGAATTTTTTATGATTTTTGATAAAGTCGTTGACCCAGCGATACAGCTCGCTTTCGCCGGAGGCCGCCGCTACGCGGCGGTCGAGCAGTCCCAGCAGCCCGTGGTCTCCTACCTTGGAGGCTTGCTCGGTCAGTGGAACAGCGGCAGGTGATATTTCTACCTTCTTTAGCGGAGACCGTTGGTAAGCATCGTCGGTTGCTTGCAAAAAAGCGGGGTTGATGATGATTTGCCCGAAGCCTTCTTGGTGGTAACTGCCTACCCAACTGAGCGCTGTTAGCTGCTTGGCGCCTGCTTTCAGGCAGAAAACGGCACCTTTCTTGACGACCCAGCGGTCGGCATCGCGGTTCCAGCGCTGGGTATTCCAGCTCTGGTAAACCTTACTTTGCACCTGCGTTTGCGCCCAATCGATCTCGCCATCAAAGCCAAAATCTTTGGCTTCGGGCCGTTTCGCTTGGCCGAATTCGTCCAGTAGGCAAAGATCGGAGGCGGCGTAAATCAGGGTAGGGCTGTTTGCTACCGTTGCCGTCGGGACGGGTGGGGGAGCCGCTGCGGGCTCGATGAGCACGCGGCCGTACTCCGCCGTCCGCGAACGGCCGACGCCGTGTTCGCCCTTCAGAACTTCGGCAAGTTGGTCGGCATACTTCCCCGTACGGTCCTCTACGCTGAAGGTGAAGACCGCTCCTTTGGGGATGCTGAAATAGCCGTACATCTGGCTGTCTTTGCTCTTGCGCTTTGCGGCATCGTAGGCAGATTTGAGCTGGTAATCCGTCTCCAGCGTCAGGTATTGCTCGCCGGTAATGTTGATGAAGCCCGACCGCTGCTGCTTGAGCTGTACGCTTTTGTCAGACAGTTCTTTACGTTGCGCCTCGCTAAGCAGGTAATCCAGAAAAACAGTATTGTCCGTAACCTTATCGCCTTTTTTAGCAAAGTAAGTTAGGGGAATAGGCAGGAATTGCTCATCCACAACTTGCGGGCAGGCCACTTGCGGGTAGGCGTTGCTGAAGCGCACCTTACCGTTGTGGAAGAGGTCGTGTTGAGCTGTCTGATCAAACTCTTTATAGTCTTTTGCGACGATGCCCATAAACTTAGCACCGGGGATGTAATCCAGCGAGTCGATCTGTCCTTCTGTGGCGGCACGAGAGGATAGCACTACGGGCGATAGCAGGGTGCATTTAAAGTGATGCTTCATTAGTCGATGATTTTAAATTGACAACGACCGAGTCCGCGCGAGCGGTTGTGGCCAAGGCGTTTGACGTAGCGGAGGCAACGCTCCAGTGCTGGGCGGTGGGCATCGGAAACATTCGCGATCTGCCCCGTCAGGGTCAGCGGAATGGTGACTTCGATTTGCCGAAGACTGTGGTCTTGGGCCGTGCCAGTTTTGGCGTCGATGGCCGTAGAGGCCAGGACTTCGTAGAGGTGATTTGCTCGTTCTTTGTCTATTTGTTTAGCTACATTGCTGGGTAGTTCGGCGTTGCCGAACCAGGCTTGCCCGAGGTCACGGCGTTTATTCGGCGGGATTTCTCCCTGCTTAAGTTCCTGCCGCTCGCCGCGTCGCTTTTCCGCGCTGGCTCCGAAGAGCTGGTCGATGATCTCCTGACTGATGGCCGTGTCTTCGTATTCCAGTAAGTCTTCGGCGGCGTGGCGCAGCAGCCCTTTGATGGTCTTGCCGGGGACGAGGGGCAGGCCCGCCTTCGTTTTGTTCACGATAAGGTCGGCGTAGGTGCCGCCCGAAAGGCCAGAGCCGGTGTGCCAGTAATCAAAAAATTGGAGAGTGTAGTGAATGTTGTTCATCGGGGGAGAAGTTGAAGGGCGTCATAGAGTAGGGTGGTTTTGGTTGTTTCATCATCGATCTTTCGTCCTCGAAAGAGAGCGTCCAGTCGGAGTTGCTTATTGATCTGCTCTGAGTTTACCTGTTGGATGCGCTGCAATTGCTGTTCGGCGGCGGCGGTATCTACTTGTAATTGGCCGACGTAGTCGCGCAGCGGCCCCGCCGGAGCGTCTTTTCGTTGTAAAAGCTTGGTGTAGTCTAGTAGCTCATTAATTAGGAAAGCGTCTTTCGGCTTCTCCGATGAGTTGAGGAAGTACGGCCCGCCGGTAAGCCGTTTTTTGTCGCTGAGTGTCAACGACCGCTCAATGATGCTCTTGTAGTCGTCCACAAAAGAAGACTGCACTTTGTGAAAGTGGAGGGCGGAGGGGGTTCGCTTAAGGTTATCAGGGTTGTCAGGGTTGTCAGGGTTGATCTTCTTCGCAATCTTCTTCGTCCAACTGCAAAGGCTTTCGGAGAGATCGGCCGCGTAGTGGAAAGGGTATTTCGGCTTGATGATGGCGATGCCGGCGCAGGCGGTGAGGCCGTCTTGAAAGTATTGTTCTAGGCCGTAGTCTTCGGCATATTTTTTAAATTTCCCTCTGGTTTCCTCCTCAAAAGCGGCGAGGTAGGCCCTAGTAAATGGTACGGCGTGCTCCCCTCGCAAGATCACCGTCAGGTCGTCTCCGCCAATGATAACGGGGCGGAAAGGGAGTTTGGGGTACGCTGCCTTTTCCCCTGCGGCACGTTTACGGTCTACTGCTTCGCGCTCTTGCTCGATGACTGGGAGGAGGACTTCTCGGTAGGCTTGCTGCGCGGCGGCTTGGGTTGCGGCCTCCAGTTTTAAACTGAACTGGCGGTACCCTTCTTTTACTTTTATACCTTTCTCTGCCAACTTTGGCAAAAACGTCTGGATCAGCTTGCCCAGGTTATTACCGTCGGCGTGGACGACGGCGAGCCAGGCGCGTTCGCGGCCGTTGGTGATGTCTTCGAGGTCGAAGGCGAAGTCTTTGTTGGGGCCGAAGCCATGGCCCTCGCCCATCATTTTGTTGTGCAACCGCTGGTACTGAGCGGCTTTGCGTTTGGTTTCCTGAGCCCGGTCAATAAGTCCGTCTTTTTCAACCCACGCTACCCCTGGCCGCCCAGTGCGGCGGGCGCGCTCACTGATCATCCAGGCGGGCGCACCGGGAGGAGAAGACATATTGCGCTGGATCTGGAGCTGGCGCGTCAGTTTGCGAGATAGGTCTCCGAGTTGGTCGGCTTTGTCGGCTTCCACCTTAATCACCGCTTGGCTGACCGTAAGCCCGGGCATTTTATCAACGATGAACTGCTCGAAGTTTCTTACGACCTGCTCGCAGGAGGCGCGGTCAGGGAAGAGGTAAGCTATTTCACCGGCGGCGTTGCGCAGCAGGTTTTCTTCGTCGTACGTGACTTGTGCTTCTTTTACACACTGAGCGAAGGAGGTCTCGGCGGTGGCATCGCATAATGCTTCGACCAGCTCGCTTGCCCCGGCAATCTGTTGTAAGCGACTGGTCTCGAAGATATAAGACTGTATGCCCTGCACCTTCGCGCCGTATAGATATTGTGTCATGCTTGTTTAGTGTTTAAAGGTTCGGTGGTGCCATGCCCGATGCTGACGCCCTTTCCGAGGCCGACCCAGCGGGGAAGATTTACGTTGGCGGAAAAATTTAAATCGAAAGCCAGCAATTGCTGTTGTTTGAATTGTACGGAGCGGGGTGGCTTTAACTGGTCGATGGTAACATTGACGCGGCCTTCTATCCACCAGTTGAGGCCCTTGGCAAAGGCTAGGATATTGCCCCGTAGCGTTGCGGCGAGTAATTCGGTGCGTGCTTCTTCTTGCCCTTCTAGTGCTTGCCAACGAGCGTAACGCTGTTGGTTGAAGGGGAGATAGTTGTTAATCTGGTAGGCGACGGGAGAGTCGGTCAGGGAGATGTCGTGGTAACGGAGTTGCATATCCATCACTTTGAACGTTTGCTGTTTGCGTCCAATGCGCAAGTCAAGGTCTCGTGCTTGAAAAAGCTGGTGGATGTCGTCGGTTCCTTCTTCTAGGCAAACGATGCCAGCTCGGCCCTCCTGAAGGAGCTTGTACTGAATGAGTGGGTAACGATAAATCACTTTTTGGTCATCCCCTTTATGGTTGTGGAACAAATCGCTTTTTCGTTCCGTTTTTTCGATGACGGCAGAGCGAAAATATCGTATTTCGTCGGGCCTGATTTGCTGGTCGAACTGTACGGATAAATATCGAAGGTTTTTCAATAGGAGTGGTGTTTATTTCTGAGAACTTATAGTGTGTGATGATGTTCAATGGGCAATATAATACTCAGTCGTTCAAATTTCTTGTACGGTAAGAAATAAAATTTATGACTATAACTGCTTCTATTAGGTACAAAGCCATTGACCGTGCCCTACGGCGCAACCCCGAAGGGCTTTCATGGGAAGAGCTGGCAAGCGAATGTTACGAAGCGTTTTTGAAGAAGGAGTTACCCAATCCTAAGCGCCCTAGCAGGGGGGCTATTCTGGGCGACATCCGTAATTTAAGAGAAGGGCTACTTGGAGAACCTGCCCCGATCGTATATCAAAAAGGGCGTGGATACCGCTATACCGAAAGAGGGTTTTCGCTAAATAAGAGCCCCCTCGGGGAGGAGGACCTAAAAACCTTGCAGAACCTTGTTGATTGGGCAGAGCAGCTTACTTATGGGCAATTGCCAGCGGGCTTCGCAGGTGCTATCCATCGTCTCGCAACCCATCTTCGCACCGGCGCCCGCGCCCAACAACCAAGCATACAATTAGATAGACCAGGAGGGCTTGATGGTCACGAAAATATGCAGCCCCTTCATCAGGCTATTCTGTCACGTAAAGCGGTACAAATTGATTACCAAGAATACCTTGGGGAGCCACAAGAGAACATAATTAGTCCTTACCTACTCAAGGAGTATAATCGGCGGTGGTTCGTTTTGGCTTACGATCATGAAGCACACCGCCTTTGGAGTTTTCCGCTTGACAGGATCGCCAGGGTCACGGAACTTACCCTTACTCCATTTTATGATGCTGCTCATCTGAAACCATTACATTGGTTAGACCCTATAGTCGGTGTTATTCGGCCAATCAACCAACAACCAATAAAAATAAAATTAAGAACCACTCCTCTACAAGCCTGTTATCTGAGAACCAAGCCGCTACACCGAACGCAAACGGAAGTCTCGTCTCCCAATGCTTTACGGCCAGAGTTTACACTCATGCTCATCCCTAATCCAGAATTAGAAATGCAGTTGCTCAGTTTTGGCGATGCTGTGGAAGTAATTGAACCGATAAGCCTTCGAGAGCGGATGATTACGCGGATAAAGAAAGCAATGGCAATTTATACTGGCCCCGCCTCGATGTGATCGGGTGGTGAAGAGAACCCTGTGGCTTTAAGTACTCGGACAAACCTCCCCCCCTGCACCTGCGTCCGCGCCCACTAAAGCAAAACTTTCAGACACCCACACTAAAGGCAAACACCAAGCGCAGCGGCCCCATACCATAAACCCTTCCTTTTTTCTTCCTTCAATCCCTTCCCTCGCCGTACCTTGCGCGGCAATACTCCTTCGGGCTTAACGTTCGAGAGGGTAGACCACCCAATTCAACTAAATGCAACCTCTAGCAATACTAGACGGCTTAGAAATAAAACTCCGGCAACTGAACGCCGCCGCAGACCGCCAACGGGCGGACTACGAGCGTGTGGTTGCCGAAAATCAACAACTCAAGCAAGCGCTCGACCGCCAAACCGGCATCGTGAGCTCGCTGAAGGATAAACTGGAACGCAGCCAGCCCGACGCTGAATTTGCTGAACTCAACGCCACGGATACACCCAACGGTGAGCCCGGCATCAGCAAACAACAGCGCGAAACCATCGAATTCTGCCTGAAAGAGGTAGACCGGTGTTTGGAATGGCTGCAACGGAACTAACCCAATGGCAACATCCTCACCGGACACAAACCCCATCCTCGTGGTCGTAGCTGGCCGCCCGTACCCGCTTCGCGTTGAAGCACGGGATGAGGTAGGCGTGCGGGCACTCGTAGACGAAATCAATGAACGATTCAATGATTTCCAAGTCAAGTTTTCTGACCGCGATACCCAAGATTGCCTCGTGATGACCCTCCTGACTTATGCGGACGAACTCCGCAGTGCCCGTAAAATGGCCGACACCAGTCTGGAAGGAGAACTGGCCAGCCGCCTGAAAGCACTCGATGTGCTGGTAGATGGAATGCTGCAAGTGTAGTTCCGTTTAGGTAATACCCAGAATGTCGCTTTCTGGTTTCTTAATCCCCAGTTGGGGGAAGGAGAGCGATCATCTGGCTTCCGCTCGTACACCCGAGCTGTTGATTTTTTTGAGTTGTTTTGTGTACTACTGTTTTAGCTCCTGATTCTGAGGTGACTTCAGTTTCACAACGAGCGTAGCGAGCATTCTCGTCTCCCCTCTCCACCGGAGAGGGGCTGGGGGTGAGGTTACGAGCGCAGCGAGCAGAGCCGTAGTGCCGCACATTTTCATTCACTCCTTTCAATCATCAAAACAAATGGAAATCATATACGCCATCGTCGCCTTAGTAGTCGGCGTTATCGGTACTTACTTCGTGGTCGGCGGCAAGAACAAACAAGCCGCCGCCATCCAAGACGAATCGCACAAACGCGAAGCGGAGAAGGTTTTGGCCGACGCAAAGTTGAAGGCCGAGAAGACCGTCTCCGAAGCAAAGCTGAAAGCCGAAAAATCTTTCTCGGAGTTCAAAGACAAGCAGGAAGTCTTCAAGAAGCAAAAGATCAAGGAGAGCCGCGAGAAGTTTCAGCGGTTCAAAGACGAGTTCAAGCAGGAAAAAGCCGACGAACTGGTAGAGCTGAAAGCCAAACGCGAAGCTTTGCGCGAAGAGGCCGCCGCCATGAAAGAAGAGCGCTCCGGCTTCAACGCTGAGCGCAGCGAAATTGCTAAAGAGCGCAAAGAACTCTTGAAGGAAGAGCAGCAACTAAACGAGCGCACCAAAGTCCTCGATCAAGAAATCGCCCTCGCCAAAGAGAAGCAGAAAGAACTGGACAGCCAGCATGATCGCTTCACGAAGGAACTCGAACAGATCGCGGGCCTCAGCCAAGCCGAAGCCAAAGAGCGCCTACTCGAAGATGTGCGCAACAAAACCGCCAACGAAGCCCTCAACCTGAAGCGCGAGCTACTGGAAGAAGCCAAAACCGACGCCGCCAAAGACGCCCGCAAGGTCGTCATCAACACCATCCAACGGATGTGTGCTGAGATGACCATCGAGAACACCGTCTCCGTCTTCGCCCTCGACGACGATAAGGTGAAAGGCCAGATCATTGGCCGCGAAGGTCGCAACATCCGCGCCATCGAAGCCGCTACCGGTGCCGAGCTGGTCGTAGACGATACGCCCGAGACCATCGTGATCTCTAGCTTCGACCCCATCCGCCGCGAAATCGCGCGCCTCTCGCTGAAACGTTTGGTTACCGACGGCCGCATCCACCCCGCCCGCGTAGAGGAGGTCGTGAATAAGACCAAGAAGGAACTCAAGCAGAAGATCATGGAGATCGGCAAGAAAACCGTCGTCGAGCTAGACATTCACGGTATGCCGAACGACCTCGTTCGCTACGTTGGCCGGATGCGTTTCCGCTCCAGCTACGGCCAGAACATGCTGAAGCACTCCATCGAAACTGCCCACCTCTGCGCCAGCATGGCCGCTGAAATGGGCCTCAACAAGAAGCAAATCAAGATGGCCAAACGCGCCGGATTGCTGCACGACATCGGCAAGGTAGCCGAAGAAGACAGCGAACTGAGCCACGCCCTCTACGGCATGCAACTCGCTGAAAAGCTCAACGAGCACCCCATCATCGTGAACGCCATCGGTGCGCACCACGACGAGATAGAGATGAACAACATCATCTCCCCCATCGTCCAAGCCTGTGATGCCATCAGTGGAGCACGCCCCGGTGCGCGCCGTGAGGTGCTAGACGGGTACATCAACCGCATCAAGGAGCTGGAAGAGATCGCTAAGAAGAACCAAGGCGTTGAGTCTGCCTTCGCTATGCAGGCGGGCCGCGAACTCCGCGTCATCGTTGAAGCAGACAAGGTCTCCGACCAGCACGCCGATGAGCTGAGCTTCAAGATCAGCCAAGAGATTCAGGAATCTATGCAGTACCCCGGCCAGATCAAGGTGATGGTGATCCGGGAGAAGCGGGCGGTTACGTTTGCACGGTAGGTTTTGACTCCAGACTATCTGACTCAAAAAGGGCCACCAGCGTTACGCTGGTGGCCCTTTTTGAATTGTCTGCCAGTGGGTTGAGGGCCTCCGGCCCGAATAGTCCAAGGCGAAGCCTTGGCAAGGCTGTTTTCCTAGTCTTTTCTGGGTATCCGTTTGCTAGCCAGTCGGGCCGGAGGCCTACGGGATATACATAAGTTTTCGAAAACAGTTAGTCCTGTAATCTCACACCTCCGATAAACTCTGCCGCCCAACTCGACAGGCGAACTTTTTCGCCACGTAAAGAACTCGTAATTCCTAGGGTGCAAGATGGTTTGTATAGGACTAAATATGTACCTCATACTGTGAGCGAAAAAGAATTCGACTGGCGAGTTTCGTGGTAACTCGCCAGTCGAATTCTTTTTTGTCACTGCTTTAAAGG
>CALEDI010000108.1 GCA_937949535.1 uncultured Lewinella sp. | reverse complement strand
GAGCAAGTGTCCCTACAGCTTGCCGGAGATTTTGGCGCGTGGTTGGGCGGCTGCAGCGGAGAAGCCTGCGACCAAGAAATCACCATCTTGCGCAACGCAAAGTTTGCCGACACCGGAGATTACTACCTGACGGTAGAGCAGTTCTCGCGGCAGCCAGTACTAAGCTCAATTGATGCCGTTGGGCTAGCGGTGGTGAAGAGTGAATAATGGCTTTGTAGCCTCTAAAACCGCGCTTCCAACCATTCCCCAATCGCTTCCAGTGCGGTAGGGTCAAAGGTGACATTGATGGTTCCGTACTCCGTCGGAGCGCCCGTTTCTGCGGGCTGAAAGAGGTGGTTTAGGCCCAAGAGTGGCGTAATGGTTACGTCTTTGTTGCCGTTGATGGCCATGATTTCGGAGATGGCGTTGAGGTTTATCATCGCGTCTACTTGGGTGTCCAGTAGGCCGTTGATGGCTAAGACGGGGATGTTGAGGCGACTGAGGAAATCTTGCGGCTCAAAGGCGATGAAGCGGCGCATCCAAGGGGCGGAGAGCGGGCGGACGTACTGCGCGTTGAACGCGCGCGGGTCTACGATACTCTTCTGGAGGGCCTCCGGTAGGTTTTTGAGTTGTTCCTCAAACACACCATAAAGGCCTTCAACGTAGTCTTCTTGGTTCAGGCTTGGGTTGTCCTTGATCCAGGCGTAGGCGGCGCGGAGCGCTGGCTCGTCTCGGCGGATGAGGACGTCGGGCTGGCCCATCGAGCGGCCTACTTGGCGGCGCTGTTCCAGCATCAAACTGTCGACGGAAACGGCGGGAGCGGCTAAGAGGACAACGAAGCCAAGCGCTTCATCACGGGAAGCGACGACCGGCGCAATCATGCCGCCTTCGGAGTGGCCAGCGACGCCGATGGGCACTTGGTCCATCTCCTTTAGCGTCCGTAGGTAAGCAACGGCGGCCGTAGCGTCTAGCGCAAAATCATCGGTAGTAGCCGCCCGGAAGTCTCCGGTAGATTCCCCAACGCCGCGCTCATCGTAGCGCAGTACGGCGTAGCCCAGCCGGGTGAGGTAATCGGAGAGTACCAAGAATGGGCTGTGGTTGATCTGACTACCGAGGTAGGCGTTGCGGTCTTGTGGCCCAGAGCCGGAAACGAGCACGATGGCGGCCTTGGGCTTTCCGCTGGTGGGCATCGTTAGTTCACCGGCCAGCGTTACGTCTGCTGCGCCGCCGGGGAAGGCGGCAGGGATGCGCTGGTAGGGAAAGTCTGTCGGGTCTTGTGGGCGAGCAGTGATCGTGATCGGGCCTTCGTCAATGGGGTAAGCTTGTGGGCGATGGCGGGTAAAAACGACCGGGAAGTCTTGGTTGGCTTGGTTGAAAATGCCGCGCAGTTCTTTACCGTCCAGCACGGCATTGATGGTCACCCCTGTCCGAGCTTCCTTAGCAACAAGCTTACTACCATCGAAAACAACCGATGCTAACGGAATTTTAGCCTTGGTTTGCAAAGGGCTCGTCATTGCACCTGCGTACGCGCCCGCATCTTTCTCAATCTCTAAGCCTACCGGCAGTTTGGTCCCCATCGCATCAAGGATGGTGTACCATTTGCCGACAACGTCGTTTTGGGAAGAAAGGGAAGATGTAAACAAAGCGAGAAGTATCAGGGAAGGAAAAAAGCGCATCATGTCGGTTGTTTTTTTAAAAAACACGTAACCCCCCTTCAATGTTATGCCGCCGCAAAGCATTAATCTGATGCAGCAAGCTTAGTGGTCCATTCTTTCACCAGCCCTTCTAGCCCGCGCATCGTAACCGCTCCGTTGCTGAGTACGAGGTCGTGAAAGCCCGCAAGATCGAATTTATCCCCCAATTCGGCCTCCGCCATTTTGCGGAGTTCACGGATTTTCAGCTCCCCCATTTTGTAAGACACCGCTTGCCCTGGCCAACCGATGTAGCGGTCTATTTCAGTATTGACCTCGTGGAGGGAGAGCGCGGTGTTGGAGGCAAGGAAATCAACCGCTTTCTCGCGGCTCCAGCCGAAGTAGTGCATGCCGGGGTCAACTACTAGGCGGCAGGCGCGCCACATCTCGTAGACCAAGCGGCCGAACTCCTCGTAGTCCGTTTCGTAGATGCCAGCTTCTTTGCCAAGGTACTCGCAGTAGAGTGCCCAGCCTTCGCCGAAGGCGGAGAGGTAGAGGTTTTGGCGGAAGGCGGGCACGTTTTCCATCTCGGCGGCAAGCATCATCTGGGTGTGGTGGCCTGGTACGCCTTCGTGGAGGGCCAAGGCGGGCAGCACGTAATACGGCCTACTTGGGAGGTTGTAGGTATTGACCCAGAAGGCCCCGGCGCGGCGGTTGCGGTAGCTGCCGGGGCTGTAGCGGCCGGTGGTGTAATTGGGGGCTAGGGCGTCTGGGACGGGGCTGACGGTGAGGGGCATCCGGGGCAAACGGTTGAAGTATTGGGGCAGTTTGCCTTCCATCCGTTTGGTGATCCAGGCGGCACGGCTGAGGAGCTCTTCGGCGCTTTTGGGGTAGAATTGCTCGTCGGTCCGGAGGAACTGGAGGAAATCGGCGAAGGAGCCTTTAAAGCCGGTTTTGGTGATGATGGCTTCCATTTCGGCGCGGATGCGGGCTACTTCGGCTTGGCCGGTGGCGAAGACTTCTTCGGGCGTCACGTTGTCGGTGGTGAAGTAGCGGACGCGCTGGCGGTAGTAGGCTTTGCCGTTGGTGATCTCCGCGATACCGATGCCGGGGCGGAGCTTGGGGAGGTATTCTTCGGCCAAGAATTTCCGAAGGCGACGGTAAGCAGGGTAGACGCTTTGCTCCGTCAGCTCGCCCAGCACCTGCGCCCGCGCCGTATCGTTTTGCACGGGTTGCAGGAAAATACTCTCCGCAATCGGGGTCTCTAACTGGCGATCGATCTGCGCGATGCAGTTCTCGACCACGAGGCGCGGATCGGTCTTGCCCGCCGCAAGGCCCGCGCGCATCGCCCCGATCTGGCGGTCGAACCAAGGGCTGATCTGCTCGATCATTTCCGAATACCGCTGCATGGATTCTTCGCCCTTCACCCGCTGCCCGATGACGCGGTAAACGATGCCCGCCAAGAAACCACCTTCGGCATCGAGCGGAAACTGCCAAGCCCCAAACTCGCGGCTAAAAATGGCGTCGTCGATGATGTGGAGTAGGATGTCGCGGTTCAGTCGGTCAGCTGCCGAGAGGGCTGCCGCTGCGGGTATTTGGCCTTTGAGCGCGTGTAGTTCTTGGGCTTCTGCTGCCGCAGATTTCGCGTCTGGGGCCGACCAGGCTAGGCCGTTGTCCTGCGGTTGCCAGTCGGCATAAGCCTCCATCACGGCGGCCAGTTTTTCCGTGTCCGACTGCGCAGAAAGGAAAGGAGAAAGAACGAAAAAGAGGAGGGGGAGTAGGAAGCGTTGCATGGTGCAAAGTACCAACTTCTACGAAATCGGTTTTACTCCCCCGTTTCGTCATCAGGCGCGGCCGCAGGTGCAGGGAGGGTTAAGGAAACCAAGACCCCTTCGGGAGCGAGTGTTGTCCGGTCGAGACCTTCCAGGTCGAGTGTCGCGTAGCGACTGGAGATTTAAGGCTTTCGTACTCGACCTAGAAGGTCTCGGCCGTGCCCACATCACCCCCCGGCTTTCTTTGCGCCTTTGAACCCTTCGTCTTTTAGTATTTCGAGCACGCGATCTCGCTTATTCCCCTGCACGATGATTTCGCCGTTCTTGGCGGAGCCACCGACGCCACATTTGGTTTTGAGGAGTTTACCGAGGGCTTTTAGCTCATCATCGGGGCCAGTGAAGCCAGTAATGATGGTGGCTTCGTTGCCCCGGCGGTGCTTCCGGTCAAGGTGGATGCGGAGGGGCATTTGGGCTTTTTCGGCCTTATTTATACTGGAGTTTTCGTCGTCCTCCGGTTCGGGGAGGTTGTCTGGGGGAGGGGGGAGGCTGGCCCCGAGGCCAGCTAGGGCGGCGAAGGGATTGTCTGGGGCGATGTCGTTGGAGGAGAAATCGCGTTTTTTCTTTTTAGCCATGACGCATTGGGTTTGGGTAAAAATAACAAGCACTTAGTTTTGGCTGGTGGGCTTGGGTTCGGGAACGCTGAGCGTTCCGGCATCAACGGCCTTGGTCATCTCCTGATCGTATTTAGATACGAGGTGAAAATAGACCGAACGCGAAAAGCGGAACCACCACACAAAAACAAGCCCCGCTACCACCAGCAAAGCTGCGAAGGAGCTCGCCGTAGACCACTCAAAAACCCAGTGCAGCAGCATGATGAAACCTAGGCAGAAGAAAGCCGAGCCGATGTAAGAGATGAACATCGCGCCGTAGTAAAAACCCGGTTCGGGGAAGTAGTTGTTGCCGCATTTTGGGCAGTGCTCGTACTGCATGAAGGGTTTGTCGAAACCGAAAGAACTGGTGGGGAACAGCTCGCCCCTGCGGCAGCGGGGGCAGGTTAGGGCAAACATTGAGGAGATTACTGAAGGCATAGTTCGTAACTTTGGAGTAAGAGCGCGCAAGGTAAGTGATTCTTCTGCTCTCCGTAAACAACTGCCCAAATCCATGCACCAGCAATTCCTGAACCACCTAACCCACCAGCGCCGCCTGAGCGAGCACACCGTTGCTGCTTACGCGAACGACCTTAAGCAGTTTGCCGCTTGGTGTAAAGAGGAGTACGACCTGGTGAGCACCGGCGCAGTTACCCGCGAGCACGTAAAGGCTTGGATGGCAAGCCTGATGAACAATAAGTTGGCCCCCTCCAGCATCCGCCGCAAGCTGTCTTCCCTGAAAGCCTTTTACGCCTACCAGCAGAGTAGGGGCCTGCAACGGGAGAACCCAACCCTGCGTATTCCTACACCAAAGCTGTCGCGTCGCCTGCCTACTTCCGTTGCCGAGAAAGACATCAAACGGCTTTTTGGTGGCTTCCCTGACCCCCTGACGAATACCGATTTTAGCTTGCTGCGAGATCACCTCCTGCTTGCGCTCCTCTACCAGTGCGGCTTGCGCCGTGCAGAACTGATCGGTTTAAACCAATTGGATGCAGACCTAAACCACCGCCGGCTATCAGTAGCCGGTAAGGGCAAAAAGCAAAGGCTTGTACCCTTCGGCCACAAACTTTCCGAGTTGCTGGAGTGCTATGGCCTCCTCCGAGCGTCCACTTTCCCAGAAGATGAAAGCCCCGCCCTACTACTAACCGACAGCGGAAAACGCCTCTACCCAAAGTATGTATATAATAAGGTCTCGGAATACCTCGGCGCATTCAGCACCGAGGAGAAGAAAAGCCCCCACGTATTGCGCCATACCTTTGCTACCCACCTGCTCGGCGAAGGGGCAGACCTCAATGCGGTGAAGGAACTCTTAGGCCACGCCAACTTGGCGGCAACCCAGTTGTACACCCACAACAACATCAAGCGCCTACAAGAAGTCTACCGCCAAGCGCACCCCGAAGGACAAGGGCCTAAGGAGGAGTGATGCTCCAGCCGGTAAACTTAATAGTACTTATGCCGAACACCTTGCAACTTTAAAGGCTTCCCAACGCATTAACCACTCGCAAAGCGATTTGTCCTGCTCTTGTGCCAAGTACTTTAGGCCCTTTGAGAAATATTTCAAAGAAAAATATCCTAGACTGTTTGTGAATTGTGGGAAAGACATTACCTTTGCAATCGCTTACGGGAAATGCCCTGAAGTAACATTGAAAAATAGGTCAAGATTACCGACTTTAAGCCGATATAGCTCAGTCTGGTAGAGCAGCTGATTTGTAATCAGCTGGTCGGCGGTTCGAATCCGTCTATCGGCTCTCTTTTTAACGACTTAACAGAGTCGTTTACAGGAAGTAATCTTGAAAAAATTTTCACCGGGGGTGCGCTACAGTTGGAGAGGTAGGTTGGACTGTAAATCCAATGTTTCGGCTGAGTAGGTTCGAATCCTACCACCCCCACACCATTGAGTCAAACAATCAGGTAGTCAAACAATCAAATTAGTAGCAATACTATTAGGCTGTTTGACGGCTTGGCTATCTGACTCTAAACGCGGAAGTAGCTCAGTTGGTAGAGCATCAGCCTTCCAAGCTGAGGGTCGCGGGTTCGAGCCTCGTCTTCCGCTCCAAAAAAAAGAACTACAACGGTGGTTCTTTTTCTTTTTGAAATCACCATTTGCCGACGTAGCTCAGGGGTAGAGCACTTCCATGGTAAGGAAGGGGTCGTGAGTTCAAATCTCACCGTTGGCTCAAGTTCGTGATGAACTTGTGTCGGCGTTCAGTATGGCTGTGTTTTTCCAACACGGTCATTTCTCGTTTTGCCCGTGCTGCATCGCCAACGAATTCAAACTCTTCGGGTTTCTACCGAAGAAGGGGCGGCCGGGGTGCGGTTCGCACCTATGTCCTAATCTAGTTTTTTAATCCCCTAAATACTTACCAGTAATGGCTAAGGAAACATTCCAAAGAACAAAGCCGCACGTTAACATCGGCACCATCGGTCACGTTGACCACGGTAAGACTACGTTGACCGCTGCGATCACTACTGTACTCGCTAAGACCAATGGCGGCGAAGTGAAGGATTACTCTTCCATCGACTCCGCTCCTGAAGAAAAAGAGCGTGGTATCACGATCAACACTGCTCACGTTGAGTACGAAACCGAGAACCGTCACTACGCACACGTTGACTGCCCCGGCCACGCTGACTACGTAAAGAACATGGTAACTGGTGCTGCCCAGATGGACGGTGCTATCCTTGTTGTAGCTGCAACTGATGGCCCTATGCCACAGACCCGTGAGCACATCCTCCTTGCTCGTCAGGTAGGTGTTCCTAACATCGTAGTATTCATGAACAAGGCTGACCTTGTTGATGACGAAGAAATGCTCGAGCTTGTAGAAATGGAAGTTCGTGAACTTCTTTCTTCTTACGAGTACGACGGCGACAACGCCAGCATCATCATCGGTTCTGCTCTTAAGGGCCTCGAAGGTGACGCTGACGGCGAAAAGCAAATCCTCGAACTCATGGCTGCAGTTGATGCAGAAATCCCTGAGCCAGAGCGTTTGGTTGACCTTCCTTTCCTCATGCCTATTGAGGATGTATTCTCTATCACTGGCCGTGGTACTGTTGCTACAGGCCGTATCGAGCGTGGTGTTATCAATACTGGTGACCCCGTTGAGATCATCGGTATGCAGGAGCCAGGCGCTAAGCTGACTTCTACCATCACTGGTGTAGAGATGTTCCGTAAGATCCTCGAACGTGGTGAAGCTGGTGATAACGCCGGTATGCTTCTCCGTGGTATCGAAAAGACCGCAATCAAGCGCGGTATGGTTATCTGTAAGCCTGGTTCCGTAAAGCCACACACTAAGTTCAAGTGTGAGGTATACGTTCTCTCTAAGGACGAAGGTGGCCGTCACACGCCATTCTTCAACGGCTACCGCCCTCAGTTCTACTTCCGTACTACGGACGTAACTGGTGACGTGAAGCTTCCTGAAAACGTGGAAATGGTAATGCCTGGTGATAACGTATCCCTCGAAGTTACCCTCCTCGCTGAAATCGCAATGGAGAAAGGTCTCCGCTTCGCCATCCGCGAAGGTGGCCGTACCGTAGGTGCTGGTCAGGTGACTGAAATCATCGAGTAAAAGTAAAATCCTGACGCCCATCTGGGCTTCTTGATTCCTTACCGATCGTGAAAGTTAGGTACCCTCTTTTGGGTGCTTAACTTTCACTTTCTTACACGGGCGTAGCTCAATTCGCTAACGCGGCTACTACGTGGTGGTAGAGCACTGGTCTCCAACCGCGCAGCAGCCACGAAGTGCAATCAGGGGCTGGGTCCCAAACTTTGAATGCAAGGTTTAAAAACCAAAAAAAACATACACGGGCGTAGCTCAATTGGTAGAGCACTGGTCTCCAAAACCAGGGGCTGGGAGTTCGAGTCTCTCCGCCCGTGCAACGAATAAAAGATTGACAAAACAGGCAGCCGAAATCTTTGGCACGCTTATTGAAAGTAATCTTTTACATCAATCATTTCAACAATGGACAAAATAGGACTATACCTGCGGGAAAGCTACAATGAACTGGTACATAACGTAACCTGGCCTAGCTACTCAACCTTGCAGACCAACACCATTCTGGTTCTTATCGGGTCCGCGATCTTCGCCTTCACGATCATGGCTATGGATTTCGTCTGGAAAAACCTTGTAGACTTCATTTACAACCTCTAGGTTTTAACCGACAAATACAATGGCAGTAACTAAATGGTACTCTCTCCGCGTCATTAGTGGCAAAGAGAAAAAAATAAAGGAACGGATCGAAAAAGAGATCGCGATCAATGGCTGGGAAAACCACGTCATGAAGATCATCGTACCTACCGAGAAGGTTTACAAAATCCGTGGTGGTAAGAAAGTAATCTCCGACCGTAACATCCTCCCGGGTTACATCTTGGTAGAAGCTGATCCTTACGCCCTCAACGGCGAAGTGCTTGATTCCATTACGGGGCTGCCCAACGTTATTCACTTCCTCGGTAAGAGTGAGCCAATTCCGATGCGGGATTCTGAAGCCAACCGATTGCTCGGTAAGGTAGACGAAAGCCTCGAAGCTGGTGATACCATGATCGAGCCATTCATCGAAGGCGAAACGGTGAAGATCATCGATGGGCCGTTCAACGAATTCGTCGGAGACATCCAAGAGGTGAACGAAGAGAAAAAGAAACTCAAAGTCATTGTCAAGATCTTTGGCCGTGGAACTGAGGTTGAACTCAACTTTATGCAGGTTGAAAAGCAAAGCTAGACCTCTTCTAGCGTAGAAAGCAGCAGGATGATTTTTCCTGCTGCTTTTTATTTTTTGTAAATAGAAATATTTGCTTACCTTTGCAGGCCGAAAATAGCCTCTGCCCGTCCCTACGGGTTGGCTTTTTACATTTTAAAAAATCCCCACGTCGGAGAGCGGTGAAACTATATTGCCCTCGTCAGCACGACACAAATAAGCTATCATGGCTAAGGAAGTAGACGTACAGATTAAACTTCAGGTCCGCGGTGGCGGAGCGAACCCCGCTCCTCCGGTCGGTCCCGCACTTGGTGCGAAAGGTGTGAACATCATGGAATTCTGTAAGCGTTTCAACGCGCAAACACAGGATCAGCAGGGCAAAGTCCTTCCGGTGATCATCTCCGTTTACAAAGACAAGTCTTTCGACTTCATCATCAAGACGCCACCCGCAGCGATCCAGTTGATGGAAGCTGCCAAGATCAAGAGCGGCTCTAAGGAGTCTAACCGGATCAAGGTGGCAAAAGTGAGCTGGGACCAAGTTCGTGCCATTGCTGAAAGCAAAATGGTTGACCTCAACTGCTTCACCGTAGAAAGCGGCATGAAGATGGTTGCTGGTACGGCTCGTTCTATGGGCATCACCATCGAGGGCGGTCAGTCTCCATACGAGGCGTAAGCAAGTCCTGATTATAGGCGCGGCCGCAGGTGCAAGAAAAGGTTTAGGGTTTTGTCTCGAACTAAAACGCTGGTCCGAACTGCTTCAACAAGTTTTGCACCCGCGTTTAGCGCCCCACTAACACAAATTATCTCGCAGGGAGCACGCCATCCAGATGGTGTGCGTCATTTACCTCAAACATTATTTTATTATGGCTAAACTTAGCAAAGCGCGGAAAGCCGCCGAAGGTAAGGTCGACGCCGAAAAGCAGTACACACTCAACGATGCCATGGCACTCGTTAAGCAGGTGAATACCGCTAAATTCGACGCATCCGTAGACGTACACGTACGCCTCGGTATCGACCCCCGTAAGGCCGACCAAGCACTGCGTGGCACCGTAACCCTGCCCCACGGCACGGGTAAAACCAAGCGTGTACTCGCATTCGTAACCCCAGACAAAGAGCAGGAAGCACTCGACGCTGGCGCCGACTTCGTCGGTCTCGACGATATGGTCTCTAAAGTAACCGATGGCTGGACCGACTTCGACGTCGTTGTCGCTATGCCACAAACGATGGCCAAGGTTGGTCGTCTCGGTCGGGTACTCGGTCCTCGTGGCCTCATGCCTAACCCCAAGACCGGTACGGTAACGATGGACGTTGCGCAGGCAATCACAGACGTAAAAGGCGGTAAGATCGCTTTCCGTGTGGATAAGTTCGGCATCATCCACTCTAGCATTGGCCGCGTAGGCTTCTCGCCTGAGCAACTGCTGGACAACGCCAACGAGCTCCTCGGCACGCTGGTTCGCATGAAGCCTTCCAGCGCCAAAGGCACCTACATGAAGTCCGTCGTCGTATGTTCTACGATGAGCCCGGGCATCAAGGTCGATCCGAAAACCATTGCTTAACCGTCCCTCAAACTAACTTATAATGACTAAGACAGATAAAGCGGCGGCCATCGAGCAACTGAAGCAGAAGTTTGAGAACAATGAGTTCTTCTACATCACGGATGCTTCTACCCTCACCGCTGAAAAAACAACCGAATTGCGCGGCAAATTCTTTGAAAAAGGAATCTCCATGCAGGTCGTTAAGAATACCCTTGCCATCAAGGCCCTCGAGCAACTGCCCGAGGAAGGCAACTACAAAGCCGTATTCGACGCACTGAAAGGCCCTACGGCCCTTCTATTCACCGAGGTAGCGAACGCTCCCGCCAAAGTCATCAAGGAATTCCGTGGTGAAGATGGTGAGCGCCCCATCCTCAAAGCAGCCTACATCGCAAGTTCCGTTTACTCCGGAGATGAGCAGCTTAACGCACTCGCCAAGCTGAAGTCTCGTGAGGAAATGCTTTCCGATGTTCTCACCCTTCTCCAGAGCCCAATGCAGAACTTGCTTGGTGCCCTCAATAGCGGAGGTTCAAAAGTGGCTGGGCTGCTTAAGACGCTCGAAGAGCGGGAGGGCTAGGCCCTCATTTAAAATTTTTAATTCAATATTTAGCATTGAAAATTTACCCGCAGGGTACGCTGTCGCCACGAGCGCAGCAAGCTTTTAATAGCGGCAGCTAAATTTTAAATGCTAAATGTTGAATCGAAAATTCTCAATTAATTTGGCTTCCAAGCTGATATACGCGATACTACTCGTAAATCATTTTTAAATACTTTTTTATTATGGCTGATGTAAAAACAATCGCCGAATCTCTAGTTAACCTAACCATCAAGGAGGTAACAGAGCTCGTAACTATTATGAAGGATGAGTACGGCATCGAGCCCGCTGCTGCTGCCGTTGCCGTTGCTGGCGGAGGCGGAGGCGGTGACGAAGGTGGTGCTGCTGCTAAGACCGACTTCGACATCGAACTGCAATCTGCCGGTGGCAGCAAGCTGAAGGTGGTGAAGGAAGTTAAGACCCTTCTCGGCTTAGGCCTCAAAGAGGCTAAGGAACTTGTTGACGGTGCTCCAACCGTAATCAAGGCCGGTGTAGAAAAAGCCGAAGCCGAAAGCATCAAAGCTGCTCTCGAAGAGGCAGGTGCTACGGTTGAGCTGAAGTAATTCAGGTCTAGTTCACCAAAAAGATCAAGCAGGGGGCAACACCTCGGTGTTGCCCCTTTGCTTCTTCTTTCATAGCCGCCAACTTCGGCGGCTGCTACCTGGCAAAAGGCGTAAAGAACGTTTTTTGTACAGCTTAGCGGGCGGCTCACGTCTTGCTGGGCTTTTTGCGTATAAAGAATTGCTGAAAAGCAAAACTTTTCGGGACCGAGAATTGTCTTATCTATTCGCGATCCCCAACCCCGCCCGGACAGTTGAGTCCGGAAACCTCAAAATCCCTCAGTTCTTGTTCACCGCGGACGAATGAGCACTGGGCCAAATATAAAGGAAAACTGCTAATGACGTCAAACGGCCAGATCCTTAATGCTGAAGAACAACGGGTAAGCTTCGGTAAAATTAAGCTGACTGATCACTCCCCTGATCTACTAGAAATCCAACTCAAATCATTCCAGGAATTTTTCCAACTGGAAACAACGCCAGAAAATCGGGCTTTGGAAGGTTTGTACCGGGTATTCCAGGAAAATTTCCCCATCTCCGACACCCGGAGCATCTTTAACCTCGAATTTCTCGACTACTTCGTCGATCCGCCTCGCTACACCATCCCTGAGTGTATGCAGCGTGGCCTGACCTACAGCGTGCCGCTGAAGGCCAAGCTTCGTTTGAGCTGTAACGACGAAGAGCACGTAGACTTCCAGACCATCGAGCAGGATGTATTCCTCGGAAACATCCCCTACATGACGCCCAAAGGCACCTTCGTGATCAACGGAGCCGAGCGCGTCATCGTATCTCAGTTGCACCGCTCTCCAGGGGTGTTCTTCGGTCAAAACTTCCACCCCAACGGTACGGCGATTTACTCCGCCCGCGTAATTCCTTTCAAGGGAGCGTGGATGGAATTTGCCACCGACATCAACACGGTCATGTATGCTTACATCGACCGTAAGAAAAAATTCCCGGTAACGACGCTGCTGCGCGCTATCGGTTTCGACAGTGATAAGTCGATCCTTGACCTCTTCGGCCTAGCCGACGAAGTCGCCAACACCCGAGAGGCACTCTCCGCTGCCATCGGCCGTAAACTCGCCGCCCGTGTGCTCCGCGCTTGGACGGAAGATTTCGTCGATGAAGACACGGGCGAGCTCGTGATCCTTGAGCGTAACGAGATCATCCTTGAGCGTGATACCGTACTGACGGATGTGAACATCGAGTTCATCCTCGAAGCCGAAGGCATCGAGAACGTCATCCTCCAGAAGGAAGACGTTGGTATGGACTACAGCATCATCTACAACACGCTCCAGAAAGACCCGTCTTCGAGCGAGATCGAAGCCGTTCAGTACATCTACCGTCAGCTTCGCGGCAGTGACCCGCCCGATGAAGAAACCGCACGAGGCATCATCGATAAGCTGTTCTTCTCCGACAAGCGCTACAACCTTGGCGAAGTAGGCCGCTACAAGATCAACCGCAAACTAAACGCTGGCACCGACGACGAAACCTTGGTACTCACTAAGGAGGACATCATCGCCATCGTTAAGTACTTGGTCGCCTTGATGAACCAGCGCGCTGAGATTGATGATATCGACCACCTGAGCAACCGCCGTGTTCGTACGGTAGGCGAGCAGCTCTACGCCCAGTTTGGCGTAGGTCTGGCCCGGATGGCGCGTACGATCCGCGAGCGCATGAACGTCCGTGATAATGAGGTCTTCACCCCGATCGACCTCATCAACGCCCGGACCCTCTCCAGCGTAATCAACTCTTTCTTCGGTACTAGCCAGCTGAGCCAGTTTTTGGACCAGACGAACCCACTCTCTGAGATCACGCACAAGCGTCGTATCTCTGCTCTCGGACCTGGTGGTCTGAGCCGTGAGCGTGCGGGCTTCGAGGTTCGAGACGTTCACTACAGCCACTACGGCCGCCTGTGTACGATTGAAACACCAGAAGGACCGAATATTGGTTTGATCTCTACCCTCTGTGTCCACGCCAAAGTGAACAAGATGGGCTTCCTGGAAACGCCCTATCGCGCCGTAAAGGACGCGCAAGTGGTGATGGATGGCGATCCGATCTACCTGAGTGCCGAAGGCGAAGATTTTAAAAAGATTGCTCAGGCGAACTCTCCGATCACGGAGCAGGGCGCTTTCGTCAATAGCGAAATCAAAGCTCGTGACCACGGTGACTTCCCTGTTCTTGCTCCGGAAGACTTGGAGTTTATGGATGTTGCCCCGAACCAAATTGTTGGTGTGTCGGCTTCCATGATTCCTTTCTTGGAGAACGATGATGCCAACCGTGCCCTCATGGGCTCGAACATGCAGCGCCAGGCCGTTCCCCTGCTTCGCCCCGCCAGCCCTATCGTGGGTACGGGCCTCGAAGGCAAGGTAGCCCGAGACAGCCGCATGCTCGTGAACGCAGAAGGCGATGGTGTGGTAGAATACGTTGACGCCAACGAGATCATTGTTCGTTACGAGCGTACCGACGAAGACCGCTTGGTTTCTTTCGAGGACGACCTCGTTACCTATACCCTCATCAAGTTCCTCCGGACCAACCAAGGTACTTGTGTAAACCTGAAGCCAATCGTTAAGCGCGGGCAGAAGGTGAAGAAGGGCCAAATCCTCTGTGACGGCTACGCTACTGAAAAAGGTGAGCTTGCCCTTGGCCAGAACATGAAGGTTGCCTTCATGCCTTGGAAAGGGTACAACTTCGAGGACGCCATCGTTTTGAGCGAACGAGTAGTGCGCGAAGACGTATTTACCTCCCTACACATCGAGCACTTCGAAATGGACGTGCGCGACACCAAACTGGGCGAGGAAGAACTGACCAACGACATCCCCAACGTTTCTGAGGAAGCGACCAAAGACCTCGACGAGAACGGCGTAATCCGCGTCGGAGCTTGGGTAAAGGAAGGTGACATCCTGATCGGTAAGATCACGCCGAAAGGCGAATCTGACCCGACGCCGGAAGAGAAACTCCTCCGCGCCATCTTCGGTGATAAAGCCGGAGACGTGAAGGACGCTTCGATGAAAGCCAGCCCATCCCTCAAAGGTGTCGTAATTGGCAAGGACCTCTTTTCTAAGACGAAAAAAGACCAAGCCCAGAAAGACGCCGAGAAAGTCAAGCTCCAGAAGCTAGAGGATGAGCACAAAGTGAACCTCAACAAGCTGAAGACCTTGCTCGTCGACAAACTCGACAAGCTGGTTCGTGGCCGTGCAAGCCAAGGTGTGAACACCATCTACGGCGAGTCTGTAGTGCCGAAAGGTGAGAAGTTCACGCAATCTTTGCTCCGCGATCTCGACTACACAAGCATTGATTACAGTGGCTGGACTACTAGCGACGACCTCAACGGCCTCATCGCCCGTCTGCTGCACAACTTCAGCATCAAGGTGAACGAGGAAGTTGGTCGTTACAAGCGTGAAAGCTTCAACATCAGCGTGGGTGACGAACTCCCGGCTGGCGTACTCAAGTTGGCCAAGGTGTACCTCGCTAAGAAGCGTAAGCTGAAAGTGGGCGATAAACTTGCCGGCCGCCACGGTAACAAAGGAATTGTATCCCGCATCGTTCGTGATGAAGACATGCCCTTCCTTGAAGACGGAACGCCTGTTGACATCATCCTGAACCCACTTGGTGTACCATCGCGTATGAACTTGGGGCAGATCTTCGAGACCGTCCTTGGTTGGGCGGGCGAGAAGCTCGGCATGAAGTTCGGTACGCCGATCTTCGACGGTGCTAGCCAGGCGGAAATCGAGGAGTACATCCAGCAAGCTAAGCTGCCGAGCCTCGGCCAAACTTACCTCTACGACGGCGAAACGGGCGACCGTTTCCACCAGCTCGCTACGGTAGGTGTGATCTACATGCTCAAGCTCAGCCACATGGTTGACGACAAGATGCACGCCCGTTCCATCGGCCCATACTCCCTCATTACGCAGCAGCCGCTGGGTGGTAAGGCACAGTTTGGTGGCCAGCGCTTCGGCGAGATGGAAGTTTGGGCACTGGAGGCCTTCGGCGCGGCAAACATCCTTCAGGAGTTACTGACGATCAAGTCGGACGACATCCAAGGACGTGCGAAGGCTTACGAGGCCATCGTGAAAGGGGATAACCTGCCGGAGCCGAATATTCCGGAGTCATTCAACGTATTGGTACACGAGCTTCGCGGCTTGGCGCTGGACGTTAAGTTTGACTAAAGCCCCCTAGCTCCCAATGGGGGGACAAGCGTTTCTCAGACGGAGGAGCGGATTAATTTAAAGACAGCTTTTTTGGCGCGAACGCAGGTGCCGGGTAAGTTAAGTGGCAAAGAAAGGTAAAGGGTATTACCCCAAGCCCTTCATCTCTTGCTCCTTCATCCTTTACTCCGCACCTGCGGCCGCGCCCTCAAAGCCTCCTTATAAAACGAAATATGGCATTCAAAAAGACTAACAGCATCCAGAAGCAGGACTTTGACGCCATCACCATTAGCCTCAGCTCCCCGGACGAGATCCTGGAGCGTAGCTTCGGTGAGGTACTCAAGCCTGAGACCATCAACTACCGCTCTTATAAGCCGGAGCGTGATGGCCTTTTCTGTGAGCGCATTTTTGGCCCCGTAAAGGATTACGAGTGTTACTGTGGTAAGTACAAGCGGATCCGTTATAAGGGCATCGTTTGTGACCGTTGTGGCGTCGAGGTGACCGAGAAGAAGGTCCGTCGTGAGCGCATGGGCCACATTCGCCTTGTTGTACCGGTGGTTCACATCTGGTTCTTCAAGAGCCTACCTAATAAGATTGCTTACCTGCTTGGTTTCTCTTCCAAGAATCTGGAAAGCATCATTTACTACGAGCGCTACGTCGTGATCAACCCCGGTATCCGGGAAAGCGACGAGATTTTCCACAAAGCCCTCATCACGGAGGAGCAGTACCTCGACTTGCTCGAAACGCTGCCCGTGGAGAACCAGCAGTTGGAAGACGGCCACCCAGACAAGTTTGTCGCTAAGATGGGGGCCGAAGCCGTTCGTGACCTCCTCGAAGGTCTTCAGCTAGACTCGCTCTCCGACCAGTTGCGCCACCAGGCCAACACGGAAACGAGCCAGCAGCGTAAGAGCGAGGCCCTCAAGCGCCTGCGCGTAGTGGAAGCCTTCCGCGACGCCCAGAAGCACATCGTGAATAAGCCAGAATGGACCATCATCCAGTACCTGCCCGTTGTTCCTCCGGAGCTGCGCCCGCTCGTACCGCTAGACGGTGGCCGCTTCGCCTCTTCCGACCTCAACGATCTTTACCGCCGGGTGATCATCCGTAACAACCGCCTCAAGCGCCTGTTGGAGATCAAAGCTCCGGAGGTGATCCTGCGGAACGAGAAGCGGATGCTTCAGGAGGCTGTAGACAGCCTCTTCGACAACAGCCGTAAGTCTAACGCCGTGAAGGCTGAGGGTGGGCGTGCGTTGAAGTCGCTCTCCGATATCCTTAAAGGTAAGCAAGGTCGTTTCCGTCAGAACCTTCTCGGTAAGCGTGTCGACTACTCTGGTCGTTCCGTTATCGTAGTAGGTCCGACGTTGAAGCTGCACGAATGTGGTATCCCGAAGGGGATGGCCGCCGAGCTTTTCAAGCCCTTCGTGATCCGTAAGCTCATTGAGCGCGGTATCGTGAAGACCGTGAAGTCGGCTAAGAAATTGGTAGACCGCAAAGAACCTGTAATCTGGGAAATCCTGGAGAACATCTTGAAGGGCCACCCCGTGATGTTGAACCGGGCACCGACGCTTCACCGCCTCTCGATCCAGAGCTTCCAGCCGAAGCTGATAGAGGGCAAGGCGATCCAGCTGCACCCGCTTGTATGTTCGGCGTTCAACGCCGACTTCGACGGCGACCAGATGGCCGTCCACGTACCCCTGAGCCAAGCCGCGATCTTGGAAGCACAGGTACTGATGCTCTCTAGCCACAACATGCTGAACCCGCAGAACGGTACGCCTGTGACCCTTCCTTCACAGGATATGGTACTAGGCCTTTATTACATCACCAAGGAACGGACCAGCAGCAAAGAGCGCCCCGTCCCAGGTGAGGGTAAGCGTTTCTACAGCCCTGAGGAAGTGATGATTGCCTACAACGAAGGCAAGCTTGACCTCCACGCTAAAATTAGCTGTCGCGTTCCCGTTGAAGTATTTGACGAAGAAGGCAACGCTTCCTTGAAAGTGAAGCTGACCGAGACTACTACCGGCCGGGTGATCTTCAACAGTGCCATGCCAACCATGGTACCGTTCCAGAACGTACTGCTGACGAAGAAGAACCTCAAGAAGGTGATCGGTGACATCATCGACCGGACGAGCTTCGCCGTAACGGCGATCTTCCTTGACAAGATCAAGGATATGGGTTTCCTTTGGGCCTTCAAAGGCGGTCTGTCCTTCAACCTCGGTGACCTGATCACGCCTTCCGTAAAGGAAACCGTACTTGTTCAGGCGCGTGCCGACGTTGACGACGTGATGGACAACTACAACATGGGCCTGATCACGAACAATGAACGCTACAACCAGATCATTGATAAGTGGACGTACGCTGATAATAAAATCACGACGACCCTGATGGAGGAACTGGCCGAGCACAAGCAAGGTTTCAACTCTGTGTACATGATGCTCCACTCCGGAGCCCGTGGTTCTACGCAGCAGATCAAGCAGCTCTGTGGGCTTCGTGGTCTGATGGCCAAGCCGAAGAAGAGTAACGATGCTGGCCCAGCCGTAATCGAAAACCCGATCCTTTCCAACTTCGTAGACGGTCTTTCCGTACTCGAATACTTTATCTCTACGCACGGTGCCCGTAAGGGTCTTGCCGATACGGCCCTTAAGACGGCTGATGCTGGTTACCTGACCCGTCGACTTGTAGACGTTTCCCAGGACGTTGTGGTGATGAAGGAAGATTGTGGTACCCTTCGTGGTATTGACACTTCTGCGCTGAAGGAGAACGATAAGGTGATTGAAAGCCTAGAAAGCCGAATCGCTGGCCGTTTTGCTCAGGATGATATTGTTCACCCGGTAACGGGCGAGATCATCGTAGCTGGTGATGAATACATTGATGCGAAGAACGCCCGCTACATCGAGGCAGAAGGCATCGAAGAAGTCACCATTCGTTCGGTCCTCACTTGTGAGGTAGAGCGTGGGGTTTGCCGTAAGTGTTACGGTAAGAACTTGGCTACTGGCCGGATGACGGAAGTTGGTGATGCTGTTGGTATCATCGCTGCCCAGTCTATCGGTGAGCCGGGAACCCAGCTTACGCTGCGTACCTTCCACGTAGGTGGTACGGCCTCCGTAACCCGTGCGGAGAGCGAATTGACGTCTAAGTTCAACGGTGAGATCGTCTTTGAAGACATCCGTACCGTAGAAGCGGAAGACGACATGGGCGACAAGAAGAACATCGTGCTGTCGCGTTCCGGTGAAATCCGGATTGTTGACCCCGAGACGCGCAAGGTCTTCACTACCCAGCACATCCCTTACGGCGGTACGCTGTTCGTGAAGGAAGGCCAAAAGGTGAAGAAAGGCGACCCCATCGTAGAGTGGGATCCTTACAACGCCGTGATCGTTTCTGAATTCGAAGGTGTTGCTCGCTTCACCGACATTGAGGAAGGCGTAACCTTCCGTACGGAGCGTGATGACCAGACTGGCTTCGAAGAGAAGGTCGTTATTGAAACACGCGACCGTAAGAAGATCCCGACCATTACCATTATCAATAAGGATGGTGAGGAACTGCGCAACTACAACCTTCCGGTTGGTGCCTACATCAGTATTACCGAAGGTGATGCGGTGAAGGTTGGCCAGCAGATGGTGAAGCTGCCGCGTAAGGGTGGTAAGATTGCCGATATTACGGGTGGTCTGCCGAGGGTGACGGAGCTTTTCGAAGCGCGTAACCCATCTAACCCCGCAGTTGTATCCGAGATTGACGGCATCGTAACCTTCTCCAAGAAGATCAAGCGCGGTAACCGCGAGCTGATCGTGGAAGCAAAGGATGGCCAGAAGCGCAAGTACCTGATCAACCTGAGCAAGCACATCCTTGTACAAGATCAGGATTTTGTTCGCGCTGGTATGCCACTCTCCGACGGTGCCATCGCGCCACGGGATATCCTCGACATCAAAGGCCCCTTCGCGGTCCAGACCTACTTGGTTAATGGTGTACAGGAAGTTTACCGCTCGCAGGGTATCACGATCAACAACAAGCACATCGAGTCCATTGTCCGCCAGATGATGCGCCGCGTGCAGATTGTAGACCAAGGCGATACTACCTTCCTAGAAGGTGAAGCCGTTGAGCGCTACGAGTTCTTCAAGCAGAACGACTGGATCTTCGATAAGAAGGTCATCACCGACGCCGGTGACAGCGAGACCTTCCGCCCCGGCCGCATCGTGACGATGCGCGAAGTGCGCGAAGAGAACAGCCGCCTGAAGCGCGAAGACATGAAGATCATGACCTTCCGCGACGCGCAAGCTGCTACCAGCTTCCCGCTGCTGCAAGGTATCACGAAGTCTTCCCTCGGTACGCCGAGTTGGATTTCTGCTGCATCCTTCCAGGAAACCACCAAGGTACTGTCTACGGCCGCCATCGCTGCCAAGCAGGATTACCTCATGGGCCTGAAGGAGAACGTAATTGTAGGTAAGCGTATTCCGGCTGGTACGGGTATGCGCAAGTACGATCGCCTGTTCGTAACGACGCAGGAAGCTCAAGACCAATGGGAAGCGCGCCAAGCTGCTTTCGCGGAGGAAGAGGCTGCCGCTAAGGCCGCTGAAGAGGCTTCTGTGCTTAGTGCTGAGACTTCTGGGGAGGTGGAATAGCCCCCAGGCCCCCAAAGGGGGAGTGGCCCCCCGGCCCCGAAAGGGGGAGAAGGCCCCCAACCGCGAAAGGGGGAGTGGCCCCCCAACCCCCAAAGGGGGAGTGGCCCCCCAACCCCCAAAGGGGGAGTAAAAGAAACGCCCTGCTGACATTGTTGGTAGGGCGTTTTTTTGTAGGTTGCACCCCCTCGTTACGCTAAACATCCCTTCGGGATTATTGATGCTTTTGGTTAAAATATGCCAAAAATTATTGTTTTGAAGTGGATTTGGTTGAATTGTACTAAATGTGACTAATTAGAGGTATATTTGGTGAAAATATGCCAAATGCTAATAGGTAGGTTGGAAGAGAGAAAGGCTTTAGAAGAAGCATTATCATCTGATAGGGGAGAGATGGTTGCGGTAATTGGCCGTAGAAGGGTTGGTAAGACCTTTCTGGTGAATGAAGTTTTGGGAGACCATTTGGTTTTTCAGCAGACGGGGATTCGTCATGCGAGCGCGGAACGACAGGTTCGTACCTTTTCTAATAAACTCTCATTGTTGGCTGGGCGTGAACTGCCAGAGATCAAAGACTGGTTGGATGCCTTCTTTCAGTTGAGACTGGTGCTGGAACCTAAGCTCGAAGAAGGTAAAAAGCTGGTGCTGTTCTTTGATGAGTTGTCTTGGTTGGCTGCGCCAGAGAGCGATTTCCTGGATTACTTGGCGCACTTCTGGAACGACTGGGCGGCGCGGCAAAATATCGTGGTAGTGCTTTGCGGTTCGGTTTCTTCCTGGATCATCAATAAGGTTATCAACGACAAAGGCGGGCTCCATAACCGCGTGACGCGGTACCTTCACCTTAAACCGTTCACGCTGCTGGAGACGGAAGCCTTTTTGGAGAGCAGACACATTAGCTTCACCCGCTATCAGATTTTTCAGCTCTATATGGCTTTGGGTGGAATACCGCTTTACCTTGAAGATGTTGAACCCGGGCGAAGCGTTGCGGAAGCGATTGATAAACTGTGCTTCTCGGATACGGGGCTGCTGCGGGAGGAGTTCTCTCGCTTATATCCTGCCTTGTTCGACGATGCCCATTACCACATTGAAGTAGTACGTACGCTGGCGGAGCATCCGCGTGGCCTTAGTAGGGTTGATATCATCGCTAATTCAAACACTCCGAACAGTGGCACCGCGACGCGGGTGCTTGAGGAGTTGGAGCAGTCTGATTTCATCCGTTCGTTCGTGCCGTTTGGGAAGAAGAAGAAGGGAAAGATTTACCGTTTGATTGATGAATATTCGCTTTTTTACCTGCGGTTTATTGAGAACAACCAGTTGTCTGGGGTAGGTACTTGGCTAAAAATGAGCCAACTGGCTACCTATAAAGTATGGGGCGGCTATGCGTTCGAGAGTATGTGCATGAAGCACATCTCCTCGATCAAGAAAGCGCTGAACATCAGTGGGGTATACACCACTACCTATTCCTACGCGCACCGAGGCACTGAGGATGCACCGGGCGTTCAGGTTGATATGCTACTGGAGCGGGCGGACGGTGTAATTAATCTTTTTGAGATCAAGTTTCACAAAAACGAACTCGCGCTAACAGAAGCTTCCGCCGGACAACTGCGCAGACGGGTTCAACTGTTTGAGCAGTACAGCAAAACTAAAGATCAGGTAATTTTGACGCTCATCGTCAGTGGTGGCTTTAAGGAAAATAAGTACAGTTTGGGACTGGTTGGGCGGGTTTTGGGAGAGGAGGGGTTGTTTTTGGGGTGATTGGTGTTTTTGGCTTTTAATAAGGGGAGAGATGAAACGCTAACTTTACCAGCAAATAATAGAATATGCGCTTGCTTTTCATTCTCCTAGTGTTCTGTACTGGATCACTTTCTGCGCAGCATCAACTCAATGCTGAACTTCGTTATGTCTGGGCAGAGTCGGGCTTAAGTTTCCGCTCCGAAGGGAAGGCGGATGCTAGGCGAATGGGGGTAGTAACGTATGGTGAGGCAGTTCGGGTGACGGGTAAGCTAGGCCGCAGTAGTAAGGTACTGGCTTTACCGACGGTTACCTACGAGTGGGAAGACGAAGAAACCACTGGACAAGAATACGTGATGAACGAGCCATACCTAGAAGTCGTTTACAAAGGAGATACGGGATACGTTTACAATGGATTCTTGAGTCATTACCCGACACCTAAGGAGGCGAGTTCTGTAAACGGAATCAATATTGGAAGCTGGCTAACGCAGCTTGGAGGAGTGCCCGATACGGTTCTCCACGGATACAACCCGCTGGAATACGGAAGGTCTCAAAGTGTATTCCATTACCGCAATGGGGTTGTGGCTACGCATAGACAAACGGAAGGGGGCGGAAACAGCTTGTTCGTTTTCCCTATTGGCTCAATAAACGAAGGTTACCTAATCGCGGCTCAATTCCTAGGGGTTGCGTATGCCGTAACTGGGCGGGAAGAAATCCTGTTAGGTCAAGATCATCTACCGATGTTGCTGACAATCGCAGCCGACGGAGGACTTTCTTTCAACGGCAGCTTTGGAGAGGTACGGGTTTATATGCAAAGCGGGATGCTGTTTATTTACACTGCGGGATGGTGTTGACCTCAACATCGAATTCCCCCATTTACCCTACCTTCAAACCAAAACGACCCACCATGAAGGAAATAAGCGCACATCATGATTTCGCCGTTGGAGTAAGGGGAGGCTCATGTTCCTACTTTAACCCATTACTCCTTTCTTCCCTTACTCTTCCAAATCAAAAATAGAATCGCTTTCGCCCTTATCGACGTTGTCGCGGAGGCGGTCCATGGCGTCTACGGATTTGTCGTAGAAATCGCGGAAGACGGGGTAGAGGTCTTTGCCGCGTTCCCAAACCGCTACCCGAATCTGGGTAAGTGGGTTGTAGGTGATGCTGCTGGCGCGCAGCTCATCAGTGATGATGCGGCTCTGGTCGCCAAAAAAGACGAGGCCAGAGAAGATGAAGGTGAAAAACAGCCCGGAAAGCACGCCGCCTAGAATCTGGTTGATGAAGTTGATGTTGATGTTCTCCAGGAAGCTGGTGAGCCCTTTTGCGACGATGCGGAAAAGCACCAGCGTCATCACGAACACCGCAATTACACCAATGACGAACGACCCAACGGACGTGAGTGCGGGCGCCCACCCGAAGATCATGTCGCCTAAAATGGGCCCGAACTTCATTGCCGCCAGCACGCCAAAGACGTAGCTGGCAAGGGTGAGAACGGTGGAGATTATTCCTTTGCTGTAGCCGATCCAGAAGCCATAGGCCAAAAAGATCAGGCAGATGATATCAATAGCCATAGGACGAAGTTACTACATTCGCCTGTGTTCGATGTTGATTATCGACCAATGAAGCTTGTCTGGGGGCAAAAGTTAGGTTTCAGAGGTTTGAAGTCAAGTTTCAGGATGAACGCTGAACGCCTAATACTCAAACGCCAGCTTCTCGCTCGGGTACTCGAAGAGGTTGTCTTCTTTGATCAGCTTAGCGACCTTTTCGGGTACGAGCTTTTCCCAGCCTTCTTCGCCAGACTTGATCATGTTGAGCACATTGCGGGAGTAGATGTGGAGGTTTTCGGCTTTGAAGTTGTTGATGTCCACGATTTGGCCACTGTCGAGGAGGTGTTTGTAGAGGAACTTCACGCCTTCGGGGATGGGAACGTTTTGGGCGGTCATGAGTTCTTCGGAGCCTTCCTGCTGGGCGGGGTAGACGTAGAGGTTCACGTTGCGGGTGAAGATTTCGCCGAAGGCGGCCAGCAGGCGGCCGTCTTGGTTGTCTCGGTATTTAGAGGCGATGAGTTCGAGCAGGTCGTTGACGCCGAGGACGATGCCGACGGGGCTGACTTTGTAGAGGCTTAGGTACTCGATCAGGTCACCGTATTTGTGGTAGTTGGAGATGATGACTGTTTGGCCGATTTCGTTGAGGAGCTTGGCGCGGTGCAGGAAATCGCGTTCGTTGAGCTCAGCGGATGACTTTAGGTTGTCTAGGGTAAGCTCCGTGAGTAGGAAGCATTTGTTGGGGTCCTGTTTGCTGGCCTCCCGAAACTGCTGGTAACCGGAGCGGAGCATGTCTTCGTTCACCAGCGTCAGGGGGCGGAAGCTGCCGCGCACGACCATGACGGACTTGCGGTACAGGAACTCCGACGGGTGGATGGAGCGGCCACGAGGGTCGAACATGGTTACTTCGGTGAGGCCGTGTTTTACGAGCCAGAGGCTGAGGAGGCGGTTGTCGAGGTCCTTGAAATTTGCGCCTTCCAGAACGATCATGTCGATGGCAACGCGGCCCTTCAAGCCGTCTAGTAGGCTCTGGACGAGGGTTTCGGGGTCGTCGTTGTAGTGGTAAGCGCCGTAGATCATGTTGACGCCTAGGATGCCGATGGCTTGCTGTTGGAGCTGGTTGTCGTTGTCGAGCATCCGGACGTGGAGGAGCAGATCGTTGGAGGTTCCGGCGGTAGGGTCGAGCTGGAAGCGAAGCCCCATCCAGCCGTTTCCGGGAATGGTGCGGCTGTAGTTGATGGCGGCGATGGTATCGGCGAAGACGAAGAAGTTGGTATCTGGCCGGTCGTGGCGCAGGCGGTCTACCATCAGGTCGTATTCGTGGTCGACCATTTTGTGGATGCGGCTTTCGCAGACGTAGCGGCCGCTGGGCTCTACGCCGTAAATCTGGTCGGAGTACACCTTGTCGTAGGCGCTCATCGTCTTGGCAATCGTACCGGCAGCGGCGCCTACTTGGAAGAAATAACGAGCAACTTCTTGCCCCGCCCCGATTTCGGCGAAGGTTCCGTAAATCTTGGGGTTCAGGTTGATTTCGAGGGCTTTCTGGTCGGTTTCTAGTAGTTGACGCATGGTTGCTGCTGTTGGTCTATTTGGGCGCGGACGCGGGGTGCAAGGTACGGGTAAAATCGTTGTCTCGGTCGAGGCTTTCTCGGCTGAGTGTGCTGCCAAACTCGACAGGCGAACTTTTTCGCAACGTAAAGAAAATGTTTGCTGGTGAGTTTCATGATCTTTACGACTGATGAAATTGATCCTCCATTCTATTGGCGAAAAAGGATTCGACTGGCGAGTTACCACGAAACTCGCCAGTCGAATCCTTTTTTGTCACTGCTTTAAAAGAAGAACTTGATTATTAGAACAAGTATTTGTCTCTTGATAAGATCGACGCTAATTCTACAACAAAAAAGTTCGCCTGTCGAGTTTGGAGAGGGGCCACCTCCGAGGTCTTGTAACTCGGCCTAGAAGGCCTCGACCATAGCCAAGACCTCCCCCTTGCACCCGCGTCCGCGCCTAAAACCCCTTTCATCGTCTTTCCATCCCGTTTCGTCGAGCAATGTTGATAGTAATACTATCACGGCCCTATCATTGTGGTAACAAATCACCCTTATAAATCACACAGACATGAAATTCACCACTAAGCAAATCCTTTTAGCCGCTACTACGGTAGTATTACTGTTACTTGCGGCCATGTTCAATCCTTTCGCCGTCAATGACCAAGGCTACCGCACGGTAGTTCAGGGTATTACGGGCCAAGAGACCGTACAATTCCAACCAGGTATGTACTGGGCTGGCTTCTTCAGCAAAACCACCAAGTATGCCGACGTTGTGACGGTGCAGGTGGAGCGCCCCGAGAAGCGGAAGGAAGACATCAGCTACTTCTCCGAGCCGATCCGTTGCCAGTTTGCCGACGGTACCTACGCCAACCAAGTAGGCTACTCCGTAAAGTGGAAACTGCCCAACAACGAAGAGCGCATGCTCGCCATCCATAAGGACTACCGCGAGCAGAGCCGCCTAGCCGCCAGCTTGGCCGACTACTCCAAGGAGTGTGCGAACTACTCGTTTCAGTTGATGGACTCCGAGAAGCACTACAGCGGCGGTAAGTCTGAGCTTGCCGAAGCCTTCAAGTACCAGCTCCGCAACGGGCAGTACATCATTGAGCAGCACGAGGAGATGCGCGTTGACTCGTTGAGCGGCGAGAAGATCCGTAGCTACGAGAATACGCCCCGCAAGAACGCCGACGGAACTTTTGCCCTAGCCAAGAGCGACGTTCAGCAGTACGAAATCGCACCCAACTTTGTAGCCATCACGCTGGTGGAGTATGAGTCGGTTGTAAATGAGAAGCTGAAGGCCAAGGTAGAGCAGAGTACCCGCGAAGCGATTGCTAAGCAGGAACTCGTAACCGCCCAGCAGGAAGCCCTCACCGCCGAGATGCGCGGTCGCCAGAAGGTCGCCGAAGTTCGGGCGACGGAGGAAGCGGCCAAGATTGAGGCCGAGATCCGCGCCCAGGCGCAGACCGCCGTTTCTAAGGAGCAGGCGCTACAGGCAAAGTTCCAGGCCGACAAAGCCCTCGCCGAAGGTAAAGCCGCAGCTGAGGTTGCTCGCCTAAAGGTAAGCGCAGGTCTTTCCCCCTTGGAGCGCGCCCAGATCGAGAAGGAAACCCGCATTGGTGTAGCCGCTGAGCTAGCCAAGGTTAAGGTGCCCCAGATCGTGATCGGTGGCGGCGGAAACGGCGCCAAAGGCGCGAACCCTATGGACGCGATCGGCGTGAAGATGCTGATGGACGTGATGGGTAAGCTAGAGAAGCAGTAATGCGGGAGATCCTAACGCCCTGGATCTGAGTAATGACTAATGCCTTTAGCCTATTTTACGGTCGGTTCCTTCGGGAGCCGGCCGTTTTCCTTACTGGGCTGTTTACTCTTTTATCACCTTAGAGGTACTGCGAACACCACTGATGTTGGTACGGACCAAGTATATCCCCGTAGGGTAAGCGGAGAGGTCGATGCTGGTTTGCGGCCCACTGATGGTTGAGGTCTGTAGTAGTTCTCCCATCAGGTTGTAGACGCTCACATCGCCAGTATCGGCAAACAGGGTATTGCTGACGCTGACGTTGACGCGGGCGCGGGTAGGGTTGGGGAAAACCTTGATGCCGGCTTCGTCGGGGCTCAAGTCATTAGTGCTGGTAGATAGTTCGCCGCCAGCGCATTCGTTTACGAAGGCGGTGCTTAGCTCCGTACTTACCGTTAGTGTTGCGGTGGAGTCTTTACAGATGCACCGCCCGTCGTTGAAGTTGTAGGTCATGTTGGGTGCGTTCGTTTCAAAAGCTTTGAACGTACATTGCTCGAAGGTCAAGGAATCGCTGACAGTTTGTGTGGAATGCGTCCAATTGCTGTACAATGTATTTCCGCCGTCCCAATGATTAAAACCAGGTTCTTGGCTTAAAGTACAAGGCTTGAAAAACAAAAGATATACTGTACCTCCTGCGGAGCCACCAGCACCGCCTCCATAGTTTACAGCAATAGTTCCATCACCCCGTAGATCACCGACAAAAGAAATTGAACGAGAAAACCTTTCATTAGCATCTAATGATAACCCAAAGCCGCTTTCGTCATTGTTTATTCTTACGAATGTTTTTACGGACTTGTCTGCATTCAGGTATAAAATATAACCATTGCTTTGTTGATTTGCTCCAGTCATTAGGTCGGGAATTCCATCTCCGTTCAGGTCTCCTACGTTGCTTAGTGCATGCCCAAATTGAGCGCCATCAGATCCATTCGGGTTAGTCGCAGCTGATAGTGTTTCTGAAAAGCCATTAAGTCCTTCCGTGATTTTAAGTTTGGAAACTACATCAAGCGTGGTGCTGTCTAATGAAAGTATCCAGATTGCTCCCTTACCGCCGTCTGACCTGAAAGCCCCGACAGCCATTTCTATTGTGCCGTCATTGTCCATGTCGCCAAGCATGGCTACTTCTCTACCGCCAAATTGGTCTCCTGGAGCTAAGCCTGTGCCAAAGCCCCCATTTGATGGATTGATAAGTTTGGTTTCTGCTTGAATGATATTTGAAGTAGCGTCAAAAAACAGTATTCTGATCGCTCCGATATTATTACCGTCTAAGTCTGAGCTTGGATCGCATGCTACCACATCAATTCTTCCATCATTATTTAAATCACCAACTGCAGTTATACCTATACAATTGACATTGTCATTTCTTACATGGCTTTTTACCGTTCCGTCAGCATTTAAATGAATAATGTAGAGTGTGGGAGTGACTAGAGGGGCCGCGACTGCAATGTCTGGGATTCCATCATTGTCATAATCCCCGATACCAGCTACGCCATACCCGAAATTGTTACCTGTAGTTAGCGTACCTGTAAATCCGCCTTCTAGCATCGATATTTTTTGATTAGACTGAACGGTGCCATCGTTGTTCATAAAAAGGATGTGTACGGCTCCATTATTGGTTCCCCCATCATCAGCAGTACGTGATCCGACTACGATGTCAATAACGCCGTCTCCATTGACGTCTCCTATTTGGTCATGATCTTGACCAAAGATATCTCCGCTTTCAATATTTGAATTTAAACCAGATGATCCATTTTCGATCTTAACGAACCCATCGGAGCTCCATTGTGTTCTTGTTTGGGCATTAGAGAAATTGGATGAGAAAAGTACGATTAGCACCAGTAATTTGAATAGATTAAACTTCATAATTTTTATTTTTTTATCACTTTAGAAGTACTGCGAACACCACTGATATTGGTACGGACCAAGTATATCCCCGCAGGGTAAGCGGAGAGGTCGATACTGGTTTGCTGCCCACTGATGGTTGAGGTCTGTAGTAGTTCTCCCATCAGGTTGTAGACGCTCACCTCGCCAGTCTCGGCAAACCGGGTATTGCTGACGATGAGGTTAACCTTGGCTTGGGTGGGGTTGGGGAAGACTTTGATGCCGGCTTCGTCGGGGCTCAAGTCGTTGGTGCTGGTAGAGAGTTCGCCGCCAGCGCATTCGTTTACGAAGGCGGTGCTTAGCTCCGTACTCACTGTTAGGGTTGCGGTGGAGTCTTTACAGATGCACCGCCCGTCGTTGAAGTTGTAGGTCATGTAAGGGGCTTCGGTCTCGAAGGCTTTAGAGGTGCATTGCTCGAAGGTCAAGGAGTCGCTGGTTAGAGACTGCATGGCGTGGCTCCAGTTGGTGAAGAGGGTTCCTCCTCCGTTCCAGTGGTTGAGGCCTGGCTCTTGTTTGAAGTCGCAAGGCTGGAAAAATAAGAGGTATAGGGTTCCGGTTCCGCCTTGGCCTACGCCTCCGCCTACGTTTACGGCGATTGAGCCGTCTCCGCGTAAATCTCCGATGAAGGAGAGTGACCTAGAGAAACGTTCTTCAACGTCAAACACTAAATCGAAGCCTCCTTCAAACTCATCTACTTTGGTATATGTTTTTACTGTTTTGTCGGTATTGAGGTAAAGGATGTAGAGGTCTCCGGTGCCTTGTTGGTTTGCGCCGGTTATGAGGTCGGGTACGCCATCTCCGTTGAGATCTCCGGGGGCGCACATGGCGTGCCCAAACTGGCCGCCAAAGGAGCCATTGGGGTTTTCGCCTGTATCCAGAGTATCCGCGAAGCCGCCTAGGCCTTCGGTGATTTTAACTTTCGACACTATGGTGTAGTTGTTGGGGTCAAGCGAAAGTATCCATACGGCTCCCTTTCCTCCGTCAGACATAAAGGCGGCTACGGCCATTTCGATGGTGCCGTCGTTGTCAATATCTCCGAGTACAGCAACTTCTCTTCCGCCAAACTGGTCATCGTTTTCTAAGCCAACTCCAAAGCCCTCGGAGGTGGAGTTGATGGTTACGGTGTTATCGGTTATTACTTGGGAGGCCTCGTCTAAGAACAGGATGTTTATTTCGCCTCGATTTCTTCCTCCGGCATCCGAACCGGGATCACAGGCGACTAAGTCTATTTTGCCGTCACCGTTTAAATCACCTACTGCGGATAATCCCTGCGCAACTATGCCTGTGTTTTTGACGTAGTCTTTTACGGTTCCGTTGCTGTTTAGATGGATGATGTAGAGGGCTCTGCTGGCAGCACCTGAGGAAACTGCGATGTCTGGGATGCCATCGTTGTCGTAGTCTCCGATTCCGGCAACGCCGTAGCCGAAGAAGTTTCCTTGTAGGAGTGTTTCGTTGAAGCCGCCTTCTAGCGCGGAGATTTTTTGGTTTGATTGAACGGTTCCGTCGTTGTTCATGAAAACAATGTAGACGGCTCCGGCATCTGTTTGCCCGTCGTCATCAGACCTAGCGCCTATTACGAGGTCTGGTATCCCGTCGCCGTTGATGTCTCCGGCTACGTCGTGGTCTCGGCTGAAGCGGTCTCCGGCGTCGAGGTCGGCGAAGAACCCACCAGAGCCTTCTTCGATTCTCACAAAACCGTCTGGTCCGAATTGGGTACGTGTTTGTGCGTCTGTTGTATTGGGCAACATCAGGGTGATGATGGCCATAATTATGGTAAGCGTAGTAGTTTTCATGTTGGTTGTATTTGTACTGAGCGTTGGGAACGTAGTGCAGGGATGCACATTACCCCAAATCCCTAAACCTGATTTTACCCTACCTTGGGCACTAATAAAAAATGTTTTTTCTCAACCCTGCGGTGCATGACAGAAGTAAATAAGCCTGATGGTGTTTGCAAAGAGGCTGTTTATGCAGCTGTTTACCAGTCGCTTGCACCTAAATTACGCAGCTTTGTGTACTACCGTTCGGGCAGCGTTGAAAACGCTGGGGATGTTGTGCAAGAAGCTTTTCTCCGCTTGTGGGAGAACTGTGCTAAGGTTTTACCTGAGCAAGCAAGCGCTTGGCTCTTTCGGGTGGCCGATAATATTTTCCTGAAGCAAAAGCAGCGAGAGAAAGTGGTTTTGAAATACCAATGGCGGCAACGCGGCCCCGCACTTACTTATGCGTCTCCGCAGGAGGAACTAGAAGGGCGAGAGTTTCAGGCGCAGTTGGAGGCAGCTCTGGAAGCATTACCCGATGGCGCGAGGGAGGTTTTCCTCCTGAACCGGATGGATGGGTTGAAGTACCGTGAGATTGCCGAGTTGCTCGGCATTAGCCAGAAGGCGGTGGAGAAACGGATGCACCGCGCACTGGTGAGCCTAAGGGAATTGCATGCAGGGATTTGAAATTGACAGCCCGATTAGCGAATCGGGTGAAGAAAGTTTTTCAAGAGAGGTAGGGTAAATCTACCTCAAGGGATTATAACACTAAATAGTACAATAATACCGAAAACCATGGCTACGCCACCTTTCAAGGATGATACCTTCCTCGCCCGCTGGCTCAGCGGGGAGTTGTCTGGGGAGGAAGCGCAAGAACTCCAAAACCGACCCGACTTCGCAGATTATGAACGGATGATTGCAAGGCTGGATAAGATGGCCCCGCCGGCGTTTGATGAAGAGGCCGAGTTCGTGAAACTGAAGTCGGTACGCGCCAACCGGAGGGCTACCGATGTTCAACAACCTACACTGCACCCGCGTCCGCGCCTAATCAAACGTATGCTCCCCTGGTCTGCGGCTGCTGCCGTTGCTTTGTTACTGGTTGCTTGGTTTGTGCTGCGTACCGACAACTACCAGCTGGAAGCACTGAACGGCGACCGAACGGCCGCAGCAGAACTGGCCGACGGCTCCACGGCCCGCCTCAATGCAGGCAGCAAGCTCGCCTTTGAGCTTACCGGCGAAGAACGAACAGCCACCCTAAACGGCGAAGCATATTTTGAGGTAGAAAAATCAGACGTTCCATTTGTAGTGAAAACCAACTTGGGCACTGTTTGGGTACTGGGGACCTCCTTCAATGTGTACAGCCGAAAGAATGAAATGGTCGTAAGCTGTACGACGGGGAAAGTGCGCGTTCGTTTCGTCGGAGAAGCCAAAAACTACACGATCAACCCCGGCCAATCAGTGCGCCAAAACGGAACGAGAGCGGTTGTGGCTGTTGATACCATAAGAGCCGAACAACTTGATTGGCTCTCCGGGAAGTCGGTCTTCGTTAATAGGCCACTATCCGAAATTTTGGATGAACTGGAGCGGCAGTTTGACGTGACGATTGTTCGCCCGGACGGGCTGGACCAAGAAAAGGCCTACGACGCCGCTTTCCGAAACGATGACCTCGGGCTTGCTTTAAACATCGCACTAGGCCCCATTGAAGGCTTCGGGTTTGAATTGAAGAACGACACCGTTACCTTTACCCCTTCTGAATAAGCCTGTATGCGCTTTGCCGCAATTTTAACGATACTTTTATTGGTTTCTGGGCTGGTTGGCCAAGGCCTCGACGAAGTGCGACTTAGTGCGGACTTTACCGATAGGCCTTTGCGAGAAGCAATTACCCACCTAGAAAAAAAGCTTGGCCTCAATTTTTCTTTCCCTAGCGCAGTCATTGAGGCCAGCACGGTGAACTGCCGGTTTGAAGACGCAAACTGGGCCGAAATTGAACAATGCTTGTTCGGAGCCAACCAACTACGAGCTACCCCGCTACGAGACGGTTATATTAGCCTGAAACCGCTTTCGTTTGGTACCCAGCGGCAGTGGATGTTGCGCTTTCGGGTGCTGGACGAAGCAGGAGCCGCACTGCCTTTTGCTCCCGCGCAGTTTCCATCTGCGGCGGAACTGACCGATGAGAACGGTTTTTGGGGCGGCGTAATAACCGCAGCAGCTACGGATATGGTCTACTTCAGTTACCTCGGTTATGAACGTAAGGAAGTGCCACTGCGCAACCTTATCGCCGGCGGGGCGGGCCAAGTCGTGCTACAACCAACGTTTATTGACCTGAACTCCGTACTGGTCTCGGAGTACCTGTCTGACGGTATCAGCATCCCCGCAGACGGTTCTTTTGTTCGGATAAACCCGAAGCGGGCGCCGCAGGTGCCGGGCTTTGCCAGCGGGGAGGTTTACCGCACCTTGTCCTTACTGCCCGGCGTGACGAACGCCGGCGAAACGGCGGGCCGGTTGAGCATCCGGGGCGGAAGCCCCGACCAGAACTTGGTGCTCTGGGACGGCATCCCCGTTTATTCTTCTGGGCATTTTTTTGCGATGGTTTCTCCCTTTAGCCCAGACTTGATTGAGGACGTCAACATCTGGAGAGGAGGGGCCGGAGCGGCTTTTGGTGGTCGGGTAGGCGGGGTGGTAGAACTCAATACCCCCCCCTCCGTTGCGGAGCGGTTGAGCGGCGGAGCAAGCCTGAGTTTGCTAACAGCAGAGGCTTTCCTGAAAGCACCTGTGGTGAAGGGCAAATCTGACGTACAACTGGCGTTCCGTACGTTGCCGAACGTATTTAGCCAAGGCCCTGCATATGATGAATACCGAACACAGGTGTTTCAGGCAGATGCCTTTGCCAGAATCCTTCAGGCCGAGGAGCGGGGCTTACCGCTGGAGGAAGACTTCGGCTTCAAAGAGTTGAACGGGCGGTGGCGATACAACTTTAGCCCAGAGCGTACGCTCACGGTGAGCAGCTTTTTGCAGTACGATGACTTTAATATTGGCGTAGGGCAAAGACGAGGAGATCGTTCGTTTGCCGGAGAACTAATCACGAAGAACGACGGCATAAGCGGGGAATACGCCCAGCCGCTGGGTAAGGGAGGGGTTCGGGTTCAGTTGGCGCAATCGGCTTTTAGCGTTGAAGGCGAGAGTAGTTTGCAAAACGGCGAAGCTTCGATTTTTACAAGACGAAACAGTGGGATCAAAGAACGCTCGGTTCGGGTGGAATACACTCCGGCAAGCTTTGCGGGTGGAGACCTAGAGGCTGGTGTGCAAGCACAAGGTTTCCGACACAAACTAGATTACCTAACGGAGAACCTCTTGGCCGATAGTTTGGAAGCATTTTCGTTTCAGGAAGGCAGGGCCAATGCTTTGGCGGCTTACGGCAGCTATAGCTGGGATAAGGCGGGCCCACTGACGATGAAAGCGGGCCTTCGGTTACAGTATTACGGACCTACGGGAAAGCTGTACCCTGAACCTCGCCTCAGTTTGGGGTATGAACTCGGGAAAGATTGGCTGCTGAAAGCAGCCTACGGGGAGGGCCACCAGTTTACCCAAGAAATCATTAGCCTAGACCCTCAACGCATCAGTTCCTTGACGCCCTTGTGGGCCTTGGCCAACGAGGGGCGTTTGCCCGTAGCCGCCAGCAGAGAAGGAAGTCTGGGGCTAAGCAAAGAGGCCGGAAACTGGTTCTTTGATGTTGAAGCCTACCACAAAGCAATAAGCGGAATAACAACGCTGAATTCCTTGCTAGTGGAAGAAGGTGTAGCGCGGGGCCACTCCCGCGCCACCGGGCTAGACCTGCTGGTGAAACGGCGCTGGGCCAACTGGCGAAGCTGGGTGGTGTATACAATAAGCCGAACCGAGTGGCGGTTTCCGGAGCTAGGGCCAAACTACTTCCCCGCCGACAACGACCGGAGACATCAGCTACAACTGGTCCATACGTATGCGAACAAAGGCTGGTCGGCTTCCGTAGGCTGGCGGCTTCATTCTGGTGCGCGCTACACCGAATCGGAGGCGGTAGTTACTAGGGTTTGGCCAGGCAGCAACCGAATGGTTGCTGAGCTAGTAACAGGCCCGACAAACGGTGCCCGTTTGCCCGCCTTCCACCGCCTAGATGTTTCGGTATTCCGAGATTTTGCGCCGAAGAGCAAGCGTTGGCACGCGCGCGTTGACTTGTCGGTACTGAACCTCTACGGCCGAGAGAACGTGCTGGAACGGCGGTACCTGATCAGCGAAACAGAGCTGCTTGGCCCCAACCGGTTTGTACTGGAAGAATTGGACCGCTTCGGGCTGGGGCTTACGCCAAACTTGAGCTTGCGGGTGGGGTGGGAGTGAGGTGTGCATAACGGATTGCAGGTTTCTCAATAGATCAACCAAATCACCAAAGGAGCAATCAGCGGTCAGTAATCAGTATTCAGGCTGCCGCTGTTGCATTCAGACATCTGAGTGCTGATTGCTGAGTAACTCTACCGAATGTAGCGGGGCGAATAATAGTAGACCTGCAATTGGTTATGTACACCTTTTTAATTGCTAGTTGCGAGATTGAAATAGTACACTATCTTAGTGTTGTGCGACACCATAAAAACGATCTACCACTGTACGAGCAATTTACTGTTCAGGGCTTCTGGACAGTCTCTAGTTGGGCACTTCTTCTTGCCTTGCAAGCAGGCCCCCTTCTATTTGCCTGTCAGGATAGTTGGTTCCCGAAATGGAGTTTCTGGAAGACCTGTGGAATGACTTATGGAGCAATTTGGCTTTTCTGCTTTCTTGGCATGTGTCTTATTCCTAAACTGAGGGGCGAGAAGTGAAGTGCTCAACCGAACCAAGAACCATAGTTCCACTAGCTAGTACATCATCAAAGTCCTATAAATCCTCCAAATCCGAATAATCCTAACCCCATCAACTAAATTGCAGCAAAACTATCTTTGCCACATGCCCAACCGTACCCTCTTCCTCGCCTTGCTCTCCATCGGTTTCTTGCTTTGCACCTGCGACCGCGCCTTGGATAGTCAGACAGTCAAGCAGTCAGATAGTCAAGTAGTCTCGGCTAATTTGGGGGCAGGTTTTCCCATTGAGGTGCCTCCTCCTCCGCCGCCGCCCGCGCCCGTTTATGACTACGACACGAGCCAGTGGACGGAGATGGTCCGTCTTGATTCTACTATCCGGTTAGACATCCGCTACGCGACCGACAACAACTTCATGGAACAGGTGATCTACGACTGCGGCCGCTGTTTTTACCGCCCACAGGTAGCCCGCGCGCTCTTGAAGGTCCACCAAGACCTGAAGCCCCAAGGCCTCGGCCTGAAAATGTACGACTGCTACCGCCCCGGCCCCTACCAACAACGCCTCTGGGACGTGCTGCCCGACCCGCGCTACGTCGCCAACCCCAAACGCGGCAGCCTGCACAGCCGAGGAGCCGCCGCCGACCTTACCATCGTGCGCCTAGACACCGGCGCGGAGCTGGACATGGGAACCACCTACGATTTCTTCGGCGAAGCGGCCTACACCACTACCACAAACCTGCCCGCAGCGGTGCTGGCGAACCGCAAACTTTTTCAAGGCGCGATGCGCAAGCACGGCTTCCTCACGATCCGGACGGAATGGTGGCATTTCAACTTTGGTGGGCCTCGGTTGGTGTTGAGCGATTGGGTTTGGGCGTGCGGAGTAAGGGAGTAAGGGGGTAAAGGGAGTAAGGGAGTAAGGGGGTCAGGGTTTATTCCCAACTATGTTGTTGTTTTTGCTGGCGGGAGCTAGTTTGACGCGCCTTATCTTCTCTTCATTCGGCGCGGACGCAGGTGCAAAGAAAAGGTGACGAAACCACGGATGAAGGAAATACTTTACTTCTTTACCGCTAAAACCTGATTCGGTGAACAACAATTAGTCCATGTCCCGCATTTTAACGACTTTTGGAGTCTTATTCGAATAACCCCCATGGCACAACCAAATTTTAAGTCCGACGTAGAAGCCGTCGATGCATTAGCTAAAGCTTACAACGACCTGCGCGCCGAGATCGGCAAAGTGATCGTAGGCCAAGAAGACGTAGTGAAAAACGTCCTCATTTCCATGTTTTCCAACGGGCACTCCTTGCTGGTTGGTGTACCGGGGCTGGCGAAGACATTGCTCGTATCTACCATCTCTGAAGTACTGGACCTCGACTTCAAGCGCATCCAGTTTACGCCCGACCTGATGCCGACCGACATCACCGGCTCGGAAATCTTGAACGACCAGAAGAAGTTCGACTTCGCGCAAGGGCCCATCTTCGCCAACATCGTACTCGCGGATGAGATCAACCGTACACCGCCCAAGACGCAGGCCGCTCTGCTAGAGGCGATGCAGGAACGGTCCGTAACCGTAAACGGTGTTCGGCACCTGCTACCGAGCCCCTTCTTCGTGCTCGCTACCCAGAACCCCATCGAGCAGGAAGGTACCTACCCCCTGCCCGAAGCCCAGCTTGACCGCTTCATGTTCAACATCCCGCTGGATTACCCCACCTACGAGCAAGAACTCGCCGTAGTGAAAGGCACCACCGGCGTAAGCAAGTCCGACCTGAATACCATCCTGACCGGCGAGCAAATCGTCTACTTCCAGCAACTGGTCCGCAAAATTCCGGTAAGCGACAACGTGGTGGAATACGCCGTTGGCCTCGTCTCCAAGACGCGCCCCAACACCCCCCGCGCTACAGACAACGTAAACGACTACATCAGCTGGGGCGCAGGCCCCCGCGCAAGCCAGTACCTCGTACTCGGCGCCAAGTGCCACGCGGCCATCTCTGGCAAGTACAGCCCAGACATAGAAGACGTGCAGGCCATCGCTAAGTACGTGCTCCGCCACCGCATCGTCCGCAACTACAAAGCCGAAGCGGAAGGCATCACGGAAGAGCACGTGATTGAGGCGTTGTTTTAGAAATTAGGTTTCAGCAATCAGCAATCAGAATTTAGCCTGAATGCTGATTGCTGAACGCTAATCGCTAACTTCCTCCGCCACCCACCACAACTACCGGTTTAATCATCTGTTCAGTAACTGAATAGAACCTAACTGTATGAAATTTCGCTTTCTGAACTACCTGCTTGCCGGGCTACTGGGGCTTAGCCTCTTTTCCTGCGGCTCCGAGATGACGAGCAACCTGACCCCAACGCCTGCTGCGTTCGGTAAGATCAACAGCTTGTACGTGCTGACCGACAGTACCTTGTGGCTCGACGGTGCGCAAGATTCGGTGGCCTTCTTCTTTGAGTCGCCCTACTTGATCTTGCCGCAGCCCGAGCCGATCTTCGACGTGCGCCACATCGAACCCTACAGCCTGAAAGAAAACCCGACGCTGCAGCAAATGCGCAACTACGTCGTGCTGGCTGACCTGAGCCAACGGGAAAGTCCCACCACTAAAATGGTACTCGAAGACCTGTCTGACGCCAAAATCCAACAGGTGAAAGAGGAAGGCTTCGGCACCGCCGTTGCTCGCAACAAATGGGCCACCGGCCAACAACTGATCTACCTCATGGGGCGCAACCACGCCGAATTGCTGGCGGGCATGAGCACCGCCTACCCCGCAGTCGTGAAACGCATCGCTGAGCGAGAAAACGAGCGCGTCAAAATCACGACCTACTTCCAAGGCATCAACCGGATGCTCAGCGAACGGGTTGCAGAACGGACTGGCGCGACGATGGATATTCCCGGCGGGTACGACCTCGTACCCGTTGAGTCCGACAACTTCGCCTGGCTCCGAAAAGAGATCAAGAAAGGCAGCCTCAACATCATGGCTACCCGCGTGCCCTACGAGGACCAATCTCAGTTGTCTAAAGCAGGCCTGAAAGCCATCCGTGACCAAGTCGGCCGGGAATACCTCAGTACTTCGCTAGACAGTACGTTCATGCGGGTAAACGACCGCGACTTACCGCTCTTCGTGAGTACCACCGAACTTAATGGCCACTACGCGCTGGAAGGCCGGGGCATCTGGGAAATGGAGAACGATTTCCTGGGCGGGCCCTTCGTTTCGTACCTCATCAATGATGAGGCGCACAAGCAACTCGTACTGATAGATGGTTTCGTGCTTGCGCCAGGGCGCAAGAAGCGGGAGTTGATGGAGGAGTTGGTGCAGGTGCTGCAGACTGCGGACGTGCAGTAAAGGATCGCTTGTCGTCCTGCCAAGACGGAAGGCGTTTTGGGGCAAGAACTGGTTTTGGGGAGAACGAAATGGCATGGTCAAGCGCACAATTTTTGCTAATTTGCACCATGCTAAGACCAACCATGACTTTACCGCTGAACTGCGAGGCGAGCTATTACCGGAATTTTCTGTCCGGCGAAGATGCGAAGGCTATTTACCGTGAACTGCTGGAGGAATACGACATTGCTTCAGAGAGGCTGACGATTGCGCCGGGCCTGAAGTCTGACTTTGGTAAGCTGATGTTTATTGATGAGGAGTTGAAAGCTACGGATGCGCTTCCGGAGGTCGGTTTTGGTAAGAGTGTGGTTTGGTCTCCACGGTTGAAGGCTCTTAGAGATAGAGTGGAGGCCGTGGCGGGGAGGTCGTTTCACATCTGCGTTTGTATTTACTATCCTGACGGAAATTCTGGTGTGGATTTCCACTCAGATTACGTCGCTTTTGGGGATACCAACGTCATTCCGTCCCTAAGTCTTGGCGAAGAGCGGGTGTTTCAACTTCGGGAAAAAGCGAGTGGTGATGTTTACGAACAACTACTCGAAGAAGGCAGCATGATCATCATGGGAGATGGTTGCCAGCAGCGCTATGAGCACGCCCTACCAACAGACCCTAAGTATAAGAACGGTAGGATCAACCTTACTTTTCGGCCTTATGGATACTGAAGATTTAGTTGGCGCGGCCGCAGGTGCATTGAAAGTTTTTGGAGAGCAATGTTCTTGAACCTTGCTCGTACCTGCGGCCGCGCCCCAAAAAACAGCAGCCCTCACCGCCAAGCCACCCCCACATACCGCTCATTTTTCCGAAACCGATCCGGCACCACCGCCAGAATAGCCTTACGAAGCTCCACCAACAATTGCTCTCGGCTAAAGGCCTTGCTCACCACCAAGCTCACCTCCCGCGCTGGCTGCGGATCGGCAAACGACTTAACGTAGCCTTCGTCTAGGGTAGGGTGGACGCTCATCTCAGGCACAATCGTGTAACCCAGGTTGTGGCGTACCATATTCTTTAGGGTCTCAATCGAACCCGCCTGAAAAGTGACGGCGCGGTCGAGGTGGAGGCCGTCGGTCTTGAAGTTGCAGATGTTGAGCACTTGGTTGCGGAAGCAGTGGCCCTGCTCCATGATCCAGAGTTCTTCTTGGTTGACGTGTTCGGGGAGCAAGGGAGAGTTGGTCAGGATGCGCTCCGTCGGAGCGGCGTAGACTTGCAGCGGCTCGTAGAAAAGAACGATCTCCCGCAGTTGTTTCTCCTCCAAGGGCGTGACGAGCAGGCCCAGGTCTACTTTGCCCCGCTTCAAGCCTTCCATGATCTCTTCCGATTGCATCTCCCGAATAACCAAGTGGACGTCGGGAAAGCTAGACGTAAATGACTGTAAAAACAGCGGCAATAGGTAGGGCGCCAAAGTCGGGATGATCCCCAACACATAAGTACCCGCCAAGCTACCTGTTTCTTCCCGCAGCAAAGCCTCCAAGCCCGCTACGTCTTCAAGAATGATGCGGGCCTGAGCGACCACCTTTTCCCCGATGGGCGTGGGGCACAGGGGGCTGGCTTTGCGGTCTATGAGCTGTACGCCGAGTTCTTCTTCCAGCTTTTTTAGCTGGGTAGTTAGGGTGGGCTGCGCCACGAAACATTGCTTGGCCGCCAAGCTGAAGTGCCGAAGATCATCTAGCGCGAGGAGGTAGCGGAGTTGTTGGAGGGACATATTACCCAAATGTATAGTTTAAATCTATCAATACAAAATTTAATCAATTTTGATAATGATTGCCTGCGAGCTACTTTTGTCGATCATAAAAATAACCCAATAAAAGCCACCACCATGGAACACATGAAAAACGGAGACGGAACCCAAGCATGGGACGTCAACAGCTCAAGCAAATGCCCCTTCATGCAGGGAACGCCCCAGAAAACCGGCGGCGACGGCACCTCCAACACCGACTGGTGGCCGAACCGCCTAAAACTGAACATCCTTCGCCAAAACTCCGAGCTTTCTAACCCGCTGGACCCGGACTTCAACTATGCCGAAGCCTTCAAAAGCCTCGACCTAGCTGCGGTAAAAAAAGACATCGCTGACCTGATGACCGACTCTCAGGACTGGTGGCCGGCAGACTACGGCCACTACGGGCCGTTCATGATCCGGATGGCATGGCACAGCGCCGGTACTTACCGTATTTCTGATGGCCGTGGTGGCTCTGGCTCCGGGAGCCAGCGCTTCGCGCCGCTCAACAGCTGGCCAGACAACGCCAACCTCGACAAGGCCCGCCTTCTACTCTGGCCCATAAAGCAGAAATACGGCAACAAACTAAGCTGGGCGGATTTGATGATCCTGACCGGCAACGTCGCGCTAGAAACCATGGGCTTCAAGACCTTCGGCTTCGGCGGTGGGCGCGAAGACATCTGGGAACCAGAGCAAGACGTTTACTGGGGCTCTGAAACCGAATGGCTTGGGAACGACGAGCGCTATAAGAACGGTGAATTGGAGCAGCCTCTTGGCGCCGTTCACATGGGCCTCATCTACGTCAACCCCGAAGGACCGAACGGCAACCCCGACCCCGTCGCTTCCGCAAAAGACATCCGCGAAACCTTCGGCCGTATGGCGATGAACGACGAAGAAACCGTCGCCCTCATCGCCGGTGGGCACACCTTCGGCAAAACCCACGGCGCAGCAGACCCCGATAAGTACGTCAGCGCAGAACCCGCCGGTGCTTCCATCGAGGAGATGAGCACGGGCTGGAAGAACAGCTTCGGCAACGGCCACTCCGAAAACACGATCACCTCCGGACTGGAAGGCGCCTGGACGACGACGCCTGCCAAGTGGAGCCACGACTACTTCAACCACCTCTTCGGCTTCGAGTGGGAACTCTACAAAAGCCCCGCAGGCGCACACCAGTGGCGACCAAAAAACAACGGCGGCGCTGGTACCGTACCCGATGCCCACATCGAGGGCAAAACCCACCAGCCCTTCATGCTGACCTCAGACCTCGCCCTGCGCGAAGACCCAGCTTACCGCAAAATCTCTGAACGTTTCCACAAAGACCCTGATGCTTTTGCTGATGCCTTCGCCCGCGCTTGGTTCAAACTCACGCACCGCGACATGGGGCCGGTAGATCGCTACCTCGGCCCAGAAGTACCAGCCGAAACATTGATCTGGCAAGACCCCGTCCCCGCCGTAGACCATGAATTGGTCAATGCCGACGATGTGGCCAAGCTAAAGCGTATGCTCCTCGCCTCCGGCCTGAGCGTATCTCAACTACTAACCACCGCTTGGGCTTCGGCTTCTACCTACCGCGACTCCGACAAGCGCGGCGGCGCCAACGGCGCCCGCATCGCCCTCGCGCCGCAGAACGGCTGGGAAGCGAACAACCCGAAGGAACTGGCTTCCGTACTAGACGTACTGCGTGGGGTTCGTAAGGAGTTCAACGCTGGCGGTAAGCAGGTTTCGCTGGCCGACCTCATCGTGCTCGGCGGCTGCGCCGCCGTAGAGCAGGCTGCTAAAGATGGCGGTCATAGCGTGACCGTGCCGTTCACTCCAGGCCGCACCGACGCTACGCAGGAGATGACCGACGTGGTCTCCTTCGCAGCCCTTAAGCCCGCCGCCGACGGCTTCCGGAACTACTACCAGCCAGCAGCAGACGAAGTAATGCCCGAAGCGAAGCTCGTAGACCGCGCCCAGCTGATGAAACTGAACGTTCCTGAAATGACCGCCCTCGTTGGCGGTATGCGCGTAATCGGTGGTAACTACGACGGCTCCGACCATGGCGTCTTCACCGACAAGCCGGGAACGCTGAGCAACGACTTCTTCGTCAATGTACTCGACCTCGGCACCGCTTGGAAAGGCGTTGATGGCAACGAGAACCTCTTTGAAGGAACCGACCGCCGCACCGGCGCGAAGAAGTGGACCGGTACCCGTACCGACCTCATCTTCGGCTCCAACACCGAACTGCGTGCCATCGCGGAAGTCTATGCTTCCTCCGACGGTGAGGCCCGCTTCGTACGCGACTTCGTCGCTGCTTGGGCTAAGGTGATGAACCTCGACCGGTTTGACTTGAAGTAGGGCTTTCCCACTTTAGGTTTTATGGTGAACCCCGTCATTCTGTTTGGATGGCGGGGTTTTCTTATGCCTCCAGAGGGTCTGGGCTTTCTGGGCTCTGGGCTCCTCGGCTTTCGGACGCTCCGGGCTCCAGCCTCTCCTGCTCCCTGGCCTCCGGACTCTCCGGTCTCTGGGCTCTCCTGCTCCCTGGCCTCCGGGCTCCCCAGCTCCCCTGCTTCCGGCCTCTCCTGCTCCCCGGCCTCTGGGCTCTCCGGTCTCTGGGCTCCCCAGCTCCCCTGCTTCCGGCCTCCCCAGCTCCCTGGCCTCTGGACTCTCCGGTCCCCGTCCTCTCCTGCTCCCCGGCCTCTGGACTCTCCGGTCTCCGGCCTCCGGACTTCCCAGCCTCTGAACTTCCCAGCTTTCCGACCCCCGGACTCCCCAGCCTCTGAACTCCCCGGCCTTCCGACCCCCGGACTCCGCTGGTCGCTACGCGACGGGCGCTACGTCCGGGGTTATCAAAGGGATAATCGCTACGCGATAGCTTTCGTTGGAGGTGTTGGAGGTGTTGGAGGTGTGGAGGTGTGGAGGTGTGGAGGTGTGGAAGGGGGAGTTGGGAATCTTTAATGACTATATTTAGTAAGTGCTTGGAATGGGGTGAAACATCAATATTGAGGTGGATTAGGTTGGTTTTGACTGAATTTCACCAAAAACGGAGGAAAGTTATTTTTTTTCAAGAAAACGCAAACTTCTTGTGCACAGGGCCGAACATGGTGGGTTGAAAGGGCAAATCAGGTCGTGAGACGACTTGGCTCACCCATACGCTAACCACATTTGAACTACCTCCACCATGAAGAACGCTCTACTCTCTTTCCTTTTTTTCAGCCTTAGCCTTTGTCTGTCTGCTCAAGCTCCGGCGGAAGACCTCCGCATCTTCCCTAACCCCGTAACCACAACCTTCGAGATCGGCCACAGCGACCGAGTGAAAGATGTTCTGGTCATCAATATGGTAGGGCGTGAGGTGAAAGCTTTCGACTTTGCTGCGAAGAAGAAGTACGACATCACCGACTTGCCCCAGGGTATGTACCTCGTACAACTGAAGGACGCCAACGATAAGGTGATCCACACCCAGCGGGTGAAGAAGAGCTAGAGGCTTAGCAATCAGCTTTCAGCAATCAGTGTTCAGGTTTAAGATGCAAGTATACAGACAGGAATAAGTAGTGTTCAGCTTGGACGTATTATCTTTCGCTGAAATTTAAAGTCGAAAGAAAATGAAAAACCTCTCCGTCCGTTCTGGCTTGGCCTTGCTCTTGATAGCCTTTCTTTGCACCTGCGACCGCGCCCCCGATGTCGTCAACAAATACGAGGCGAAGTCTATCTCACTAGACCCTGAAACCGCCGCTGCCGAAGCCGCCAAAATCAGAAAAGAGGCCAACGTTGAAGTAATGGACGGCCTCGAACTCAGCCTCTGGGCCGCAGATTCCATCGTACAAGACCCAATCGCTATCAGTGTGGCTCCAGACGGGCGCATCTTCTACACCCGCGCCTCGCGGCAAACCAGTTCCGAATTCGACGTCCGAGGCCACATGGACTGGGTCGTGGCTTCCATCTCGTTCGAGACCGTCGAAGACCGCCGCGCATTTTTGCGCGAGACCTTCGCCGAAGGCTCTGAACAATCTGAAGCCCACCTCAAAGACCTCAACAAAGACGGCGTGCGCGACTGGCGCGACCTCACCGTCGAGAAGGAAAACGTTTGGTTGGTGACCGATAAAACCGGAGACGGCGTAGCCGATTACACTCAACGCTACCTCGAAGATTTTGGCGAAGAAATCACCGACGTAGCCAACGGCATCGAGTACCACAACGGCGATGTTTACGTCGCCGTAGGGCCAGACCTCTGGAAAACGACCGATAAAAACAAGGACGGAATTGCCGACGGCACCGAGTCTTTAGCGCACGGCTTCGCCGTCCACATCGGCTTTAGCGGCCACGGCATGAGTGGTGTTACGGTCGGCCCGCAGGGCCGCATTTGGTGGGGCATCGGAGACATCGGCTCCAACGTGACCGACCAAGAGGGCAAGAACTGGAAAAACCCCAACCGGGGCGTCGTCGTTCGGTGTGACCCCGACGGCTCCAACTACGAAGTTTTTGCGCACGGCGTGCGCAATACCCACGAGTTTGCCTTCGACCAGTACGGCAACCTCATCTCGGTTGATAACGACGGCGACCACTCCGGCGAGCGCGAACGGCTGGTCTACCTCATCGACGGCTCCGACACGGGCTGGCGGATCAACTGGCAGTTTGGGAAGTACACCGACGAGAAGAACAACCGCTACAAGGTTTGGATGGACGAACAAATGGGCTTGCCGCGCAACGATGAAGACGAGCAAGCGGCTTACTTCCTGCCCGCCATCCAGAACTTCGTGAACGGGCCAACGGGCCTCGTTTACAACCCCGGAACGGCCTTGTCTCCCGATTATTACGACCATTTCTTTGTGGCCGAATTCCGAGGCTCGCCGAGCAATTCACCCATCCATTCTTTCCGGATGGAGCCGAACGGGGCGGGTTTTGCGCTGGCCAACCACGATACACTTGTACAAGGCTTGCTGCCTACCGGACTCGATTTTGGCCCGGAAGGAGCGCTCTATTTTGGCGACTGGATCAACGGTTGGGGCACCAAAAACGAAGGCCGCATCTGGAAATTGGATGTGGGCGCGGACGCAGGTGCAGAGCAGGCTTTACGGAACGAAGTCAAAGACCTATTGGCCGCAGACTTTACCGGCAACGCCGAGCCATCTTTGGTTGAGCTACTCGGCCACCAAGACCAACGCATCCGCCAGAAAGCCCAGTTTAGCCTTGCCGAACGGGGAGGAAATGGGTTTGCTGCTTTGCAGCAAGCAGCGGCCAAATCCGAAAGCCAACTCGCCAGAATCCACGCCATCTGGGGCATGAGCATGATGCTGCGCCGAGGGTATGCGGGCAACGGAGACGCCTTCGCGACGCTCCTGCTGGATGCCGACCCAGAAATCATCGCCCAGGCCGCAAAAATGATCGGAGACTTAAAGCAAGCAGGCCACGCCGAAACCCTGATCGGTTTGTTGGGCCATCCCTCCGCCCGCGTTCGCTTCTTCGCAATGGAGGCCTTGGGCCGGACGGAAGAAAAGACCGCCGTGCAGCCCATCATCGCGATGCTGCGCGAAGACGGCGGCAAAGACAACTGGCTCCGCCACGGCGGCATGGTTGCCCTCGGCCGCATCGGTGATGCGGTTGCGATGCGCAACCTCGCTACCGACCCCGCCCGCGATGTCCGCCTGCTTGGCGTCGTCGCCCTCCGCCGCATGGAATCGGACGAGGTGAAGATTTTCCTCAAAGACCAAGACGAGTACGTCGTTGCCGAAGCAGCCCGTGCCATCAACGACGACTACACCATCCCCGGAGCCATGTGGCCGCTGGCCAGCACCCTCAACGCCCGCGCTTGGACGAGCGAGCCGCTCATCCGGAGGGCCATCAACGCCGCCATCAACGTCGGTAATGACCGCTCGGCCAATGAGCTGATCGCTTACGTCAATACGCCCACCAACCCCGCTGCGATGCGGGCCGAGGCGCTGGCGGCCCTTGGTACTTGGGCCGACCCGTCGGTGTTTGACCGCGTAGACGGCCGCTACCGTGGGCAGCGGAAGAAGAGCGCCGTTTACGTAACCGAAAAGCTGGGGGCGGTCATCCCCGGCCTCATCGCCAAGGGCAACGCCGAAGTACGCAAAGCTGCCATCCGCGCCTCCGCCGGCCTCAAGCTGGAGGCCGTAACCGAGCAATTGGCCGCCTTGATGGGCCGCGACCGCGACCTCGCCGTGCGGGCCGAGTCACTCGTCGCGCTAGACCGCCTCCGGGCGCCGAACCTGGAGAAACTCCTCCGCGCTGCGCTCAACGACCGCGACAACCAGGTACGTCGTCGGGCCCTAGAACTATTGCCTGCATCTACTATCGAGCCTGCATCTGCCACCAAGCTCTACCGAGACATCATTGCTAACGGAACCGAAGGCGAAGGGCAGTCTGCGCTGGCTGGCTTGGCCAAGCTACCGGGAGCCGAAGGCGAGGCCTTGCTCGGAGAGCTGATTGACCAGATGGCTGCGGGCAAGCTGCCTGAGGCCATCCACCTAGACCTCGTTGAGGCCGTTGAGGCCCACGAAGAAAACGCGCCGCTTCAGGCCCAGCTCGCTGCCTACGAAACGGAATTACTGAAAACGGACGACCTCGGCCTGATGTCTACCGCGCTTGCTGGCGGAGACAGCGGGGCCGGTTACGGCACCTTCTACTGGAACGCGACCGCCCAGTGTACGCGCTGCCACGCCATCTTCGAGTATGGCGGCAACGTGGGGCCAAACCTCTCCGGAGTAGGTAGTCGTCTTTCTCCGCGTGAGCTACTTACTTCGGTTATCCGCCCTAGTGCGGCTCTTGCACTCGGGCATGAGACGGTACTCATTACGCTTGCGAACGAGGAAATGCTCTCGGGCTTGGTCTTGTCGCGTACGCCGGAGTATTTGGAGGTAAAAGTCGGTAAGACGGAGACCCGGAAAATTCCGCTGGAAGACATTGCTGAGGAAGAGACGTTGCCCTCCAGCATGCCTTCCATTGAAGGGGTGATCTCCCGTCAGGAGATCCGGAATTTGGTAGCGTTTTTAGCTGGGTTGAAGGAGGAAGAAGGGTAGGTTCTAGGCTCAAAACCATTCCCGAACGATTGCCCGGAAGTTTTTCCCTACCGGAAGTACCCGCTGGCTTACCATCACGACGGTAGCGCCCTCGATGTATTCGATGTATTGCTTCCGGACGATGAACGATTTGTGGATGCGGGCAAAGTCTGGCGGTAAGGAATCAACGAAGCTCGTCAGGGTTCGGGCGGTGAGGTGGTAGTCTTTGCCGGTCCAGACTTTGACGTAGTTACCGAAGCTTTCGAGGTAGTGGATGTCGGCCAAGTTGAGTTGGAGTTGGCGTTTATCTACCTTGATGAAGAGTTGTTCGGGGTAGGCGAGGGGTGCTTGAGAGGTGGCAGTGGAGGCCGTTTGTGTAGGACTTTCCGGGCTGTTTTGCTTGCGGGCGGAGTTGACTGCCCGCAGAAAGCGCTCGAAGCTGAAGGGTTTGAGTAGGTAGTCGGTTACGCGGAGTTCGTAGCCTTCTAGGGCGTACTCTTCGTAGGCGGAGGTGATGATGACGGCGGGGGGATGCGCTAGGGTGCGCAGGAAGTCTAGCCCTTTGAGGCGGGGCATGTTGATGTCGAGAAACAGCAGGTCTACGGCTTGGTTTTCTAGCATGGCGTAGGCTTCGGTGGCTTTGTAGCACTGGCCTACGATGTCTAAAAACGGTACATCTTGCGCGTACTGCATGATGACCTTATGGGCAAGCGGTTCGTCGTCGATGATGAGGGCTCGGAGGGTGGTCATAGTTCAAGCTTTAGGACGACGGAAAAGCTTTCTGGTCGTCGTTCGATTTTGATCTCGTGCTGGTTGGGGAAGTGAAGGTCTAGGCGTCGGCGTAGGTTGTCTAGCCCGATGCCTGGTTCGGGTAGGTTGCCTTCTGGTTGGGGGGTGGAGTTGTCGCAGCGGAACGTCAACTCGTTGGGTGTTGAGCTAAGGTGTAAATGTAGGAAACAGCCGTCTTCGGCTGGTTCTACGCCGTGTTTGAAGGCGTTTTCGACTAGTACGATGAAGAGCAGCGGCGGAATGTGAATGTTCTCGTTGTCGGTCTCTACGTTAAAGCGAAGGTCGAGTGGTTTGTGTAGGCGAATGGTTTGGAGATCGAGGTAATCTTGGAGGTAGTCTACTTCTTCGCGCAGCGAGACGGTTTGCGCCTTGCCCCGATAGATGACGTAGCGCATGAGCTGCGACAGTTTCAGGATGGTTTTGGGGGTTTCGGCCTCGGCCGTCAGGCTCATGGCGTAGAGGTTGTTGAGGGTGTTGAAGAAGAAGTGGGGGTTGATCTGCTCCTTTAGCAAGGCAAGCTCGGCGGCAGATTTTTCTGCGGCTAGTGTAGTGATGGCGCGCTCCTTGCGGAACCACTCCAAGGCCAAGATGAGCGGGAAGGTGAGCGTGAAAATGCTGATGGCAAAACCAACGCTTATGTCGGAAATTGCCGTACCGGTCATCCCTGCGGGATGCAGGAAATACACACTGACCACGGGCAACCACACCACCAGCGCGGCATGAACAATCGCGAAGCCCAGTACCAGCCCAATTGCGCCAAGCAAGTAGTGGGCAATACTCCTTAGCCAGAGGTCGGAGAATAAGTAATGGTGGTGTAGGTGGTATAAAAGGTAGTAGGGGATGTAAACCACAAAGCACTGAACGACCAACCACAGGTAGAGGCCGAAGGCTGCGGCTCCACTCATCGTTTGTATTTGCTCTTGGAAGCGGGTACTCATTATTACCATGCCGAAGCTGAGCAGTAGGGTGAGGGCCAACGCTACCCGGAGGGGCGTCATCCATTTGGCCCAGCTTATCTGGCTCAGGTCAAGCCTGCGGCGAAAGAGCAGCAAGTGAACGAGGAGGAGAACGGGAACTAGCAAGCGAAGGGTCTGCTGGTTGGCAAAGCTATCGGTAAGGAGGAGGTGTCTGGTAAAAGGTAGGCCTTGGAGGGTAGGCTGGAACACCAAAGTCCCGACGAAGTAACAACTATAAACGATTGCCCCAAGTAGCAGCCGTTCTTTTTTCTTCATCCATGGCCATTGGTAGGTCAGGACGAACATTGTGCCGAAGAACATGGCCAAGCTTCCCAGAAAGCGCAGTAGTACGCCTACGGAAGAGGCTGCCCCCGTAGCCTGAGCTAGTACGTAGGACGTAACGAGGAGGACTACGCTCAGGAGGAGCGTCGTTTGCCAAGGCGGCGGGGCGGTTTGTTGGTTTGCCGTTCGGTTCATGCTTGCAAAATAAGGCTTGTCTGCCCCGACCGGCGGCGGAATGATGACGAAGGGGCCATTTCTCGTGATATTGGTCGGTCGGGGCCTTCATCACGGCAAATCCGCCCTTCATCATCCTTTCATTGCACCTGCGCTCCGCCGCCCTCATGTTTGTGACAAGTTGCAAGTTGCAGGTTGCAAGTTGCAAGTGCGTTTCAGGGCGCAACCTGCAACCTGCAACTTGTAACCTGCAACCTGCAACCTGCAACCTGCAACCTGCCAAACCTACCAAGCCAATGAATCTCCAACTACAAAACGTAAGCAAAACCTACCCCAACGGCACCCGTGCGCTGAACGATATTAGCCTAGTGCTCAACAACGGAATGTTCGGCCTGCTGGGCCCTAACGGGGCGGGCAAGTCTACCTTGATGCGCACCATCGCTACCCTGCAACAGCCCGATACGGGAACCATCCGCTATGGCGACATCGACGTACTGGCCGACCCGCTCGCCCTGCGCAAAACCCTCGGCTACCTGCCGCAAGAGTTTGGTGTTTACCCGCGCTTATCGGCCGAACGCTTGCTGGATTACCTCGCCCGCTTGAAGGGGCTGGCCAACCGCGCCGAACGACAAAAAATGATCGATTACTGCCTAGAAGTTACCAACCTGACCGCCCACCGTCGTACCGCCGTGAGCAGCTATTCGGGCGGCATGAAGCAACGTTTCGGCATCGCCCAGCTACTGCTCAATAGCCCGGGGCTCATCATCGTCGATGAACCAACGGCAGGCCTCGACCCCGCAGAACGACAGCGGTTCCTCAACATCTTGCGCGCCATCAGCACGGAGAGTATCGTAATTTTCTCTACCCACATTGTGGAGGACATCGCCGATTTGTGTACCAACATTGCTGTGATGAATAAAGGAAATTTGTTGTTGCACAACACCCCCGAACAGGCCATGGCGGACCTCAAAGGATGGGTCTGGACGGCTAATATTGCTGCGGGGGAATTGCCTGAATACCAGACAAAATACCAAGTACTATCCTCTGCTTACAACCGAGACAACAGCCTCCGAATTCGGGTAGAAGCCACCACGATGCCCGCCGGTTTCGCGCCGGCTTCGCCTTCGTTGGAGGATGTTTACTTCTTTGCGATGATGAGGTAGGGGGCGCTTGTAGATCACAGAAGGACACAGAAAAACACAGAGATCACAGAAGAACACAGAGATCACAAAGCCATCAAGCAATAAAACCATAGAAAGATGTTATCCACTATTTTCCGTCACGAACTTTTTCATTGGAGCCGCCAACCGTTGCCGTGGCTCTACGCTACTGCGCTTTTTGGCTTGTCTTTCCTTACGATGTGGGGGATGTCTGCCGAGGCTACGGGAGGGGAGGATGCCGAGGTGCTGAACTCCGGTTTCCGGCTGATCTTTATGGCCAATTACCTCAACTACCCGTTGTTGTTTTTGCTGCCTACCATCGTTGGGGCGGCTTTGTCTCGAGATTACCAGAGCCGGATGTATACCGTACTGTTTTCTTATCCGCTGACTAAGGGAGATTACCTTCCGGCCAAGTTTGGGGCGGCAATGCTGATTGCGGGACTGATCGTTTGCGGGATCGGTTTGGGCTTTGCGCTGGGGGCCTTGATGCCGGGCATTCCGGAGGGTGTAGTGGTGCCGTTTTCGCCACTTAACTACGGGGTGTTGTTTGGTCTTTTCCTGTTCCCGAACTTGCTGTTGTTTGGTGCGCTGGTTTTTCGGGTAGTGGTGGGTACGCGCAACGTGTACTTGGCGTTCATTTCTATCATTTTGGTTGTGATGTTTCAGGCACTGGCTAGTAGTTTTTTTGGTGGAGGAGAGACGGATTGGCTAGTTGGTTTGCTGGACCCAACGGGCGTTTCGGCCGTAAAAGAAGGCGTTCGGGGCTGGACGATAGCGGAGCGCAACGGGCGGATGGTTCCGTTTACAGCCTTGCTGCTGGCCAACCGGGCGTTGTGGGGAGGCGTGGCGTTGGGCTTGTGTTGGTCTGCGTGGAGAACGTTTAGTTTTAGCCAGTTTGGGCGCACAGCGAGCAGTAAGAAACCAGAGGTTGTTGGGGGGCAGAAACAGGCCCAAGCGGAGCGCCCTTTGGTTGGTTTGCATTACGGAACGAGGACTGGGCTGCGGACGGCCTGGTCTTTGTCTACCATAGATTTCTGGTGGATTGCCCGCAGTTGGCCCTTCGTGGCTTTGCTGCTTACGGGCTTCGTGTTGGTGTTTGTGCAGCAGAGCCAGATGAACCCGCAGAACGGCTTCGAGATCCAACCGACTACGGCTACGATGTTGGCCATCCCGATGTTCATCTTCAGTTTCGTGATCAACTTGGTTACCTTTTTGTACGCTGGTTTGCTGGCGCACCGGGGGCGGAGTACGGGGATGGGAGACTTGATTGACGCAACGCCGCAGCCAGATTGGGTGCTGTTGTTGTCTCGGCTTTTGGCGGTGCTCAAGGTGCAGTTGTTGCTGTTATTGGTCGTGCTGGTTGCGGGCGTTGTTACGCAGGCGATCAACGGCTATTTTCGCTTCGAGATTGGGCACTACGTTTTCGAGTTGTTCTGCCTCCATTTTGTACATTTCTTGATTTGGGCTTGTGCGGCTACCTTCGTTTATAATTTGTTGCGGAACCTCTACTTGGGTTTCTTCGTGATGGTTTTATTGCCTTCGGCGGTGGGGCTTTTTGGCGAGTTTGGCAAGCAACTGGGGTGGTCTTGGATGCAGGCAGGGGTGTTCAAATTCAACAGCGTTCCGGGGGTAGATATTGGCTTTCCGTTTTCCGACTTCTTCGGCTACGGGCCGGGGCTGGCGTACTTTGCGGCCTTCAAGGGCTACTGGTTGCTGGGCGGGCTTTTGCTGCTGGGCGGGAGCCTGTATTTGTGGCGGAGGGGCTACGTTTTTTCTTGGCGCGAACGCTGGATGCAAAGAAAGTTGGAGGGCAAGGTACTACAACCAGCCATGCTCACCTGCGGCTTGGCGTTCTTGGGCCTCGGAGCCACCCTCTTCCACCACGACCACATCGGCCAACACCGGACAATAGACGAAGCGACCTACGACGCTTTTCTGGTACGCAACGAACAGGAGTTTGGCCGCTACGCTGGCCTGCTCCAGCCCCGTCTCGCAAAAGCCAAAATCAATCTAGCGCTCTACCCCGAAGACCTGGCCTACAAAGCCAACGGCACGCTATGGTTCGCCAACCGAACGAGCGAAGCCCTAGACACCGTCTTGCTGGCGTCCAGCCTGAAAGATGTAGGCGAATACACCGTCCGGAACCCACACCAAGTACTGAAAGACGACGAAGAACTGCACTACCAATTGTTGCTGCTAGACAAGCCGCTCCTGAGCGGCGATAGCCTTCGGTTAGATTTTGAAGTGCAGAACGCCCCCAACGGCTTACTACACTCCAACGACCGGGTAAAACCCAACGGCACTTACCTGTTGGGGTACCACATCTTGCCTACCCTTGGCGTTCGGGAGGCTTACCTCTCTAACGCCAAAAAGCGGACCAAGTACGGACTCGGTGAGCGTACGGTGCGGGAGCTTTTACCTACAGACACAACCTTGTTGGGCTACAGTTATTCCGGCAACAACATGGGCCGGATCGACTACGAAACAACCGTCAGCACCGCAGCAGACCAAGAAGTATTCTCCGAAGGAAACCTCGTTCGGCAATGGCAAGAAGACGGACGAAACTACTTCCATTACCGCTCTGCTGCCCCGATTGTCAACAACATCTCTTGGCTTTCGGGCCGCTACGAAACCGTACGGGATACGGCCGCCAACATGCCCCTGACTTTTCAATACTTGCCGGAGCACAGCCAGAACATTGAGCACATCCGGCATGGCGTTCGGTCTGGGGTAGCGTACTTCAGTGCGTTGTTTGGAGAGCTGGAACACGACCAGCTCCAGATGGTGGAATACCCGAACAACTACGGCAGCCACGCCACCCTGAACGCCAACCTGATTCCGTACTCGGAGAGTATGCTGCTCTGCGATGTGGACCATACGAACAACGAAGTGTTCAACGTGCCCTTCTTCACGGGGGCGCACGAAGTGGCGCACTACTGGTGGGGCCACCGCGTAGACCCCGCCAATGTGAAGGGCGGCCGGATGATCACGGAAGGCTTATCGGATTACCTCGCCTTGAAGGTGACGGAGCGGGAGTATGGGGCGGAGTTCGCTCAGGGGGTACTTCGTTTCTTTCAGAAACGCTACTTCGCGGTTCGGAAGGGCAGGGGAGGGGAGGTGCCGCTCATTGTGGCGGGCGAAAAACAAGAATTCCTCAACTACCGCAAAGCTGCCCTAGCTTACCACGCCCTGAGCTGTTATTTGGGAGAGGATGCTTTCCATACCGCCCTAGCGGATTTTGAAGACCGGTACCGGTTTGCGCCGCCGCCTTTCGCTACTTCGCTTGATCTGGTAGCGGCGCTCCGTGCGGCAACGCCAGATTCGTTGCAGTACCTCATCACGGATTACTTCGAGACCATCACCCTCTACGATAACCGACTAGATGAAGTAGTAGTTGGACCCGCAAACGACGGTCGTTACCCGGTTTCATTTGACCTGCAAACGATCAAGTACCGCGCCAACGCAAGCGGAAAACGAACCTACGAAGACGCTGCTGGAAGCAGCATCACGGAAGGAGTGTTGGCCTCTCTGCCTTTGGCAGACTACGTTGAGGTAGGCTTCTACGCAGGGGAACGGTTGTTGGCCTTGAAGCGGTTGCGCATCTCCGCCATCAATACCCACGTCGGGGTTGAGCTAAGTGAACGGCCAGATAAGGTTGTGCTGGACCCGAATTTCCTGCTCCTAGACCAAGAGCGAGCGGATGGGGTTTGGGAAGAGTAGGTGGTGGAAGCCGTGCATTGTTATACATTTTTCACCACTGGTAGCTAGGGTGATAAGAATGTTGGTAAAGTAGCCACGAAACTCGCCTCGAGTTTGGAGAAGTTCATCAAACATTCTTATCACCCTAACTGGTAGCTCCTTAAATGTCAGCAGAGCGCGTTATCTTCGGCAAAGCTGGTTGGTCCGTTTTAAGGAAACGCCCGCTGTGTTTGGTTGGCCTATAACAAAGCCCGCTATTTTTGCAACTACGCAATAGAACCCACAGATATGAATACGCTTAAACTCCCGTTTGAATTCGATGCAGCGGCCATAAAAAAAGAACTCGACGATTTTTCGAAATCAGACTTTTTCGACATTTACAATCCTTCCGTTGAGTTGGAAACCCTCTGGGCCAAGCACCTGGTTGAACCCATAGTAGGACCAGACGGCGATGTTAAGTTCCTACCTACCGATGCGCTGAACAAATGTCCTTATTTGCTTTCGATATTCAACTTCTTTCAATGCAGGGTAGAAACCTTCCGAATTCATGCCCTAGACCCAGGGGCCATCATCAGGCCTCATCGGGACGTTGGTTATAGTTTTGAGCACGGCAAAGTCCGGCTTCATATCCCCATTCAAACCAACGATAAGGTAGAGTTGCTACTAGAGAACACTCCGGTGCGCATGAAAGAAGGGGAATGCTGGTACTGCAATTTTCACATCCTGCATGAAGTTCGGAACAACGGCGATCAGCCAAGAATTCACTTGATAATTGACTGCATGGTGAACGATTGGGTAAAAGAAATTTTTAACTCGGTACAAAATTGAGCTGAGGTGATGACCTTATATTTGCTCAATGCGTACTTTACTTTCCTTGCTCCTCCTTACCGTTCTTTGCACCTGCGCGCCGCCGCCCGAAAAAACTGCTGACGGCAAGACTGAAATTGCAGATGCTCCGCGTTATGTGTGGCCCCTCGAAGCCCCGATGAAACTGATACTGGACTCCGACACGGCCAATGAGATAGATGACCTGTTTGCGATCGCTTATTTGCTCAAGGATAGCTACCCTGGGGTTGAGGTTTTGGGCCTCAGTTCGGCCCAGTGGTTTCACGTTTGGAGCGGAGACAGCACCGTTTACCAAAGCCAGCAACTGAACGAAGAGCTGCTCTCCATCATGGGGCGCACCGAGCTGCCACATCCGCTTGGCGCCGACTTGATGATGGGCAAGCCTTGGGGCGATTACGACCCACGCGATAGCCCCGCCGCGCAATTCATCATTGAAGAAGCGATGGCCCTAAACGACGGCGAAAAACTGGCCGTGCTCAGTATCGGGGCCGCTACCAACTTGGCTTCGGCCATCGCGCTGGAACCGAAAATAAAAGACCGCGTTGTGGCCTACGTTCTCGGCTTTCGTTACGACTTCGACGGCCACTTCTGGAACAAAGACGAGTTCAACATCCGCCGAGACCTCAACGCCGCCAACTACCTCCTCAACGCCGAAGGATTGGAGCTGCACGTGATGCCCATCTCCGTCGCCATCAAGTATACTTGGGGGCGAGAAAGCACCTTTGGCCACCTCGCCAAAGCAGGCAAACTGGGCGCGTACCTCCGCGCCCGCTGGGAAAACCACGCCGGCCCCGACGCTGAAAAATGGACGATGTGGGACGTGGCCCTCCTGCAAGCCTTCCTGAAACCCGAGCAAGCCTCGGAGGTCAGTGTACTGACGCCTCCGGAAAACACCCAACGCTCGGTTTGGATGTATGAGGGCATTGATGTGAAGGGGATGGAGGCGGACTTTTGGGAGCGAGTACGATAGTAGTTGGGGGACTAATTTTATGTTTGGGCAGCGCATCAGCACTTGCAGGAGCCATAAATAAGCTGCTTATTGGGGGAAAACAAACTTACCATGCAAAAGACCTCCAATTTCACCGTATTCCTTGCCCTCGTTGTGTCGTTGGGGGGCTTTCTTTTTGGTTTTGATGCTGGGATTATTTCTGGTGTGATGAACTTTGCCAGTCCATTTTTTGGCCTTACCGACGGCCAAGAGGGCTCTATTGTAGCGGCACCTACTCTGGCGGCTATGTTTGCGATGCTGGTAGCGGGTAAGCTTAGCGACGTGATTGGCCGCAAGATTGTACTGCTGGTGGTGGCCTTTCTTTACGCCCTTTCGGCGTTGTGGTCGGCTTATGCTGGGGGGTACGAAGCGCTTTATGTAGCCCGTTTGTTGGGGGGTATTGCGTTTGGTGCGGCGTTGGTGATTGCGCCTACGTTCATCGCTGAAATCTCTTCGGCGGAGCGGCGGGGCTCGTTGGTTTCCATCCAGCAGCTCAACATTGTGTTGGGCTTTTTTGCGGCCTTTCTCTGCAATGCTTACCTCAATAGCCTCAACAACGATGGGGCTTACGGGCTAACGGACACTACGGTTTGGCGCTGGATGTTGGGGATTGAATTTTTACCGGCCTTACTGTATTTTATCCTGTTGTTTTTCGTGCCGCGCAGTCCGCGTTGGTTATTTCAGCAGGGCAAAGACGAAGAAGCCGAGCGGGTACTGGTTAGGCTTCATGGAGCGGAGGCGGCGCGTAAGGAAGCCGAAGAAATCAGCGCAAACATGGCCCAAGAGAGGGCTACGGAGACCAAGACGAGTATTTGGGCGCTCTTTGCGCCCAAGTTGCGTTTCCTGCTCTGGGTTGGGATTGCGATTGGGGTGTTGCAACAGGTGACGGGCATCAATGCGATCTACTTTTACGCGACTTCGATCTTTAAGCAAACCGGTATTGGTACGGATGCAGCCTTCACTTCTGGGGTGTGGCTGAGCCTTACCTCCGTGGTGTTTACCATTGTGGCTATTTACTTGATTGACCGAATTGGGCGGCGAAAACTGTTGCTGACGGGGATTGGGGGTATTGGCCTCAGCATGCTGCTGTGTGCTTACAGTTTTAGCGAAGCGACGTACACCCTCGACGCGGCCGACGTGGGAGAGCTTACAGAACTGGATGCTGGAGCACTGGCTCCGCTCGTTGGGCAAACATTCGACAACGACGTTGCTTTTAAAGGGGCTGCAAAATCTGCCCTTGGCGAGCAAACGTATAAGAAATACGAAGGCGACATTCTGGAACGGGCCACCACGATGAACGCGATTTTGGTGATGATCGGGATATTGGGTTTCGTGGCTTGTTTCGCCTTTTCTTTGGGGCCGGTGATGTGGGTGATGCTTTCTGAAATGTACCCCAACGCTTACCGGGGGCTAGCGATTGGCTTCATTGGTTTTATCAATAGTTTTGCTAGTTGGGGGGTGTCCCGCTTCTTCCCTTGGGAGCTTTCTACCCTTGGTAGCAGCCTTACTTTTTTGATTTATGGCTTGATTGCGCTTGGTGGTTTGGTGGTCTTTTGGTGGGTACTGCCAGAAACTAAAGGCAAGACGCTGGAGGAAATTGAGCGAGAGTATGTGAAGTAGTATGGGGGGGGAGAGTAACACATTAAACAACTTGGCGATGTATTACGCGCACATTACGGGGCAAGAAACGCTTAAGGCATGTAGAAATACTTACCTTTGGCCTAGATTCGTCTTTGTTGTCTCATGAGCTAAATTTTATCCCTGTGTTGCTTTTACGCCTTGTGTTTACCGTGGCTATTTGTGGTTGTTTCAATTCAATTTCTGCACAGGAAACTGCTTGTGGAGATGGAATAGACAATGATGGCGATGGATTGATTGATTGCTACGACCAAGACTGTAGCGGAATAAACGGCTGTGAAGACTTCTTCTTCAACCCGCCCGTACCCGTCTGCGGCTATACCCCACCAGAGCTTGAGGAAATTGAGCTAAACCTCGTCTACCAAACAGACGAAAGCCAATATGCCATTGACCAGCGCGCAGGCGTTGTTGTCGGGGATTTGGACGGAGACGGTATTGCAGAACTGGTGAGTAGAGACAACAACCCAGCCCGAATTCAAATATTCGACGGCGCTACCGGCATGCTAGAACAAAGCATCGTTACGCCAACAACCCACCCGTTTGGCCAGATCGCCATTGCTGACGTAGACGAAAACGGGATAGGAGACCTTTTTCAGGTTGAAACAGGCGGCATCCTTGCTCGCTACGAATACGGGAACCCCAATGCCATCTGGCGAACAGCCAATGGTATCGGAGACGACAACAACGTCTCTACCCCACAAATAGCCGACATCAACCAAGACGGCATCCCTGAGGTGTACATCGGTGATCGGATTTTTAACGCCATCACTGGTGAACGCTACGTAGATGGTGACGCTTCCGTCAACGTCGGTGGCTACGCCGCCAATAATAATTCCGACCGCTTCCCCATCTACTACGACCTATTCCAACCCGGAGACCCCAAACCCGACGGCGGCACCTTCGGCCCCGAAGCCGCCGGCCTAGAATACATCGCGGGTAACCAAGTCTGGACCGTAGACTTCGACCCCGCCGGAGGCCCAGACAACGGCACCTACCAGCTCGCCGCTGAATACAGCGGCCCAACAAACCTCCGCGACGGCATGACCTCCATCGCCGACATCAACGGAGACGGGCGCATGGACATCGCCGTGATGGACGCCGGAGACGTATACGCCTGGGATCCCTATACCAACCAAATCATCGGCTCCAGCTACCAAGTGCCCAATACAACCTCTGGTGGAAGAATCAATATCGGGGACTTCGACGGCGACGGAGACGTAGAACTAGGCTTCGCTGGCCGAAACATCTATACCGTCCGCAACTACATAGACAACGACGGCGACGCCAACCCCAACAACGGAACCTGGGTTACCCTCTGGCAAATCACCGGCCTAGATGATGGCTCGCAGCGTACAGGCTCTACGCTGTTTGATTTTGATGGAAACGGAACAGTAGAAGTCGTCTACTCCGAAGAAGAACACCTCTTCATTTACGACGGCGCAACCGGGATGGAACTCTACCGCATCCAGAGTCGTTCCGGAACCCGGACGGAATACCCCATCGTTGCTGATGTGAACGGAGACGGCACTGCCGAAATCGTGGTTACGTCTCAGGCAGTCAACGGCCCGGGGGGCTCGGGCACGGGCTGGATCAGCGTTTACGAATCCTCTAACCAGCCTTGGGTGCCTGCCCGCAACGTCTGGAACCAGCACGGCTACAACGTCACCAACATCAACAATGACCTAACGGTACCGCAGTTTCAGCAAAACAACTTGAACCCGGCCTTGGGCCAGCGATACAACAACTTCTTGGTGCAGACCTCGATTGGTGGAGGCCCAGACGGAGTTGTGACTTACCCCGCTGCCGACGCCGTAATCATGGCCTCTCTTGATGTAAACGGAGACCCAGACATTGACTTTAGCGGCTGCCCAGATGAAATCATCGTGACCCTGATCGTTGACAACGTCAATGGGTCTGCTCCATTGCCAGCCAACACCCCGATCTCTTACTACGACGGAGACCCCAGCACTGGGATGCCCAACCTCATCCAAACTACCACCATCGGTACGCAAGTAGACCCCGGCCAAACCGTGACGATAATCCGGACCATCCCCGTTGCCTTGATCCCGCCGGGGTCACCCATCTTCCTGAGCGTAAACGACCCCGGCTTCCCGCCAGCAGATCTTCCGTTCGAAGACAGCGACTTCCCCCTGACCGGAACGGCGGAATGTGACTACACCAACAACCTCAACCAGATCGGTAATGTCCGCTGCGGAGAGGTCTGTGATAATGGTAAGGATGATGACGGAGACGGCATCATCGACGAACCCAACTTGGTGCAGACCCAAAGCACTGGCTGCCCCGGCGACGTGCTGAACGCAATAACCAACGATTCTCCCGGCGGCACCTACTCCGTCCGTACCGGAATTACGCCCGGAAGCAACATCGGGACTACCGTTGACGCCAACGGCGTGGTTACGCTAGGCAACAACTTCACCGGCGTACCCGTAACCGAAACGATCCGTTACGATGATGGTATTTGTACGGAAGAAGTGACCGTAACCACCGTTGACGACGTTGACCCTGCCATAATCTGCCCCGGAAACGCAACCGTGGCCTTAGACGAAAACTGTACCCAAGCTATTGTCGATTATACGGGGTCTGCACAGTCTAGCGACAACTGTACGGCAACCAACATGATCGCCATCACGCAAGCACCAGCCCCAGGGAGCAACCTGAACCTTGGCGCAAATACCGTCACCATCACCGCAACCGACCAAAGCGGTAACGACGCAACTTGTACTTTTACGATTACGGCGATAGACCCGATTGCGCCAGAGGTGACCTGCCCCGCAGATGCAGACGTAGCCGTTGACGGCAGTTGCCAATACACCATTCCCGACCTAACTACGAGCCTCACGGTTACCGACAATTGCTCAGCGATGGGTGACATTACTTTGGCGCAAACGCCGGTGCAAGGTCAGGTAAGAAATGCGGACGGAACCGTAGTCATGGTCACCCTTACGGCTACCGACGAAGCAGGCAATACCGCAAACTGTACTTACACCCTCACCCTCGCAGACCAGACCCCACCCACGATCACCTGCCCCCCTACCGCCAACCAATCGCTCTCCAGCGATGCCAACGGCAACTGTACCTACCAAATTGGTGATTACCGTGGTTTCGCCACCATAACCGACAACTGCAGCCCTGGAGCCGCCATCACCGTAACACAAAGCCCAGCCCCCGGCTCCCCCGGTGCCGTTGGCCCCGGAACCCAAACCATCACCCTCACCGCCACCGACGAGGCCGGAAACTCCGCCGATTGCTCTTTCTTACTCACTACCTCCGACGTCACTTCCCCGATGATCACCTGCCCCCAGCCCGCAACTGTGGAGGTCGATGACAACTGTATGGCAACTGTTCCTGACCTGACCGGGCTCGCCATCACTAGCGATAACTGCGACCAAGGCGCAACACTAACCGTAACCCAAGACATTGCCGTTGGTACCGTACTAACCGGAGACGGCATCACCCAAAGCATCGTACTAACCGTTGATGATGGCAACGGACTGACGGCCATGTGTACCACAACAATTACGCTAGACGACGTAACGCCGCCTACCGTAACCTGCCCAGCCGTACAAGATCTTGACCTAGACGCAACAGGCTGCCAAGTTACCCTGCCAGACTTTACCTCCCAACTAACACTGGACGATAACTGTACCCCCGCTTCGGGAGCTGGCGGGCTAACGGTACAGCAAATGCCTGCTGCGGGCACCATCGTGATGGGCGCAAACGCCGTAATCCCTGTTACCTTCAACGTAGACGACGGCAACGGCAACTCCGCGAGTTGCCAATTCAACGTGACGCTGAAGGACGTAACGGACCCAACGATTACTTGCCCCCCGCCAGCAACGCTTACCCTCGACGGAGACTGCTCGGTCGTCTTGCCAGATTATACTGGCATCGCGACGGTGTCCGACGATTGTGCCATGACCACCATATCGTTGGTGCAGAGCCCCGCCGGAGGAACCATCTTGAGCTTCGACGGTGACCAACGAATGGTCACCATCACCGCCGACGATGGCAACGGCAACACTGTAAGTTGCACCTTTACCGTGGTAGCGGAGGACACCGAAATGCCCGACATCGTTTGCCCCGCAGACCGCAACGAACCCGTGAGCGCAAACTGCGACTTTGAAATCCCGGACTATACCGGCGAAGCTACTGTAATGGACAATTGCAGCTCTCCCCCTTTGGGGGGTGGCGGGCTAACTGTAACCCAGAGCCCTACCGCCGGAACCATCATTCCCGAAGCGCAGCTCAATATTCCGCAAACGATCACCCTGACGGCCACCGACGCGGCAGGCAACGTACAAACCTGCACCTTCGAGATTACGCCCGTAGACGAAGCAATGCCGACCATCGTTTGCCCACCTACTCAAACCATCTTGCTCGATGCCGCCAACTGTGACGCTATGCTGGGAGACTACACCAGTATGGCGACTGTAATGGACAACTGTACCGACCCGGGCACCATTGTCGTAACCCAAGACATTGCTCCAAACACGGTTTACAACGGGCTCGTTCCGCCCCAGATTGATGTTGTACTAACCGCCGAAGACGAAAGCGGAAACACCGCCGCCTGTACCCTGACCGTCCTGATCCGAGACGAAGTAGACCCAACAGTAGATTGCTCGGCGGCCGGTGTAACCATTGCGCTAGATGAGGACTGTAACGGTGTAATCCCTGATCTGATCCCCAACTTAGTCACCAACGACAACTGCTCGGCAACCGCACTAACCATCAGCCAAAGCCCCGCTGCTGGCGCACAGTACGGCGGAGATGGTACTACCGTAGACGTAACCTTCACCGTCATGGACGCCAGCGGTAATACCGTAACCTGTACAGCAACGGTTACTTTTGAAGACCAAGCTCCGCCTACACCCGTGGTTTGCCCCGACAACCAAATCCTGACCGTCGATGATGTTTGTGCGGTGCCTTTCCCTGACTACACCGACGGAATCACGGTACTCGATAATTGCCGGGCGGAGGCCGACATCATTATCACACAATCACCTACGGTTGGAACTATGGTGATGGACAATGGCAACCCCGCCATACCAACTGTTATCACCGTTACCCTAACCGCCGACGATGGCAACGGAAATACGGCAAACTGTACTTTTGACGTAAGCCTAAACGACGATGTACCGCTCAACCTGACCTGCCCCGGCGGCCAAATCGAAATCGCAAGTGCTGATGATTGTACTGGGCAATACGACGACTATACGGACCTCGTCCTCGCAGTAAACGAATGTATGCAACCCGCTGCGGGGGTTATCTATACCCAATCTCCGGCAGACATGACGCTGATCCCGGCCAGCCAGCTAGACGTGCCCCAAATGGTAACCATCACGGCCCTTGACCTGAACGGAAACTCATCGATGTGTATGTTCGAGGTAACGATGATCGATACCTTCCCGCCAGCCCTCGTCTGCCCTGCTACCCAAACGGATGCTTTCGACGAAGCCTGTGTTTTCCTACTAGAAGACTACCGAAGCTTAGCGACGATTGACGACAACTGCGCGGCAAACAACGAGCTTACCATCACCCAAGACCCCATGCCGGGGGCGGCTTTCAGTGGCCCTTCCGTAGACCAAACCGTGACCATCTCCGCAATGGACCCCAGCGGAAACCTGGCCCAGTGTACCTTCATCTTGGCCGTCCGAGATACTACGCCTCCGGTCGTCACTTGCCCTGAACCGGATACCTTACTAACCAATGCTGACTGCGAAATAATGATTGGAGACTACACCGGCATGGTGGTAGCGCAAGACAATTGTACAGCGGAGCAAGACCTCATCGTTGTCCAGACTCCGCCCCCAGGAACGGTCATTAGTGGGCATAATACGACCGAGACCGTGACGGTTTCGGTCACCGACGGTAGCGGGAATATGGAGGAGTGCTCCTTCACTGTTACGGCAAAAGACGAAACCCAACCCGCCATCGCCTGCCCAGGAGACCAAGTAGTTCGCCCCGACGCGAACTGTGATGCCCTCATCCCCGATTACCGTGGAGATGCTGTCGTAACCGACAATTGTACCGCTCCGGGAGCCATCACCCTCACCCAGCGGCCCGCACCCGGAACGGTACTCAACGGAGAGGGAGACGCTACCCAAGTCACCATCTTAGCCGACGACGGAAACGGGAACCTCGACAGCTGTTCCTTCATCGTTACGCTGGAAGACAACGTGCCGCCAACGATCTCTTGCCCAGCAGACAAATCCGTAGACCTCGACGAAAACTGCTCCTACGACCTCGAAGACCTCACCGTTCAGACGGATGTATTGGACAACTGTACGGCGGAGGGGATGATCATCATCACCCAGAACATCGGCATCGGGCAGACCTTCATGAACGACGCAACAGAAATAGTGGTCACCCTCACGGCCGATGACCGCAACGGCAACACCGCTCAGTGCATCACCACAATTACGCTCGAAGACAACACCGACCCCGAAATCACCTGCCCAGAAGACCAGACCATCTTCTTAGACGCAGACTGTAACGCCCTAGTACCAGACTATCGGGAAGGGAGCGCAACCGACAACTGTACCGACCCCTCCGCCATTACGGTAACCCAAGTATTGGCCCCAGGGACGATGCTGAGTGGAGACAACATAAGTAAGAACATTACCCTGACAGCCGATGATGGTAACGGCAACACCGCAGATTGTTCTTTCCTCATCACGCTTCAAGACAACACACCGCCAACCATCATCTGTCCTCCAGATCAGGAAGTGTTCGTAGATGGAAGCTGTACCATCACGCTCGCGGATTACACTGGTCTGGCAACCGCCGCCGATAACTGTTCCCCTGCACCTGCGATCTCGCAAAATGCACCTGCTGGCACGGTCATCAATACCCTCGGCACCGAAACCGTCACCCTCACGGCTGACGACGGCAACGGCAATACAACGGATTGTTCGTTTATGGTAACGCTGAGCGACAACACGCCGCCAACGCTCGTTTGCCCACCGCTGAGCGTTATTCCTGCCGATGCTTCCTGTGTCGTGACCATCGCCGATTACCGAGACAGCATAATGGTGTCGGACAATTGCGCCACGGCTCCCCCTTTGGGGGCTGGGGGGCAAGGGGCGCTGACGCTGGTGCAAAGCCCGGATGCAGGCGCAATGATCTCCGGCCTCGGCGCCGAGCAAATCATCACCCTCACCGCTACCGACCCCAGCGGAAACATGAGCCAGTGCATGATTACTGTTGAACTGGCCGATACGACCCGCCCAACGATCATCTGCCCCAACGACACTACCCTAGCCGTAGACGCCAACTGCGCCGCCCTAATTCCAGACTACACCACCCTCGCCGTCGTAGCGGATAATTGTGGAACTCCCCCTCTGGGGGCTGGGGGGCTAACCGTAACCCAAAGCCCCGTAGCCGGAACATCCGTGACGCCTCCTTTGGGCGGGGGAGCGCTAACCATTACCCTAACCGCAACCGACGCGAGCGGCAACTTCATCACCTGTGATTTCGACGTACAACTCATCGACTCCCTGCCGCCGATGATCGTTTGCCCCGCCGATGATGTGATCAGCGTAGACGGAAATTGTCTTGTCATGCTGCCCGATTATCGGCCCAATACTGGCCCAACCGACAACTGCTCAGACCCCGCCGCCATTACCCTAACCCAAAGCCCCATTCCCGGCACACCGCTGAGCGGAGACGGTACCACCCTAGACGTAACCATCATCGCTACCGATGAATCCGGTAACATCGACAGTTGTAAATTCATGGTAAGCCTAGAGGACTCCACCGACCCGATGATCACCTGCCCCACCGATCAGGAACTGACCGCCGACGACGACTGCGAGGTCGTGATACCCGACTATACCGGAGACGCTTCCGCCAGCAGCTCCTGTGACCAGAGCGACATCACGGTCACCCAGATGCCCGCCATCGGGACCACCATCAGCGGCCACAACGCAACCCAAACCATTACCCTGACGGCTACAGATGGGAGCGGAAACTTCGTGAGCTGTTCCTTCGACGTAACCCTCATTGACCGAACACCTCCAACCATCCCCGTTTGCCAAAACGATACCATCGGTACCCTGACCGCCGCTTGTAGTTATACCGTACCCGATTACTGGAACATTGGACCTGCGACCGCGCAGGATAATTGTTCTGAAACTGGTAGTCCGACAACAACTCCCCCTTCGGGAACTGGAGGGATTATTTATACCCAAACGCCGCCCCCAGGTACCGTGATTGCTCCTCCTTTGGGGGCTGGGGGGCAAACCACCATCACCCTAACGGCCGACGACGGCAACGGCAATACCGTAAGCTGCGACTTTGAACTGACCCTGACCGACACGATCAGTCCAACAATAACCTGCCCCGCCGATACGATTGCTAACCCCGACGCAAACTGTGACTTCACCCTCGAAGACTACACCAGCCGCGCCGTAATTGACGACAACTGTACGGACATGAACGACTTGGTAGTGACGCAGTCTCCGCCCGAAGGAACGGTCATCAGCGGCCAGGCGTTTAGCCAAGACATCACACTGACCGTCACGGACGCCAGCGGAAACACGACCGCCTGCGTCTTCAACCTCACCCTACAAGACACCATCTCGCCCACCATCGAATGCCCCGCCGATAAGGTGGAAAACCTGACGGCAAACTGCTCCTTCACCGTGCCAGACTACACCGGCGAAGCGGTAATCGACGACAACTGCTCGGCTACCAATCTGGCAGTTGTGGGGCTAACCGTAAGCCAAGACCCCGCCGCAGGAACCGTACTAAGTACCCAAAACGAAGGAGACAGTTTCACGGTAACCCTAACGGCCGACGACGGTAATGGCAACACGACCAGTTGTAGTTTTGAAGTCGTGCTAGACGATGTGATCCCGCCCGTTATTAACTGCCCCGCAGACTCAACCATATATGTAGACGCAAGCTGTATGGCTGCTTTGCCCGACCTCGTAGCGGTAACCACCACCACCGACAACTGCGCCAACGTAAACGGCGGAAGCGGCGTAACCGTAACGCAGTCTCCTCTAGCAGCAACGGTTTACGACAGTGATGATACCGAAGTATTGGTCACCCTGACGGCCGACGACGGCAACGGTAACACCAGCCAGTGCGTTCTGACGGTCACCTTGCAGGACACCATCTCGCCGATGATCACCTGCCCCCCGAACGAGGTTCTCTTTACCGACGGAGATTGTGAAGTGACGCTGCCAGATTACCGCCCCCAAGCGATAAAAACCGATAATTGTACAAGCCCCGGCGACATCATAATGACGCAAGACATTGCCCCCAGCACCGTCTTTAGTGATGAAGGAACCACTCAAGTCATCACCCTAACGGCCGACGACGGCAACGGAAACACCACCAGCTGTACGCTAGAAATAACCGTAGACGACAACGTGGCGCCCACCATCGTTTGCCCGCCAAACCAAACACAGTTTACCGATGTAGACTGTATGACGGCCATTGAAGACTACACCAGCTTAGCCATGACCGACGACAATTGTACGGATATGGCAGCCATTATGGTGACCCAAAGCCCCGCTCCCGGCACGGTGTTTACTGGCGTGCAAAACGTAGTAGTGACCCTGACGGCCGACGACGGCAACGGCAACACGACGACCTGTGACTTTACCTTCTTCGTCCGAGACAATATTGATCCTCAAATCACTTGCCCGGCCACTCAGGAAGTCGTTGCAGACACAGATTGTTCCGCGCTAATCCCCGACTACCTCGGCCTCGCTACCGCGACGGACAACTGCTCTTCGGCTCCCCCTGTGGGGGCGGGGGGGGCAATCACCCTAACCCAAACCGGACCAACAATGGTGACGGGCTACGACCAAGAGGTAACGATCTTCATCACGGCTACGGACTCTAGCGGAAACTTTGCTACCTGCGACTTTCAGGTAGCGTTGGTTGATGATACTGACCCAATGATCGTTTGCCCTCCGGCCCAAACACAGTACTTGGACGCAACTTGCGGCATATTGCTAGACGACTACCGAGGCCTCGCCGTAGGAATGGACAACTGCGACGACGGAACATCGGACCTGACCTACCTCCAGACCCCAGCCGCTGGCTTGCCGCTTAGCGGCGATGGGGCTACCCAAACCGTAACCATTGAAGCCACCGACCGAAGCGGAAACAGCACCAGTTGCGACTTCGTAGTGACGGTGCAGGATACGATCTCGCCAACCATCATTTGCCCGATGAAGGACACGCTGAGCGTTGATGGGGCTTGCCCGGTTGCGCTGCCAGACTATACCGACAACGCAACGGTGGCCGACAACTGTACCGCTGAAACTACCATCACCGTGACCCAAGACCCGGCGCCCGGTATGACCTTCATGAACGACGGTACCATCATTGAAGTAACCCTGACGGCCGATGATGGAAACGGCAACACCACCAGCTGTACGTTTGAAGTAGAACTTGAAGACCAAACGGACCCGACGATCGTTTGCCCAGCGCGGCAAGTGCTTATGACTGATGATGACTGCGAAGCGACAATTCCTGATTACCGGTCTTTGGCCAATGCTTCTAGCCCTTGTGGTGACATGAGCATGATTACCCTGACCCAAGACCCCGTTGGTGGTACGGTAACGATGATGGGCGACAGCTCCATCCAAGTAGTGACCATCACCGCAACAGATGCTGCCGTGCCACCAAACGTGGTCAGTTGTACTTTCGAGGTGATCTTGGTGGACGATACGAACCCGACCATCACGGTTTGCCCGCCCGACGAGACGGTATTCTTGGACGCTGACTGTAGCGCGATGATCCCCGACTTCCGCGCCAACCTTGTGGGCGAAGACAACTGTGAGGCACTAATCGACATGGAGGTGGCGCAAACGCCGGTGCCAGGGACGGTATTCGGCAATGACGACACAGAGATCGTTGTGACCTATACCCTCGATGATACCAACGGAAACTCCGTTAGCTGCATGGCTACTGTTACCCTCCAAGACACCATCAGCCCGATGATCACCTGCCCAACCGATCAGGTCATCTTCACCGACGGCAACTGTGAGGCCCAACTCCCGAACTATACCAACGCAACGGTTAGTGATAACTGTACCGGTCAGGCTGGCCTAACGACTACGCAGGTAAACCCGTCCGGAACCCTGATGAGCGGCTTCAACGACATGGAAACCGTAACCCTGACGGTAGACGACGGCAACGGCCAAACGACCAGTTGTAGCTTCACCGTCACCCTCGCCGACGACGATGCGCCAGCAATCACCTGCCCGCTAGCGCAAGAAATCGACTTCGCCGCAGACTGTGGTTTTACCCTGCCAGACTACCGCGCACTGGCTATGCTGGAGGACAACTGCGCACCGAATCTACTAACTGTAACGCAGTCGCCCACGCCCGATTCCATCATCAATAACCTGAACACGACAACGGAAGTAACCCTGACCGTCACCGACGCCGGAGGGAACAGCACCAGTTGTTCCTTCACGACTACGACTGTAAGCCCTACGCCTCCACCAGCGTCGGCAACCGTGATGTTGGCCGTGATCAACCCGCCTACCGGTACCGGTACCGTAAACCTCGAAGATGCCTTCGACAATATGGCGGTCGCTAACCTCAGCGGCATCGACCTGGACGCGATGCTTGACCCCGGCTTCGTGCCCTTCCTCGTGACTTACTACCTCACGATGGCCGATGCTGACGCAGAAACGGGCGGCATCTCCCCAACGAACTATAATCCGGCGGTGAGCGGAGAAGCGGTTCTGGTCCGGATTGAAGATCCGGCTACGGGCTGTTTCACGATCAGCCAAATCCTTATTGATGTGCGCGAACCGGGAGTTAGTGAGGCGGAGAATACCGTACACTGCAACAAGCCCGGTACTAGCGTTAAAATAGACGGCAGGCCGGTTGCCGGTGGCGCAACTACGGTGATCGCTCAGCACCAGTGGCGAATCATCTCCCCCGGAACAACCAACATAACCGATTCCAACTTGATGCAAGCCGATCAGCAAATCCTGATGGTCAATACCGCTGACCTCAACTCCGGAACGATCATCTTGGAATACCAGTTCTTCGAAGATTATGGGGATGGGGCTTTGGTGCCTTCGGTGCCTGTTTTGTTGGAGTTGGTGTTGGAGAATGTTGGTACCGGAACGTTCTTCTGGGATGGGAATTAGGGGGCGTTGTCAATTAACGTGAGGTTTGGATGTCGGACGCTCAAAGGATCGACTAAAATGCCGTCTACGCCAGGCAGTTCAGTCGAACGCTTCGAGGTCCTGAAGCGTACTCAGGACCTCGAAGCGTTTATTTCTGCCGCTGACGAAGTCGAGGTAGAAATAATCCTTTGAGCGTCCGGTGCTTATGGGCAAACCACAGTCTAAACAATAGCGAAATC
>CALEDI010000107.1 GCA_937949535.1 uncultured Lewinella sp. | reverse complement strand
AGGGTGTGTAATCTGTAATGAATTGTCTCCGCGCGCAAACCCCCTCCCCAAACCCCTCCCCACGGGGGAGGGGCTTATAAAAACGCTGCGCGTTTTGATGATAGTCGGCGGACTAATTTATAGGCAGACTACACACCCTTGTATAATTGCAATGTGACGAAGTTAAGCTAGTTTGGTGGCCTGAGGAGGAGCTTACACCCTAGGTACTACCTTTCAGGGCCACGCAACGCTCAATACGATTATCCGACAAGTATCCCTACACCTCCGGGTAACACCCCCGATGCAACCTTCTCCGCCCCGAGCGGCGGTCCTCAAAGTAGTGCCGGAGGGTAAAGGCCGACGAAGTAAAGGCCATCTCCTCCCAAGGGATGGTGGCTTCCGTGAACAACGCACATTCAAGGCTCTCCTCTCCTACCCCAAACTTCCCACCGACCAGTTCGCCCACGAACTGAAGGTAAACCTGGTTGATTTTGGGGAGGTTGTAGAGCGTGATGAGGTAATCGATGTTGACCTTTGCGGCGGCTTCCTCCCAGACTTCGCGCAGTGCGCCATCTTCAACCGACTCTCCGTTTTCGAGGTAGCCGCTGGGGATGTTCCAGAAGCCGTAGCGCGGCTCGATGGCGCGGCGGCAAAGCAAGACCTTATCTTCCCAAACCGGTAAACAGCCCGCCACGATGTTCGGGTTCTGGTAATGGATCACGGAGCAGTTGCCGCAGACGAAGCGTTCACGGTTATCTCCCTCAGGAACGGAAAGCGCAATGGAAGCAGCGCCGCAGTTGGAACAAAATTTCATGGTCGGTAAGATAGGGAAATCATTTCCTTGGCCGAGGCTTTCCAAGCCGAGTGTATAACCGAGCTGAGGCTTACTGCCTCGGTTTCAAGGTTTCAAAGTGCTATTTACTAGGTGCAACTCGGCCTGGAAGGCCTCGACCGGGAAGGTGCAACTCGGCCTGGAAGGCCTCGACCGAGAAGATGCAACTCGGCCTGGAAGGCCTCGACCGGGAAGATGCAACTCGGCCTGGAAGGCCTCGACCGGGAAGATGCAACTCGGCCTAGAAGGCCTCGACCGGGAAGATGCAACTCGGCCTGGAAGGCCTCGACCGGGAAGGTACAACTCGGCCTGGAAGGCCTCGACCGGGAAGAAAACCTTCCTTGCACCTGCGGCCGCGCCCTACTATATCAGTTAGCCAAGTGGCCACTACCCACTATTTGACTATCTCACTATCTGACTGTTTGACTATCTTCGCCCCCATGCCAGCCCAGCGCATCATACACAACCGCGAACGCTTCGCCCTCACGATCACGCGCCTCTGCCGCCACCTCATTGAGGAGCACGGCGACTTCTCGAATACCTGCCTGATCGGTATCCAGACCGGCGGCGTAGAGTTGGCCGAACGCCTCCGCGTTCGCCTCGCCGAAATGGGCGTGAAAAACTTCGACTACGGTAAGCTGGACATCACCTTCTACCGCGATGATTTCCGAACGGCAAAGGGCGGACTAACGCCCCACACCACCGAAATTGACTTCCTCGTAGAAGACAAGCGCGTCGTGTTGGTAGACGATGTGCTCTTTAGCGGCCGCACCACCGTGAGTGCCCTCACCGCCCTGAACCACTACGGCCGCCCCGCCCAAGTGGAACTGCTCGTGATGGTAGACCGCCGCTTCCGGCGTACCCTGCCCGTGCGCGCCAACTACCAAGGTATTTTTGTGGATACCCTCGATAATGAGTACGTCGAGGTACAATGGGCCGAAACCCACGGCAAAGACCAGATCATCCTAACCACCTCTTAATCAATAAGATGCCCTCCGACCAGCAACTCTCCACTAAGCACGTTCTCGGCATCAAATACCTGACCGCCGCCGACGTTGAGCTTATCCTGGATACCGCTCGCGAATTCAAAGAAGTCATCAACCGCCCCATCAAAAAGGTACCTAGCCTGCGGGACGTAACGATTGCGAACCTCTTCTTCGAGAACAGCACCCGGACGCGCATCAGCTTCGAACTTGCCGAAAAACGACTGAGTGCAGATACGGTGAACTTTAGCGCGGCCAGCTCGTCCGTCAAGAAAGGAGAAACACTCCTCGATACCGTCAACAACATCCTCGCGATGAAGGTAGACATGGTCGTGATGCGCCACCCCGCCCCCGGCGCGCACCATTTCTTGGCCTCCAAGATAAACGCCAGCATCGTTAATGCCGGAGACGGCACCCACGAGCACCCAACCCAAGCCCTCCTCGATGCCTTCTCGATGCGCGACGCCGTAGGCGGAGATATGCGCGGCAAGAACATCTGCATCTTCGGAGACATCACCCACTCGCGGGTGGCGCTCTCCAACATATTCTGCCTTCGGAAACTGGGCGCGAACGTCCGCGTTTGCGGCCCGCCGACACTCATCCCGAAGCACATCCGTAGCCTCGGCGTTGAGGTGAGTTACAGCGTAGACGAAAGCCTCGCTTGGTGCGATGTAGCCAACGTGCTCCGCATCCAACTGGAGCGGCAAGACACCAAATTCATCCCCAGTCTGCGGGAATACAACCGCCAGTTCGGCATCACCCGCGAGCGGGTAGATAGGCTCAGCAAGCCCGTCGTGATCATGCACCCCGGCCCGATCAATCGGGGCGTAGAGATTGATACGGCCGTTGCAGACTCGGAGCATTCCATCATCCTCGAACAGGTCGAAAACGGCGTTGCGGTACGGATGGCGGTACTGTATTTGCTGGCGGCGCGGCGGAAGGAGGGATGATGCTCCCCCCGCCCATCGAATTGCGATGGGTTGAGCGCCTCCGGCGCGATGCGAATCGCGCCGGAGGCGCTCAACCCAGCTATTCCACCATAACCCGCACCACCGTCAGGTCATCGGTAGGTTCTAGCCCGAAGGTATTCCGGATGTAGATCACTTTTCGGCGGTAGGCTGTTTCGCTGGTGCCGTCTTCGCGGTCTAGGAGGAGGTAGCTCAGCAGTTCGTCTTCCGTGACGGGCCGGTAGGAGTCTGGGCTGAAAGCCCGGAAGGCGAGTACGCCGTCGGTAGCGAGGCTGAGGTCTTGGAAGTTTTGGGCGGAGATGCGCTGGGTCAAGACGTTCCAGTAGCTCTCGAAGTCTTCGTGGAGGTGGTAGCCGAGGTAGTCTGGTTTGTTGCCTAGGTCGAAGACTACGATTTCCTCGTCGCAGGCGATGACGCCGTCGCCGATGGCGACGATTTCGGCGTTGCGGTCTTGGGTATCGACGATGGCTAGGAGGAGAGTGCTCAGAAGTTCGTCGGTCTTCAGGTCGAGGTCGGCGTTGAGGCGGGCGAGGTCTTTGAAGAGGGTGTTTAGGGTGTGCTTTAGCAGGTCTCGGGTAGTGTGTTGGGTGCGCTCAGCGAAGCTGCGCAGGTTGGTCTGCTTGGCGATGCGGCGCAAGACCTTGGCGATGAGGGCGGAGGCGAAGTGCGCATCGGTGCCCGCTGAGCAACCGTCCATTACCGCCACCAAGAGGTGACGATCGGAGATATCGGCAGTGATGAAGGCGTCCTCGTTGTGGTCGGTGTGGTGAGCACCGATCTGGGAATGGGTAAGTACAGTGATGGCGGCTTGGGCTTATGGTTTGCGTTGGATTACACGAACAACATAATCAAGGTCAAAATGATTCCCGCAGCGGTAAAAATTAATCCTTTGCGCAAGATTTTCCCGCCGGGCATGTACATCCAGAAGGCGGAGACGACAAAAAACAACAGCCCAACACCAAAGAAGATGTTGAGGTAGTAAAGCGGATCGTTGGTGGTGGCTTTGTGTAGGTGGGTGATTTTGTCTACTACGTAACCGTACTGCTTTTTGTAGGTCACTACCGCTCCGGTAGTGCTGTTGTAGGTGTTTTTTTCGCCGAAGCTGACGATGTTGCCTTCGGTCTTGGCTACCTTGAAGTCGCGGATTTTAAGGGCTTTGCCTATGTCTTCCGGTTTTAGGTTGGCGGCGATGGTTTGCTCCTTTTTCACCTCTTGCTTCAGGAAACTGGTTTTCCGGAATACGAGAATGATGCCGCTGATGGCGTACATCGCCATTACGCCCGCTAGGAAGAAGCCTAGGTAACGGTGAATGATGCGCATCTTGAAAGAGAGGGGTTGTTTGTTGGACATTTTTGTGGTCTTGTGGGGCGAAGGTATGTTTTGTTTGGATTCCGTCCAAATAGCAAGATTGGGAGGGGCTGGCTAGGGCAGTGCCTTGGTTGCCCCGACATCGCGAAGGGATAATCCCCCTAAAACTAGGGTGTGCAATCTGTAGTGTATTGTCTCCGTGCGCAACCCCCCTCCCCAAACCCCTCCCCACGGGGGGAGGGGCTTATAAAAACGCTGCGCGTTTTGATGATAGTCTGCGGACTAATTTATAGGCAGACTACACACCCTAGGGCTAAGGTCCCCAACAATCAAGCCCTACCCTACCCCTAAAACTAGGGTGTGCAATCTGTAGTGTATTGTCTCCGCGCGCAAACCCCCTCCCCAAACCCTAGGCTGTCCAATCTGCTGGCGTTGCTCCGTAGTCACCTCACCCCAACCCCTCTCCAACAAGCCTCGCCTCCGGCTCAGCGGAGAGGGGCTTTTAAGGGAAACGCTTCGCGTTTTGGTGGTAAAAACCCGTGATGGACTAACATAGGCAGATTAGACAGCCTACCCCAAACCCCTCCCCACGGGGGGAGGGGCTTATAAAAACGCTGCGCGTTTTGATGATAGTCGGCGGACTAATTTATAGGCAGACTACACACCCCACCCCTAAAACCCTCCCTGCACCTGCGCCCGCGCCCAAAATACCTCGTTTGATAACGCTAGGGCGTGTATTTTTACCGCACAAAAAACCACCTCGTCATGATCCAGCCTTTCCACCTCGCCATCCCCGTTCAAGACCTCTCCGTTGCGCGCAATTTTTACGGCACCATCCTCGGCTGCCCTGAGGGCCGCACCGACGACGAATGGATCGATTTCGACCTCTTCGGCCACCAACTCGTAGCCCACATGGCCCCAAGAAAAGAAGCCAACGACCACCGCAACGAGGTAGACGGCAAGCACGTTCCCGTCCCCCATTTCGGCGTTGTGCTGGGGTGGGAACAGTTCGAGACCTTCGCCGAACGCATCCGCAGCCACGGCGTGAAGTTCGAGATCGAGCCCTACGTCCGCTTCGCCGGCCTACCCGGCGAGCAAAACACGATGTTCTTCTACGACCCCTTCGGCAATGCGCTAGAGTTTAAAGCGTTCAAGGATATTTCTCGGCTGTTTGCGAAGCAGTTGAATGTTCGGTAGCCAACACAGTTTTTTGAAGGCCTCGACTCGGCCATCATCTAAATGCCAAGCTGCCTATTGACAACCTATTAACAAGAATTCAACACCCATTGGCGGTCTTCCTACGTTTGGTGACTGATCTTTGCATCAACGACAACGGAAATATCCGTACTTTCGCGGTCGCAAATTATCTAACGGATTAAATTCTATCCATTATGCTTAAGCAATTCCTCTCCATCGCCGCTGTATGCGCGCTTGCCTTCACCACTTTCAGCTGCCAGTCCGGTGGTAACGACGCCGTTCGCGACGCTGCCCGCCAGACCGTTGAAACGGTAACTCCTCCCGCTGCTCCTGCAGCTCCACAGCCAACCGTAGCAGTTCCTACCGGCCCCGTAACTACGGTTGCCTTTGACGACAACGGCTCGTTCGACTTCGGTACCGTAACCGAAGGTGAGATCGTTACACACACCTTCAGCTTCACCAACACCGGTTCGGAGCCCCTGATCATCTCTGATGCTAAAGGTAGCTGCGGTTGTACCGTTCCTTCTAAGCCAAATGCTCCTATCGCTGCGGGCGAGACAGGCGAAATCACTGTTCAGTTCAACTCCAAGAACAAGAAAGGTCCTCGTAACCAGAAGGTTACTGTAACGGCTAATACCAACCCAGCACAGAGCTTCATCTACCTCACTGGTACCGTGAACGCCGACCCCAACGCCCAACCTCAGAAGTAAGTCTTCTGGGCCAATAGGCTAACGAATAAAAACGCTCCGTTCGGAATTTCCGAGCGGGGCGTTTTTTATTGCCTCTGGCATAGATGTCCGCTAACGACAGTTTTCTTGTCAACCACCCCCACACAATACTGTTCTCTTCGGGAAATCAGGCTGCTAATAGCCAAAAACAATCATTACTTTTGCCCCCTCAAATAGCCAAACCATGAGCAAAGAACCATTAAAAACCGTCATCATCGGCTCCGGCCCTGCCGGATATACCGCGGCCATTTACGCCGCCCGAGCCCTCCTCAGCCCCGTACTTTATACTGGTAAGGAGCCCGGCGGTCAGTTGATGATTACTACAGACGTGGAAAACTTCCCCGGCTACCCAGACGGCATCATGGGCCCTCAGATGATGGAAGACCTCCGCAAGCAAGCAGAGCGTTTCGATACGAAAGTGAACTATGAACTGATTGAAAAAGTAGACTTCAGCGGCCCTGTACATAAAGTCTGGACCGAAGGTGGTGAAGAAATCCATGCCCACACCGTCATCATTTCTACCGGAGCAAGTGCGCGTTGGTTAGGCCTAGAGAGCGAGCAAACTTTCATGAACAAAGGCGTAAGCGCCTGTGCGGTTTGCGACGGTTTCTTCTACCGAGGCAAAGAAACGGCCATTGTTGGAGCTGGCGACAGTGCTTGTGAGGAAGCTTTATACCTAAGCAACCTCTGCCCTACCGTTCATATGTTCGTGCGGAGAGATGAGATGCGCGCCTCCAAAATCATGCAAGACCGCGTTAAGAAGCAGAAAAACATCAAGATTTACTGGAACACGGAAACCGATGAAATCCTAGGCGACGACAAAGGCGTTACCGGCGTCCGCGTGTTCAACAATAAAACCAACGAGAAGCAGGAAATTGCCGTTGAAGGTTTCTTCGTAGCCATCGGCCACGTACCCAACACCAG
>CALEDI010000106.1 GCA_937949535.1 uncultured Lewinella sp. | reverse complement strand
GGGGGCTGAAACTCATCCCCAAGCACTTCAAACCTTTCTCTGCACCTGCGGCCGCGCCCTCTTACTTCTCCTTCAGCAAGACAAGCCGCTGCTCTTTCCCTTCCGCAAGCATCCGAATTTCGAGGCTATCGGGGGTAAGTTTTTCTACCGCTACAACGCGCTCGGCGATGCCTTGGCGGGTAGTGTCTTTTGCCATCAGTAAACCTTCGGCATAGCGCCAAGTACCTGCTTCTTTGTAGCGCAGGGTAGACCGGAAGGTGTAGCGGTTGTCTGGTTTGAAAACGAAGCCAACCTGTGTGGGGTCTAGCCGCAGGCTATCCCCGTTTTCCTGTACAGAAGTTGCTTGCCACTCACCGAGCAGCAATAGGTCTTCGCGTTCGCCGCAAGACGAAACGAGGAAAAACAACAGGCTAAAGATCAGTATTCTCAACCGGCGGCGTTAAGGAGGTTCTCAATCAGAAGGAAGACAGCCGCACCGGCCGCAAAGCCAACAAAGGCCAACCAAGCAATCTTCTTGAAGTACCAGATGAAGTCGATCCGCTCCATTCCCATTGCCGCCACACCAGCGGCAGAACCGATGATGAGCATCGAACCACCTGTACCAGCCGAGAAGGCGATGAAGTGCCAGAGCTTATGGTCTACTGGGTAGGTAGCTAAGTCGTACATACCCATTGAAGCCGCTACGAGCGGGACATTGTCGATGATGGCAGAGAGGAAGCCAAGGATCATGATGACGACGTCTTGGTTGGGGATCACGGAATCAAGTGCTTCTGCAACCGCACGCAAGGCGCCAACTTCACCAACGGCAACCGTCTCGATGGCCGCAACGGCCATCAGGATACCGAGGAAGAAAAGGATGGAAGACATCTCGATCCGGCTGAGGGCCTTGTGGGCAGAGTAAGCGGCTTTGCGCTCTTCGGTGAAGTCTTCTTCGGGGTGGATGTACTCAGAAACGAGCCAAACCACACCAAGGCTCAGCATCATACCGATGTAGGGAGGCAGGTGCGTAACGGTCTTGAAGATAGGAACGAAGACGATCATGCCCAAACCAAGAAAGAGCATCGTTTTGCTGCTCAGGAGCCGTTCTTGGCTCATCAGGTCTTCGTCCGTTAGTTCTGGCTCAACACTCAGGTCGCCTTGGAAAGGCTTCATGAAGCTTGCAAACAAGAAGGGAACCACAAAACAGACGATAGACGGTAGAATCAGGTATTTCACCAAGCCGAGGGTAGTAACCCGGTCACCGATCCAGAGCATGGTGGTGGTTACGTCGCCGATGGGCGACCAAGCACCACCAGCATTGGCAGCAACCACTATAAGGGCGATGTACCAGATGCGTTGTTCGCGGTTTGGAACGAGCTTGCGCAGCAGCGTGACGAGTACGATGGTAGCGGTCAGGTTGTCGATGATCGCGGAAAGGATGAAACCTAGAATACCGACAATCCAGAGTAGTTTCTTCTTGGAGCGTGTACTGATCCAGCCTTTGAGTATATCGAAGCCTCGGTGAAGGTCCACGATTTCTACAATGGTCATCGCGCCGATGAGGAAGATCAAGATTTCGGCTGTCTTACCTAAATGGTGGAGCAGCGTACCGGAAAAACCGTGTTCAGCGTCGTGGTGGGCAGCGTCGGAGAGGTGGTCTGCTCCGTGGCCACCCATAGAGAAGAGCTGGCCGTAGGAGTCTACAACATCCAGCGCGCCGGAGTTGAAGCCCAAACTGAGTAATGCCCAGCAAACGGCCCCCATGAGCAGTGCAGGCACCGTTTTATCAAGGCGTAAAGGGTGCTCGAATACAATAACGACGTATCCGATGACGAAACAAGCAATAACGGCTGAAAGCATGGTGGGTAGTTCTTTCGTAGATAAACTTAAAAAGATATTAAGGGCCAAATTAAGCCACAGGGCGCGAAAACACGCCCTATTCACCGCATAAATGTCGAAAAACTATCAGATGTTTGGATTGCGATGATGCTTAGCCTCTACACGAAGTCTTCCCCAAACTGGTCTTCAGCGCGTGCTCTCAGGGCCTTTATTTCTTGCTCTCGGCTTTTGGGATAAACAACGAGCACGTCGCCTTCGTCGATGATGAGTAGGTCATCAACGCCGCCAACAACGATGAGCTTCCCCTCCGGCCCACGGATGTAGGAGTTGTGGACGTCTGCGGTGATGATTTTGCCTGCGGTGAGGACGTTGCCGTTGCTGTCTTTAGGGCTTTCTTGGTAGAGGGCGCCCCAGGCGCCAAGGTCTGACCAACCGAACTGCGCCGGGATGGTGAAGATGTTGTCGGCGTTTTCCATGATGGCGTAATCAACGGAAATCTTTGGTGTTTGGGGGTAAAACTCGTCGATGAAGGCTTGTTCTTCTGCCGTGTTGTAACAACTTAGGCCCTGAGACAGTAGGGCGAATATTTCCGGCGCGTAGCGTTCGTAGGCTTTGAGGACGGTCTCGGCCCGCCAAACGAAGATGCCTGCGTTCCAGAGGTAGTCTCCGCCACGAATGAAGGACTTGGCCGTTTCTAAGTCGGGTTTTTCGGTGAAGCGTTTTACGGAGTAAACGCCGTCATCGCCGCTTTCGCCCAGGAACTGGATGTAGCCGTAGCCGGTGTGCGGCTTGTCTGGCGCAATGCCTAGGGTGACGAGGGCGTCGTTCTCGGCGGTGTAAGCTAGGGCCTTATTGATGTTGTCGGCAAAGAGGGTTTCATTGACGATCAGCGCATCGCTGGGGGCGATGACGATGTTGGCGTCGGGGTCTAATGCCCGCAGCTTGAAGGCGGTGAAGGCAACGCAGGGCGCGGTGTCGTTGCGGCTGGGTTCGCAGAGTATTTGGTTGTCGGTCAGTTCGGGCAGGTGCTCCATCACTTGGGCTTGGTATTTGCCGTTGGTGACGATGAAGATCTTGTCGGCCGTAGTCACTTTGAGGAACCGCTCGAAGGTCATCCGGAGGAGGCTGCGGCCGTCGCCCATGATGTTGAGGAATTGCTTAGGTCGGGCTTCGCGGCTGGCGGGCCAAAAACGGGAGCCTACGCCACCGGCCATTATTGCAATGTAAGTGCTCTTGGAGTTAGACATAAGCAGGGTGTTTTTATTTTGGAGTGCGAAGGTAAGCCTAAAGAGTTTTAGCATTCAGTGTTCAGGGTTCACCATTCAGGCTGCCCGGATATAACAGCGGCAGCCTGAATGCTGAGCCCTGACCGCTGAACACTAGCCCACTAATCCTCCAAAATATCCGGCCGTCGTTCTTTGGTTCTTTGCAGTGCTTGCTCCTCCCGCCATTTCTCGATGTTGGCGGTGTGCCCGGTAAGTAGGATGGGGGGAACTTCCCGGTTGCGCCACTTGGCTGGTCGGGTGTAGACGGGCGGAGCTAGGAGATCGTCTTGGAAACTATCGGTTAGGGCGGAGGTTTCATCGTTGAGGACGCCGGGCAGGAGGCGGCCGATGGAGTCTACCAAAACGGCAGCGGCCAGCTCTCCGCCGGAGAGCACATAATCGCCGATGCTGACCTCAAGGGTGACGTACTCATCCCGAATGCGCTGATCGATGCCTTTGTAGTGGCCGCAGATGAGCAAGAGGTTTTTGCCGAGGCTGAGGCGGTTGGCGCGGCGCTGGGCGTACTGCTCGCCGTCTGGGGTGAGGTAGATGATCTCGTCGTAGGTGCGTTCTGTTTTTAGCTTATCAATGAGTTCGGCTAGGGGTTCGCAGCGCATCACCATGCCGGCTCCGCCGCCAAACTGGTAGTCGTCTACCTGTCGGTGTTTGCCCATTCCGTATTCGCGGAGGTCGTGGAGGGTTACCGTGAGCAAGCCCTTGTCTTTGGCCCGCTGCATGATGCTGTGGCTGAGGGGGGAGGCTAGTAGCTCGGGGAGGAGGGTGATGATGTCGAAATGCACGTTTTCTAGTATTGTAGTACGGTAGTAATGTACTTGTGTAGTCGTTGCCGCACGAAGTAGGCGGCAAAAGGATTGGGGCTTACGTTATGCGACCTTGCTTTCAAAACGCTCCCTACACCTGCACCTAAAATAAAGCGCAAAACTAACGCTATTATCCTTTGTTCGGCCAGCAATTGGTTGTCATGACCCAAGCATTGTTTTTTGAGGTCCTCTCCCAACATTGCTATCTTAGCCGCCCAATGCTACGCTTACTTCGTAATAAAACCGCTTCGGGTACGGAAGTTTCCGATACCAGCCTGCTGGCCAGCTTCCGAAAAAGCGGCAAGCCAGCAGACTTATTGCCGCTCTACGAACGCCACGCGGAGTTGATTTACGCCCTTTGTTTACGCTACTTGGGGAGCCCCCAACGGGCCGAAGACGCGGGCATGGAAGTGTGGGGGATTCTCTTGGAAAAGCTCCCCAAACACGAAGTTCACAACTTCCGATCATGGCTTCAAACTACGGTCCGGAACCACTGTTTGATGCAACTCCGACGCGAAAAACGGGATCCTTTGCAGCAAGCCGACGGCGCGTTTATGCAATCCGATCGGTTGCTGCATCTTAAGGACGAACCAGACCTCCAAAACATAGATACCCGCCCGCTTTACCACTGCATCAAACAGCTCAAGGAAGACCAGCGCCGCTGCGTCCAACAGTTTTACTTGAGCGAGGGCAGCAGCTATCAAAGCATTGCTAAAGAAATGAACTTATCTGTTGGCACCGTGCGTTCTCACCTACAGAACGGCCGGCGCAACCTCAAAACCTGCTTGGAAAAACAAGCCCAATCAACCGAATAACCGTGTCACTAAACCAACGCTCTACGAATGACCTGCTGCGCCGCTACCTAAACGGTGCGCTCACGGCCCCAGAGGAGGCCGAGCTGGAACGGCGTGCACATACAGACGAGCCGCTGTCGTAGGCCATGAAAGGGTTGCAAGCACACCCGGAAGCAGACCACGAAGCGCGTATAGCACGAATGCTTCAGGGGGCGCGAACGCAGGTGCAGGGGAAGGTTGAAGGAGCAAGGGTACTCCCGCTCCGTCGCAATTACTTCCGTTATGCAGCGGCGGCTTCGGTGGTGGTCTTGTTTGTCTCTTGTGCGCTTTGGTTCCTTCCCCAATGGTTCGAGGTGGCCCCCGGAGAGATGGCAATGGAAGCCCCCAAGGAAACCTCCGCCATCGAACAGCCAACCCCCGTCACTGAAGACCCAACAGCCGTAGAAGCAGAGGTTGCTCCTCCAAAACCAAAGCTTCCAGTTGCTACCCCTCAACTGGACCCGCCTGAGCACCTGCGGCCGCGCCCAAATACCCAGCCACCTCCACCCACCAAAACGAAACGGGAGGAAGCCGGCGCAACGCCAGACCGCGCCCAAAGCGCACAACCCACTCGCGCAGGCAGCCCAACCAAAGACGATGCCGCCGTCGCTATCGGCCAAGAAGCAGGCAAACAGTACGAAGAAACTGCGGCCACCGCCGAAGAAGAAATGGCTGCCCGTGAGGCCGCCGCTCCGCCCCCCGCCCCGCTAGCGCCTGCCCCAATAGCAACACCAACGCCTTCCGTTGCCGCAAGCCAACCCACCGAACGGTTTGAGGAGAGCGTCGACATGGCCGACATCGCCGAAGACGACAGCCAAAGCGAAGGCGGCAAACTAGAAGGGCGCATCACGAACGAAAACGGCGTCC
>CALEDI010000105.1 GCA_937949535.1 uncultured Lewinella sp. | reverse complement strand
GAACAACGGCATCGCCCAAAGCGGCCAACAATGGGGCAACGATCATGCGCCCGAGATTGACCCATGGGTAGCGGCCTACGTCCGTGTGGTAGAAGGCGTTGAAGCCCTAAAATATGCAGGGCCTACCGTTGCCGCTACCGTACTCATTGAGCCCGCACCGCTACGCGAAGACGAAGCAGCGAAGGGCAAAGTCGCCTACGGCTACCAGACCAACGGGCGGGGGCACACCCTCAACGCCCGCGTCAGCAACGGCGGGCGGCTGGCCTACCGGGCCAGCATGACCGGCAAGTATTTCGGCGACCAGCAAGCCCCCGGCTACTACCTCGCCAACACCGGCCGCCGAGAAGGAAACCTAGCCCTGCAACTCGCTTATTTCCACAACCCCAAGTGGACTACGCGGGCCTACTACTCCAACTTCAACGCGGAGATTGGCGTGCTGCGCGGAGCACACATTGGTAACCTGACCGACTTGGCCTTGGCTATTGAGCGGGAGGAACCGTTTTTCACGACGGACACCTTTACTTATCAGATCAACTCGCCGAAGCAAACCGTGAGCCACCACCTCGCCAAGGTAGAGACGGAATACCGGCCCAACGAAGACCACCGCCTCACCTTCCGCTACGGCGGGCAGCTGAACCTCCGGAAAGAGTTTGACGTTCGGCGCGGAGAGCTGAACGACCGGCCCGCCCTGAGTTTGCAGCAGTTCAACCATCTCTTCGAAGGGGCGTGGCACCACGAGCTTGGCCCAGACCGCCACTTAGATGCGAACCTCCAGTATGAATTCACCTTCAACGACAACCAGCCGGGAACCGGCGTGTTGCCGCTCATCCCCGACTACAACGCCAACCGGGCTTCGGGCTACGTTGCTTACCACCAGGAAGGCGAAGACTTTCAGTACCACGCCGGTTTGCGGTTCGATCGGCAGTTTTACGAAGCCATCACGATCAGCCGGGATTTGCCGCGCCGGATTGAGCGGTTCGAGCATGTTTTTTCTGCCCTCGGCGCGAGCTTCGAGCTGCGCCGAAAGCTGAGCCCGCAAACCAGCCTACGGGCGGGCCTGACCCTTCGGCAGCGTGCGCCGCAGATCAACGAACTGTACAGCAACGGCCTACACCAAGGCGTGAGCGGAATCGAGGAAGGAGACCAAACCCTAAAGCCCGAACAATCGGTAAAACTGACAGCAGGGCTGCTGTTTGCCGGAGACCGCCTGACGCTCAACGCCAGTTTTTTTGCCCAACCGATCAAGGATTACATCTTTTTGGAACCGCAGGATTCGTTTCGGCTCACCATCCGGGGTGCCTTCCCGGTCTTCCTCTACCAAGCTGGCGATGCTTTGCTGTACGGCACGAACCTGCGGGCCTTCTACGTACCGCACCCCAAGTGGGAGTTGGACGGCCGCTTGGCCTTGGTTAGGGGGCAAAACCGAACGGAAGATGCGCCTTTGGTTTTTATGCCGTCGGATAATTTACGGCTGGGCCTCAACCATGCGCCAGCCGAAGGCTGGAAGCTTGGGGTAGAAGCTTTGTTCGTAGCGCGCCAAACCCGGCTCGAAGAAGACCAAGACTTCCTTGCCCCTCCACCGGGGTATGCGCTCGTAGACCTTAGCCTTAGCCACGAGGTCGCCCTGCCCTCCAACCGTTCCTTGCACCTGCGCGCCGCCGCCCAAAACATCTTCAATACCCGTTACCGCGATTACCTAGACCGGCAACGCTACTTCACCGACGCTACGGGCCGGAACATTGAGGTCCGGATAAGCTATGAGTGGTGATTTTTTTCTTTGGGAATTGACTTCGGTGAAGTCGGATCGTCTTAAGTCTGAAGCCTGTGCATGAAGCAACAGGTTTAAAACATACCAAACATGAAACGATTACTTTTTTTAGCCATGTTCTCTTGCTCACTTTTCAGTGCTAGCTGCGGCACCGCGCAGAAAGCGACCACCGAAGTCGCACCCGCACCCGCAGTAGAAGAGCGCCAACGGCCCGCCAACCGAGGCGAGCGCGGAGACCGTGGAGGAAACCTCGACGCAGAAATAGCCGAGCTGGGCCTCTCCGAAGCAGAAGCGAAGACCTACAAAGAAATCAATGAACGCTACCGTAAGCAGCTAGGAGAGTTGCGCCGCAACTCCGGCGGAGACCGCCAAAAAATGGCAGCCGAGGGCGGCAAAATCCGCGCCGCACAGGAGCGCGAAATCATCGAAATGCTCAGCGATGCGCAACGTGAGAAGTACAACGCCATCTTAGAAAAGCGGAAAACACAAATGCGCAACCGTCAGCGCGGCGGCCGGCCGGGAGGTAAAAGCTAAAATTGTGTGCAAAACGCAGCAGGGCGCAGAACTTCAAGTTTTGCGCCCTGCTGTGTTTTTAAACCTAAAGCCGTCGCCGAGCCCGCCCTTTGAGTTCGTTGAATTGAACAACGATCTCGGAGAGGTTGCGGTAGCGGAAGCCCTTTTTGCCGATTTTTGACGCAAGTGCGGGGCTCCTCCTTTCGAAGAAATCTTTCAGGGTCCTTCGGAACCCGTTGCGCGGGATGGGCAGGATTTCACGGTTTCCGTAAAGGAAGTAGTAGGTAGGAGGCGGTGTTTGGAACAACTTCAGCATGCTGTCGTCTACCCAATTGTTGGAAGCGTCGGGCAGTCGGTACAACGAGAGTTGACGGCCAGAGACTTCTTCGTGCAGGAAAAACCACTGCCCTTCATGAAACCGGCTAACGAAGCGGAAGCTCGTTCCGTCTTTGCTGAAACCAAAGCCTTTGACCAGCATGGGGTGAATAGAGTACACATCGCCAAAATCGTTGGTAAACGTGATGATGTTGCCCGTCGGGCTATAACTCAGTACATTGAAATAGCCCGTTAGCTGGTAGTTGTCTTTGGTGAGTAGAAAACCACGCAGGGATTCGGCCTGTAAAGAAACGCTCAGGCAAAGGACGAAGAGTAAGGAGGAGAGATGTTTCATGTGTTTTCGGTTTTACATAGCTGTAAAATACAAAAAAGGGCTAAGTGGTTCTGCATCAGAGGTTGAATTCGTCGGTTGGCGGATAAATAGGAGCTGAAAACTATACTAGCTCCCCAACAAAGGTGCTAGCGCTGCCCGAACATCGGGGTAGGTATTGAAGCCACGCCGGTAGACGTATTTGCGGCCTTTCTGGTAAATGATGGTAGTGGGCAA
>CALEDI010000104.1 GCA_937949535.1 uncultured Lewinella sp. | reverse complement strand
CAGCCCTCAGGTCCAGTATTTGTGATCAGCCGAGGACACAGCCAAAGGGTTTTGCTTCTTTTTCCCTAAAAAGAAGGCCCCCGGCAGGGATGTAAGACGAGATGAGTGCCTTGTAAGCCTGAAATTGTAGCGGACCATTGTTATACACACGCAGTCATGTAGTCAAACAGTCAAGTAGCTCCCACCACCCGACTGTTTGACTACCTAACTACCGTTTCACAAACCGCACCACTTCCGTACCCGAAGCCCGCGCTACGCGCAGCAAGTAAATACCTGCTGGCATCCCGCTAAGGTCTGCGCGGTTGCTGCCGGCGGGCAGCGCACGGAGCGCCCGGCCGTTGGCACTGAGCAACGACACTTGAGCATCGTCTCCGAAGCTGCCACTGAAACGAATTTCATGGCTTGCGGGGTTGGGCCATACGCTCAACTCCTTGGCGGTGAAGGTGACCACAACCGGGCCATAAGGCGTCGTTGTGCCGTCGAAATCTACTTGCTGGAGCCGGTAGATGTTGTCTCCCTGAAGCGGGCTTTCGTCTGTAAAGTCGTAACTGTTGCTGGTTTCGTTTAGGGCTACAACCTGCCCGATGGTGGTCCAGTTATTGCCGCTGGCAAGCCGCTCCACGAAGTAACGATCAGCGTCAATTTCTGTAGCGGTTTCCCAGTTCAGTTGTACGGTTTTCCCGTTGGCTGCGCCAACGAAAGAGAGCATCTCAACGGGAAGCAATGATTGGTTGCCTGCGCAGGGCGAGTGCGTCTCGCCGGTCGTAGAAACGGTCGTGTGCATCTGGTAGCCACCGTCTAGGTTGCCGTCTGGGCTGAGGGCGATGGACTCCCGGGTGTTGGCTTCCGCACCGTATTCAAGCTGTTGCATCACCAGCCCGTTGCCGTCGCGCAAGATGATGACGTCGCCGCTGTTGTTGAGGCCAATGAAGGGCGCATTGACCAATTGGCAACCCGTAGGCGCAGAAGACATATTGCCTACCACCACCACTTTCTCTCCGGGGCCTACCATCGTTCCGGCCGGAATCATGATCATCGTTCCGGCACCTTCTTCAATGGAGTAGTCCGAAACGTCCATCATGGTTTCGCCCCGGTTATAGAGCTCTACGAATTCGTACTCTCCGGCTCCGGTGTTGGGGGAGGCGTAAAACTCATTGATGACCAAGTCGCCAACGGGCGCGCACAAGTCTGCGGCTACCGTTGCGGCTACCACAATATCATCGGCTCCAGTACAAGCTCCGCCGCTGATGGTGATGGTGTAGGAGCCGCCTTCCTGGAGGCCGCTCAGTAAAATCTTACGGGTATTTGCCGCGCCGGTGCCGCCGGGTTCGGTGGCGGGGTCGTTGCCGCTTACCACGATGCCTCCGGTTGCCACAACCGTTACGCCGGGCTCGGAGCCGTAGTAGCGGATTTCGGCGCTGACGCCGTCCGTTCCGGCCGTGAAGTCATCGCAGAAGAAACGGATCTCTCCTACCGTGAGGTCACAGGAAGAGACGCAGGTGTTGTTGGCTACGCTTCCGGTTACGGAGTAGGAGCAGGTTCCGCCGTTCGAGAAGGCGATTTCGTAACTCGTACCTTCTACTAGGTCTGGGCTGCTCAACACGATCGTGCCGTCGTTGGTGGCGGCGGGGTCGTCTCCGCTGTTGGTGAAGGCCGACGCTGCGGCACCGTCTACTAGCAACGCGAGTGTGCCGCTGGCGTCGGAGCCGGAGTAGTCTATGCTGAGGGTGTATTCGTCGGCTACGCCGTTAGCAAAACCAGCACATTCTGCGGTGGCGGAAGGGCCGAAGGCGCTTAGCCCGCAGGGGAGGCCCGCGTTGTCGGCCGTGACGAGGAAGTTGTCGAAGGCGAGTACGTCTTCGTTGCTATCGATGCGGAGCAGGAGGCTAACGCTCTGCACGGCGTCTGGCACAACTACGCTTACCGAGCCTTTATCGGTTACGCCGCCGGTTCCGCCGTCTACCAACACAACCGTTCCTTGGCCTACGCCGTCGTATACGAGTTCGTAGTTCACTTCGTCGCCGCCGTTGAGGGCGTTGATGTCGTAGTCAAACGAGAAGACGGTGCCCGACTGGCCTGCTAGGGAAACCGGTCCGAAGGTGACGGTAGCGAAGTCGGCGGTTCCGTTGTCGCCTTCGTCGTTCAGGTCCCGGATGTAGAGGTAGTCGCCCATCATCGAGGCGGCGGTGATGGCCGAGTTGGGGTTAGATGATCCGCCGTCGCCGGTGTCTGCTGGTGCGCCGTCGCTGGGGTCTGCATTATTGTCAATGATGCCAAAGAACCCATCGCTCAGGTTGTCGAAAAAAGGGACATCAGTGCTTACTGCCATTTCCGGAGCGGTGCCGTCAAAGTCCATAACGGCTATGGTAGTTTGGGCGCGGCCGCTGGTGCAAAGTAGGGTGAGGAGCAGGGTGAAAAGTCCGGTGAAGCGGTAAAATTTGGTCATGTTTGAGCGTAGTTTGACTGGTTTTTATACAGATTGAGCGGAAGAAGGGAAGACAAGTCTTGGGGTAAAGATAAAACGAGTAATGTTAGCCCTGTATGAAATCTTCAAGGGCCAACCGCTTGATATCTAGGCCTTTCGTTGTTCGGCACCTACGTTTTGAAGACGGGCCAGCCGGCTTATTGTCACTCGCTTTAGCAATGGCTTCGGGTTTTGGCGCAACTTCTTATTCCTTCCGTCGTATTATCTTCGCGATTCCAACTATGATTTTCCAAATCCGCGACAACGAACGAAAGATTTTTGAAGTCATCAGCAAGGCTGCTGCTGAGCTGGGCTTCCCGACGTATGTGGTGGGCGGCTACGTCCGTGATCGGTTGCTTGCGCGGCCGAGCAAAGACCTCGACATCGTATGCGTTGGCAGCGGCATCGAACTGGCCCGCAAGGTCGGCAATAGCTTGCACCCGCGCAGCCGGGTGACGGTCTTCAAGCGCTTCGGTACCGCCGCCCTCAAGCACCGCGACTTGGAAATCGAGTTCGTAGGTGCCCGCAAAGAGTCTTACCGCTCAGACAGCCGGAAGCCTACCGTAGAGTCCGGCTCCCTAGCCGACGACCAGAACCGCCGAGACTTCACCATCAACGCCCTGGCCATCTCCCTCAACGAGCAAGACTACGGCACCATCATCGACCCCTTCAACGGCCTCGAAGACTTGGAAGCCAAGCGCCTCATCACGCCGCTAGACCCCGCCAAGACATTTACCGATGACCCGCTGCGCATGATGCGCGGCGTCCGCTTCGCGAGCCAACTCGGCTTCCAACTCGACCCGGCTACCAAGACCGCCATGCGCGATCACCGCGAGCGCCTAAAGATCATCAGCTGGGAACGCATCGCTACCGAGATGCACAAGATTATGCTCTCGCCCCGCCCCAGTGTTGGGCTGAAACTGATGGACGATACGGGCCTGCTGGATTACGTCTTGCCCGAACTCGCCGCGCTGCGCGGCGTAGAAGCCCGCAACGGCCGCAAGCACAAAGACAACTTCCTCCACACCATTCAGGTAGTGGACCAACTCGCCGACCGCAGCCCCGAGCTGTGGCTCCGCTGGGCCGCCCTCCTGCACGACATCGGGAAGGCCAAAACCAAACGCTGGGAAGCTACCGCTGGCTGGACGTTCCACGCCCACGATGCCGTAGGCGCCAATATGGTGCCGCGCATCTTCCGCCGCCTTCGCCTCCCCAACGATAAGCTGAAGTACGTCCAAAAACTTGTCTCCCTACACCAGCGCCCCATCAGCCTGACACAGGAGGAAATCTCCGACTCCGCCATCCGCCGCATCCTCTTCGAGGCCGGCGAAGACATTGATGACTTGATGACGCTCTGCGCCAGCGACATCACGAGCAAGAACCCCCACAAGGTCCGTCGTTACCAAGAAAACTACGTCCTCCTCCGCAACCGGATGACCGAGATAGAAGAGAAAGACAACCTCAAAAACTGGCAACCCCCCATCACCGGCGAGATGATCATGGAGACCTTCAACATCCCCCCCAGCCGACAGGTGGGCCTCATCAAAGACGCCGTCCGGGAAGCCATCCTCGACGGGGAAATCCCCAACGAACTAGAGGCCGCCCGGGAAAAGATGATGGCGGTGGCGAAGGAGATTGGGATAGGGGAGGAGTAGGAGAGCCGTAATATATTAAGTGTCTGTTGCTGATTTCGCTATTGTTTAGACTGTGGTTTGCCCATAAGCACCGGACGCTCAAAGGATTATTTCTACCTCGACTTCGTCAGCGGCAGAAATAAACGCTTCGAGGTCCTGAGTACGCTTCAGGACCTCGAAGCGTTCGACTGAA
>CALEDI010000103.1 GCA_937949535.1 uncultured Lewinella sp. | reverse complement strand
GTAGGGCTTACCTCTAGGCCGAAACCGAAACAAGGATCAGTGGTAGTACACTCATCTGGGCTGGCAACCGTCACTTCAAAGATGCAGTCCGCGTCTAGCGAGTCACGGAACACCAAGTTGGTTATGAGATCCGTCAGGCCGGTGAGTTCACGAACTTCATCAGTAAAGTAGCTCCCCGAAACGCCGTACCCTTCCAGTACCCAGCCGCTGTCATTGATGCCCTCTACATCGTAGAGGATACCGTACTCGCCGTTGGCGAGGCAGAAAACAGAGTCGATCTGAACGTTTATACATTGCCCGGGTAGCCAGGCGGTGAAAAGAAAGAAAAGTGAGGCAAATAGAATACGCATGGGATAAGAGTTCAATTGTTTAGAGCTGGATTTCCTGACCGAGGAAACCCTTTGACCCTACAATGATGCGGTATTGACAGGTCAGGATCAAATACATTAAAAGTCATTTGTTGAAGCCATTTGGCGCTGACGCAGGATGCAAAGTCATTTTTAAAGCACGTTTCTAGCAAAAAAAACAGTACTATTGTTGAAAGTAAAAATACAAAGCATTGTCCCTTCTACAGCAGATCATCCACAATTTAAGTAAAGCCGAGGCAAAGCGCGTCACCTTATGGCTTAAAGCCGACCTGCACAACCGCCGGGCAGACTGCCGTGCGCTCTTTCAAGTTCGTCGTGAACATGAAGAATTACCCGCCCCAGAAACCGAGTTCGCTTTGGTTTATCCCGATGCTCCTGCCTTCGACGCTGCCAAGCACCGCCAACTAGAGCACCAACTCCTCAAGCGCCTAGAAGCATTCTTAGCCTGGGATACCTTCCACCAAGACGATAACGCCCCCAATGCCTTCCTGATGAAGGCCTACCGCGAGCGCGACCTCGACGATCACCGCCGCACCCGCCTCAAACGCTACCGCCCAAGCCACATCGAAGGAACCGACCGGCTTCACCTCGAATACCAATTTGCCGTAGACCAGTACGACCTCGACCTCGCCGCCTCCCGAGGCGGCAAAGTAGATTACCTCACCCCCGAGCACAAACTCGAAAAATACATCATTGCCCTACGCCTCCGGCAAGCCTGCATGACCATCGCCCACCAGCGGCTGCACAAAACAAACGACAACTACGAAATACCCCGTTTCGGCCACATCATGGAGGCCGCAGCCCGTAAGCCCTTCCGAGACGACCCCTTCATTTACCTCTTCTACCTCGTAGCTCGCCTACAACTAGACGAACCAACCAAGGCCGAAACGGCCTTCACCCAAGTCACCAATCGCCTAGTAGATATTCATCACCTTCTCCCAACCGACGACCGGAGGAACCTCCTCCTGATGGTCATCAACTATGGCCTTCGGCGAGCAAACACTGGCTCAGAACCCGCCATTGAGGCAACCTTTGTACTCTACAAACTCGGCCTGCAACTCGGTTTGCTGCACGACCGAGGCCGGCTGAGCATCTTCGCCTTCAACAACATCCTTGGCCTAGCCATACGCCTCAAGGAAGTAGAATGGGCGGCCAAGTTCCTGGACAACCACCAAGGAGACCTCCCCGAAAAAGGCGGCGGAGAAGTACTTGCCCTAGGTCGTGCTCGCCTAGCCCTAGCAACCGGCCAAGACGGCGACGCTTTGTTTTACTTGCAACAAGCCGACTTCAAAGATTTCATCCATCACCTCACCGCGCGGGTGATGCAACTCAAGATTTACTTCAAACAAGACAGCTATACCCTACTGCACTCCCACATCAGCAGTACCCGCAAGCTCCTTACCCGCCGCAAGCGCGTAGGCTACCACCTCCAGAACTACCGCAACATCTTCCAACTCGCCAACGCAATCATCCGCCTAAGCCCCGGAGACAAAAAAGCCCAAGCCTTGCTCAGCGAGCGGATCAGCAACACCGACCCCTGCACCGAAAAGCCTTGGTTGCTTAGCCTTTTAGGAACATCGGTTCAATAAGGACTGCCTCATAGGAATAGCGGTAGCCTATTGCAGGCTTGATTCCCCCTATAACTGAAGCGTCCGCAATCGATTATTCCTTCTTAACACCCCATTGACAGGCCGAAGTAAACCACCCATTACCTCACGCGTAGTACCTTCGTACTTCCCAACAGAAAAGGTATTTTACTATGACGCTGACCGACATCCTCCTCATCATTACCCTCGCCGCAATTTCGCTCACCGGCGTTACTTACTTCTGGTTGAAGTATAAAGACAGCCTGTTGCTGAGCTTTCTCCAGAACTGGACCAGCGCATTGTTCCTGTTCTCCGGCTACGTGAAGGCCGTTGACCCCCTCGGAACGGCCTACAAAATGGAGCAATACTTCGCTGAATTTGAAGCGACGTTTGCCGACTCTGCGCTGAGCTTCTTAGCTCCCATGTTTCCGTTTTTAGCAGAGTACGCCGTTGGTTTTTCGGTCTTCATGATTGTGTTGGAGATCATTCTAGGGCTCGCGCTCATCATTGGTTTCCGGCCTAAGCTGACCAGTTGGCTGTTCTTCATCATCGTGATCTTCTTTACCGTACTTACCGGCTTTACGTTCCTGACGGGCTACGTACCCTCTGGCGTAAACTTCTTTGCCTTCAGCGAGTGGGGGCCGTTTGCGGAGACCAATATGAAAGTGACCGACTGTGGGTGCTTCGGTGATTTCGTCAAGCTAGAGCCCTTCACCAGCTTCCTTAAAGACGTTGCGCTGATGGTACCGGCCTTCATCTTCGTCTTCGCCAGCAAGAAGATGCACCAGATGGACAGCAAAGAGACGGCCATTTCTTCGGCGGTGCTTACTGCCCCTGCGGGTTTGCTAATGGGGTCGGTGATTCCTTTCGTTACAGCCATTGCCTTCGGCCTAGGAGCCTTTTTCCTTAAAACGATCAAAGCACCTGCGGCCCGCGCCCTCGCAATCGGCATCCTAACCGTAGGCACCTTGGTTTACTGCATGAGCAACTACGTCTGGAACATCCCCGGCCAAGACTTCCGCCCCTTCAAGGAAAACACCGACGTAGCTAGCGTAAAGCAAGCCGAAATGGACGCCCAAGCCTCCGTTACCACCTTGGGTTACAAGATGGTCAATAAAACCGACGGCGCGGTCAAAGAACTGACCACTGATGATTTTTTGAAGGTTTACAAAGACTACCCCGAAAGCGAGTGGGAGTACAACCAGCTAGTTTCAGAGCCCGCCATCGAGCCCACCAAGATCAGCGACTTCGAGATGCAAGACGCCACCGGAGATGACCCCATCCCCGGCTTGCTAGAAGACAAGGGCTACACCTTCCTCGTCGTCGCCTTCAAACTCAAAGGCGACAAAGGCAACTGGAAGCCCGGCTATGTAGCCGACTGGACCGAAGACATCAAGCCCGTCATGGCCGACGCCCTCGCCGCCGGCCACAAAGTGGCCGCCCTCACCAAATTCAACGACGAAGCAACCGTAGCCGACTTCGCCAAAACCGTCGGCATCTCCTACCCTTTCTGGTACGGAGACGACATCATGCTCAAGACCATCATCCGCTCCAACCCCGGCGTAGTACTCATGAAAGACGGCGTCATCCTCCGGAAATGGCACCACACCAAGCTGCCTGCTTTTGGGGAGATGACGGAGGTGAAGTAGCGTTCGGGAATCAGCGCTCAGGAAGTAGTATTCAGTAATCAGCGTTCAGCATTCAGGCGGCTCAATGTAACAGCGGCAGCTTGATTCCTGAACGCTGAACCCTAATTCCTGAACCCTAATTTTCAAATTCTAATCCTCGATCTCTTTTTTTTTCGTTGCTTTGCCCCTGAGTTCGTGCCTAATGCACGAAGTCTCCATTGAAAACTCGCTCTTCTATGCTCAGTCGCCGCAACGTTCGCATCAAAATCATGCAGGTCCTTTACGCAGGTCAGCGGCAAGAATTCGTCAGTTCTAAAGCGTATGATTCGCTGCTGATGGGCTTTGTCCGTACATCTTTCCAGCTCTACCTGCTTAACCTACTTATCCTGCAACGGGTGTGTGAATACAGCAAGCACGACGTAGCCACACGGCGCGCTAAGCTGCGCCCTACGGCAGAAGACAAGACCTTTAAGGCCATCCTTGCCGACAACCCCTCCGTACGGTCTCTTTCAGACAATACCGAACTCTCCCGCAAATACGACGAGTACGGCGTACGCCGGATGGTAGATGCGGATCAGGTACAGTCCCTATACCGGGAGTTTGTCCAGACGGTAGACTTCAAAAACTACCTCTCCGACGACGACATGGGGCGCGAGCCAACCATCGCGCTCCTACTGAAGCTCTACAAATGGCTCCAGGGCCACGAGCTTTTCCTCAACATGATCGAAGACCACTTCCCACTCTGGAAGGAAGACAAAAGCCTCGTGGTTGGTGCGATCAAGAAAACCATCAAGGCTGCTCCGCTGGAGCAGAACTTCTACGCTACCTACGAAGCCCAAAGCGAGGCAATCGTTGATTTCGGAAGACCGCTGTTGAAGTTCGTCGTTGATGCAGACGAGCAACTCCTCACCCGCATCAAAACCGTCCTCCAAAACTGGGACGCCGACCGCGTTGCCATCATCGACATGATCCTCATCAAGATGGCCATGGGAGAGTTCCTACAGTTCCCCAAAATCGCCCCCGAGGTAACCATGAACGAATACGTCGACATCTCCAAAACCTACTCTACAGACAAGAGTCGAGAGTTCGTTAATGGCGTACTCGATAACCTGCGCAAAGCCCTCGAAAAAGATGGGCTCGTGTAACCCCAACCAAGAAGCATGCAAACAAAGATCACCGACTTGGTCAACGCCGGAAGATTCCGAGCAGCACTCGATGGGCTCTCCACCCACCCTAAACGCCAAGGAGACGACGAACGCTACGACCAACACCTGAACATGATGATCGGGTCCCTGACCGGTATTGAAACCGACGAAATGGACGGAACCGCCTCCCCCGAATTCACCCTCCGGCAGAAAGCTAAACTCCGGAAAAGCATCGGTATTTTTACCCGTATGTTCGGCATTACCCACGTTGAGGCCCAGCCCGTTGAAGTTGAGGAAGACCCCGTCCGCATCCCCGCGCCAAATGAAAAGCCTGTTGAAAAGCCCGGCATACTCTTCCTTGCATCCGACCCGCGCGGGATGGGCAAATTGAAGCTCAACGAAGAGTTCGTAAAGATCAGAACGCACCTAGACGATAAGGTGGACAACTTCAAACTGGAACTAAAGTTTGAGCAGCGGCCAGACACCCTCACGAAAACAATTTTAGACGAACGCCCAACGTACATCCACTTCGCGGGCCACGGCGTAGGGACGACAGACGAAGACAACCTCGCGGGCATCGTACTCGAAGACCGCGAGCGGAACCCCAAAGTAGTCACTGGCCTGGCGCTAGAGAATATGTTTCGGTTGCTCAAAATGCGCTTCGACATCAAAGCCGTAGTGCTCAACGCCTGCGATAGCACCGAACAGGCCAAAGCCATTTCTAAGAACGGAATTTACGCGATCGGGATGGCCGATGAAATCCCAGACGATGCGGCGATCACCTTCGCGGGCGGCTTCTATCTGGGCCTTGCGGAAACGCCCGATGACATTCCGTTTGCTTACCAGATGGCCCTCAACAGCCTCCTGATGGAGGGGGTAGAGCAGGCGCAGGTGCCTAGGTTGTTTTTGGATGGGGAGGAAGTGATTTTTTAGGCTCCTTCTATTATCCGCCGGTGCAAACCGCTATACATCGACTAAAACCCCCTCCCTAAATCCCTCCCCACGGGGGAGGGACTTGTGAAAACGCTACGCGTTTTAGCGTAAGGGCCACTTAATCAGCGTCAATGTATAGCGGTTTG
>CALEDI010000102.1 GCA_937949535.1 uncultured Lewinella sp. | reverse complement strand
ACCTCCACATTTTGGGACGTTAATACCGTTGAAAAACTTTACTGTTTGCGCGGCGCGGTACTATCCAAACGCTGGAATATCATGCTGAAAAACCTTGCAAAATAAATTCTTTAGGCTGGGACAGGAATAAACTGCGCCCTTCAATATACTCTTCTCTCATAGAGCGATTACCGCTCAATTGAGATTCAGAAATCGACTCCAAAGCACCCTCAGTAATTTCTGCTTGTAAGTTTTTCTTCGCTAAATAATAGAACTTATCAGGGCGATACATTAAAATATTTCTTTCAGTAATATCTCTGAACTCTTTTAACAACTCATATCTAGGGACAGTTGACTTTGACTTTCTTTCAAACTCCCACCAATCATCCTTAGAATCATTTGTAACGAATATTACATCCTTTTGAGTTAATTTAGAGTACGCTAAAATTTCTTTCCAGATAATTAGATCTCCGTATTTTTGAAGACCAATTTTCTCTGATTTATCTTCGTAACCTGGAGGTATTTTCTCTTCATATCTAAATTTCCCTTCTGCAGCAATTGAGATCAACTGATCGAAAGTAAATTTTTGCCCCGCGACAAACTTATCAAGGATGTACTTTTCTAGATCATCATCCATCAAAGTTTGATTGATAGCCTTTTCTTGAACTTCTTTAAATTTCTCAAGCTCCTCTATATATTCCTTTAGCCCATCTTTTAGACTGGCAACTTCTTTTTTGAAATCATCCAATACGATTCTAAACTTATTATGGATACTATCCTCAATAAATGGATGCTTATCAGCACTTTTTGTGAATTCAATTAGAGATTTAAATTGGCCCTCAATATCTTTGTTGATACATCTGTCAATATCACGTACACTATTATCAATCTTCTTTACATAACCATCATCGCTCTTGTTACTACTTGGATGAGTAAGCGATTTATATGAACTTATGGGTTTAGTTATAACATGACTTTTATTCTTTCTATACTCATATATCACATGCGATGGAAGCCACAATCTCCCCTCTAGTAGATTGAAGATACTTTTATATAATTCTTCTCTTGTCTCTTTAGGATAGCTATATATTTCCAACAATGCAGATGAATCAAATATTATTACTGATTCCTTAAAATATGGCTCTAACTGGTCATCATCTAAATCTTCGATATTCAAAGCAGATACATCCATTTTTTTAATTTGACTTTTCCTAATTATTTTAAACGCGAACTTACGATCTTAAATTAATATAGAATCATAGTTTGCGGTTTTTAGTTACGCCCAACAAACAAGAAAAACCACAGCCTCCTACCAAAGCCAAACATCAACGGTTCTCCATTCTCCACGATGTGTGCCTTCCGAAGCCAAAAGGTAACGCTTTTTTTTAAAATTACCTTTGCCGGTTTCTCCTTTAAAGAAAGTATGGTCGCTGACCACCACATGGTCTCGCCGCCCTCCCCTAAACCCCACCCCCCAAAAACCTCCCCCTTGCACCCGCGGCCGCGCCTAATAGTTAGCATTCAGCCATCAGGAATCAGCATTCAGGCTACCGCTTTAACAGAAACCAGCCACCAACCTTGCAACAAGCCCAACCTACAGCGCAATCGGCGCGCCCAGCAACGCATCCGGAATACCGAATCCATTCACCAGCGCCCCGACCTCGTACCGAAGCTCGGCGCAGAGCACATCGACCGCCTTGCGGATGGCCTTGGATTTGTTGCCCGCGATGTAGTCGCTCTCCAGGTACCAGCCCGCGTGGCCCTCGATGGTGTGGAGGGCGTAAAGCTGGATGGTTTTCTTGAGGACGTTCTTCGCGGGGCCGTTTTCCAGCGCATCCACGCGCTTGAGGCTGTGCTCCAAGCACAGCGCCTCAACGTAGGCTTCGGCCGCCGCGATCATGTGCGTTTGGCAAAGCAAACTGGCTTCGTGAGACGATTTACCGCCCTTCACGTAGGCCCGCAGGCGTTGCGCCAGCGTGCTGGTGAGGCGGCGCGCGCGGAAGTCGAACGCTTGCTGGTAGAAGTCGCGGGAGGTCAGGTGTTCCCGGTCCGTTTGGCGGATGGCGTAGGGGTTTTGCTCCGTCACGATCGTCGTCATGCGGCGGCTGATGAACTTCAGCATCGCGAAGTTGCCGTCTTCCTTGAACGACTTGCTGAACTCCGTCAGCAACGACTTCGCTACCAGTTGCATCAGCACATTATTGTCGCCCTCGAAGGTGGTGAAGATGTCGGTATCGGCCTTGAGGTCGGCGAAGCGGTTTTCGGCGAGGTAGCCCTTGCCGCCCGTCGCTTCGCGGCATTCCTGGATGGCGGCGGTGGCGAACCAGGTGGCGTAAGATTTCAGTCCGGCGGCCATCGCCTCGATCTCGCGCATGTCTTCTTCGGAGCGGTGAACGTAGCGTTCCAGCAGGTAGTCTAGCCCAAACTGCACGGCGTAGGCCTTGGCCACCAGCGGAATCAGGCGGCGTTGCTGGTTGGGGTAGTCCATGATGATGGTCTCGGCCTTCAGCGGATCGGCCGCAAACTGGCGGCGGCGCAGCCCGTAGCGGACCGCGATGGCGAGGGCCGACTTCGCCGCGCTCATCCCCGCGCGGGGCACGCAGACGCGGCCACCCACCAAGGTGCCCAGCATCGTGAAGAAGCGGCGGCTGGGGTTCTCGATCTCGCTTTCGTACGCGCCGGCGGCGTTGATGCCGCCGAATTTGTCCAGCAAGTTCTCGGCCGGAACGCGGACGCGGGTAAACCAAAGGCGGCCGTTGTCTACGCCGTTGAGGCCCAGTTTGTAGCCGTTGTCTTCTACCCGGACACCGGGCAAAGTGTTGTGGTTTTCGTCACGGATCGGGACGGCCACGGCGTGGACGCCCTTGCTTTCGCCATCAACGATCAGTTGGCAAAAGACCGCCGCCATGCGGCTGTGCATGGCGTTGCCGATGTATTCCTTGCCTGCGCCCACGTTGGGGGTATGCACGATGAGTTCTTTCTTTTCGTGGTCGTAGACCGCCGTGGTTTCCAAGCCGCGCACATTGGAGCCGTGGCCGGTTTCCGTCATCGCGAAGCAGCCCGGCAGCTCCAGCGTGCCGGTGGCGTGCAGGTATTTATCGTGGTGGCGTTTGGTGCCGAGGTTAGCGATTGCGCCGCCCCACAGACCGAACTGGACGCCAAACTTGATGGTCATGCTCAGGTCGTGGTAAGAGATGGTTTCGAAGGCGGCGGCGTAGGCCCCCATGTCGTCTTCACCGCCGTATTCTTTGGCAAAAGCGATGGCACCGACGCCTTCTTGGCCCAGTATTTTGCACCATTCTAGCACCTGGTTGCGGTAGTCTTCCTTGATGCGGAGGGTCTTGCGCTCAAACTCTGGGCGGAGGAGAATTGCTTTGATCCGCGCGATGGTATCGGCGTATTTGCCGTCTAGGATGGCCTGAAATTCGGCGGGGTCTACCGTTGCGTCGCGGACGGCTTCGACCAGTTTTTCACGCTGGTCGTAGCTGGGGAAAAGGCCCCGGTAGGTGGTTTCATTAACGCCGCCTAGGCCGAGTTCGATTTCGGTTAGGGGGTTGATTTGCTGGTCCCAGAACGCGGCGCG
>CALEDI010000101.1 GCA_937949535.1 uncultured Lewinella sp. | reverse complement strand
ATCCCTCCCCACGGGGGAGGGACTTGTGAAAACGCAATGCGTTTTTGAGGCAAAGTTGGTCGTAACTACCCAAGTTCGTCTCTAAATGATAAAAATAGCAGTTGCCAACGATTTAGCGAAGGCGGCAGCCGCAGCGGTTTTACTCCCCTCCCCGATGGGGTAGGGGCTGGGGGTGGGGGTTTGTGGCCATGTCAACTTATGTATATCCCGTAGGCCGGAGGCACTCCACCCAGCAAGCCTATCCCCCCCTCTCGTCGTACCTTCGTAAAAAATACCACCAAATGAGACTGATCCTGCTACTTTGTACTCTAACCTTTGCCTCCTTTAGCCTTGCCGCCCAGACGGAGGGCTTCCATAGGGCCAAAATCTATTATTCCGACGCCGCCCAGCTGGAGCGCCTCGCACAACTTGGCGTAGACCTAGACCACGGCCAGCACAAAAAGGGATACTCCTACGAGTCCGACTTTTCGGCCGCAGAGCTGGCAAAAGTCCGAGAAGCTGGCTTAGAGTACGAACTTACGATCAAAGACGTCGACAAGTTCTATGTAGACCAAAACAACCCAGCCAGCCCCGTCTACATTGGCGCAGCACAGGAAAAAAACGCCGAATGCGACGAGGGCGCTTCCGCCCCAGAAATCACCTCCCCCGCCAACTACAACGGCGGCTCAATGGGCGGCTTCCTGACCTATTCCGAAATGCTGGCCGAACTAGACGAGATGTACGCCTACTGCCAAGCCAACAACATCGACATCATCACCGAACGGGCCGACAATATCGACCCCGCAGACCCCGACAACTTCAAAACCGCAGAAGGCCGTTACCAACAATGGGTCAAAATATCTGATGAGCCCAACATCACCGACGACAGCGAGCCGGAAGTCCTCTACGACGCCCTACACCACGCCCGCGAGCCCGCCTCCATGCAACAACTCATCTTCTTCATGTGGTACCTCATCGAGAACTATACCACCAACGAAGAAGTACGCAGCATCGTAGACAACACCGAACTATACTTCATCCCCTGCGTAAACCCCGACGGCTACCTCTACAACGAAGAAACCAACCCCAACGGCGGTGGCTTCTGGCGCAAGAACCGCCGGGGCGGCTACGGCGTAGACCTCAACCGCAACTACGACTACATCCAACCCGACGGCACACCGATCTGGAACACCACCGGCGTCTCTGAAGACCAAGGCGGCCAGACTTACCCCGGAACCGAGGCCTTCAGCGAACCCGAAACCCGCGCGATGCGCCATTTCGTCGAAACCCACAACTTCACCATCGCGCTAAACAACCACACCTCGGGGGGGCTTCTGCTTTACCCCTTCGGTTACGAAGTAGAAACGTACACCCCAGACAACGGCTACTTCGAGCAACTCTCTGGCGCGATGGTCCGAGACAACAACTACGCCAACATCCTCTCGGCTGGCTTATACCCCGCCAGCGGAGACAGCGACGACTTCATGTACGGTTACCTAGAAACCGTAGACGGAGGCACCCGCGAAAAGATATTTGCCATGACGCCCGAAATCGGCCCAGCTTTCTGGCCAGCCGAAAGCCAAGTAGAAAGCATCAGCCAAGAAATGTTGGTACACAACATGACCGCAGCCCACGCCGTAAACCGCTTCGGACAAATCGAAGAAACCTCGGCCAGCCGGTTCAATACACGCAACTTCCCGATAAGCTACAACCTTACCCGTCTTGGCTTCGTCGATGGAGATTTTACGGTGCGCATCGTGCCAGCATCAGACAACATCGCTGCCGTGGGGCCAAGCAATACGCACACCCTCAACCAAGGAGAAGTGGTGGTAGGAGATGTAGCTATTACCCTGAGTGAAACCACCGAATCGGGCAACGAAATAATCTTTGATCTGGTGCTGGACAACGGCAACTTCACCAGCAGCCAACGGATCACGAAAATCTACGGCCAAGCAGAGAGCATCTTCACCAACGAAGCCGAAGACATTGCCGCTTGGACGACGAACGGCTGGGGCCTTACTACTTCCGAGTTTTACCCCGGCTCCCCGAGTGCATCCATCACGGATTCACCGCAGGGCGAATACCGAAACCGCGCCAACAGTGTCCTTCTCCTTAACGAAAGCATCGACCTTACCGAGGCAAACGTTGTTTCTGCTAGCCTCAGTTTCTACGCCAAATGGGCCATCGAGGCCGACTACGACCAGGTGCAGCTGGAGGTCTCTACCGACGGTGGAACGAACTGGATCCCGCAGTGTGGCAGCCGTACCCGGCCGGGCACGCAGAACCACATCACGCCGGGAGAACCGGTCTACGATGGCATTCAACCGGAGTGGGTGTTGGAAGAAATCAGCCTGAGCGACTACATCGGGGAAACGATAATGATCCGCTTTGAACTGCGCAGCGACGGTGGCGTTACGGACGACGGCTTCTACGTTGATGCGCTGGCCGCAGACATCGTCCGCCGCATTCCTGTGGGTACCGAAGAGCCGCTTACCGCTCCGGTCAGTGTTGGGCCGAACCCCGTGGGTAACTGGTTGGAAATCCAGACCGACCTGACGGATTACAGCGCGACGCTTACCAATGCGCTTGGCCAGCTTGTTTCCCTATCTGCTGGGCTCAACGGCTTTAGCCGGGTAAATACCGAGGCTTTGCCTGCGGGCAGCTACCAACTGACCTTGGTTGCGGACGGGAAAAAGCGGACGTTTAAGATCGTGAAGTAAGTTCGTTCAAACATCAGGTTTTAGGGCGCGGCCGCAGGTGCGAGGAAAGGTTAAAGGCATGGGGATCAACCATCTTTAACCGCTCC
>CALEDI010000100.1 GCA_937949535.1 uncultured Lewinella sp. | reverse complement strand
TGCTCGACTGGCGAGTTTCGTGGTAACTCGCCAGTCGAATTCTTTTTCGCTCACAGTACGAGGTACATATTTAGTCCTATACAAACCATCTTGTACCCTAGGAATTACGAGTTCTTTACGTGGCGAAAAAGTTCGCCTGTCGAGTTGGGCGGCAGAGTTCATCGGAGGTGTAAAATTACGGGCCTAACTGTTTTCGTAAACTTATGTATATCCCGTAGGCCTCCGGCGCGAACCTCCCAAGGCGGCAGCCTTGGCAAAATACCAACTCAGTCTTTCTAACTTCTGGCCCGTCAACAAATCGGGCCAGAAGCCCTCATCCAGCTGGAGAATGCCGACCTTTGCGCCCAATGCCAACAGCTTTCAACAATTTTTTTCATCCCCTCCTTGCACCTGCGTCCGCGCCCACGCGCTTCACGTTCCCGTTCCACTACGTCCCCCACCCTCTGGCCCTTGCGGCGGCGGCAGACCTGCAAGAACACCTCCAAACGCAAACCGATTGGCAGCACGATTTTGGTCAGGGCGGTCAGGTAAGCGTTGGGGCGAAGGGCAAGATGTTTGGCGTTATGGTGGTAGAAAATGAAGCGGGAGACCTCGGTTATTTGGCGGCGTACTCCGGCAAATTGGCCGATTCCAACCACCTGCCCGGCTTCGTTCCGCCGGTGTTCGACATCCTGCTGGCTGAGGGTTTTTACAAGAAGGGAGAGCAGGAAATCCATGCCGTCAGCCTCAAACTTAAGGCATTAGAGCAGTCTCCTGAGCTAGCAGAGGCGAAGGACAATCTGGCGCGCGCGCAGGTGCAAGCGAAGGATGAAATAGCAAAGGAAAAAGCCGACTTCAAAGCCGCAAAGCAAGACCGAAAACGCCAACGCGAAGCCGCCCAGCAAACCATGCCCGAAGCGGAGTTCGCCGCCCTAAACGAACACCTCGCCCGCGTATCCGTCGGCCGCCACTTCGCCCTCAAAGACCTCATCAAAGCTTGGGACAAACGCCTCGAAACCGCCGCTGCCCAACTGGCCGTCATCACCAACGAAATCGCTCGCCTCAAGGCCCTCCGCAAAACGATGTCTAACGACCTCCAGCACCGCATCTTCGCCAAGTACCGCTTCTTGGACGCCAACGGCGAAGTCCGTGACCTGACCGACATCTTCAAAGACACCATCTTCAAAACCCCGCCCGCCGGAGCGGGCGAGTGCGCCGCCCCCAAACTCCTTCAGTTCGCCTACCTCCACGGCTACAAACCCGTAGCGATGGCTGAGTTCTGGTGGGGCCAATCGCCCCGCTCAGAAATCCGTAAACACGGCCACTTCTACCCCGCCTGCCGGGGCAAGTGCGAGCCCATCCTCGGCCACATGCTCCGGGGCCTAAATGTAGACCCCAACCCGATGCTCAAAAACCCAGCGGAAGGCAAAAAACTACCCATCGTTTTTGAAGACGAGCACCTATTGGTTGTCAACAAACCCCACGAGTTCCTCTCCGTTCCCGGCCGCAACATTGAAGACTCCGTCTACCTCCGCATCAAGAAAAAATACCCAGACGCTACCGGCCCCCTCATCGTTCACCGGCTAGACATGAGCACCTCCGGCCTGCTACTGCTCACCAAAACCAAAGAGACCCACAAGCTGCTCCAACACCAGTTCTTCAAGCGGTCGGTCAAGAAACGCTACGTCGCCCTACTGGAAGGCGAAGTTGCCGCAGACGAAGGCACCATCGACTTGCCGCTGCGCGGCGACATCGAAGACCGCCCCCGCCAGATCGTCTGCCACGAGCACGGCAAAACCTCCCGAACCCACTGGAAAGTCGTTGGCCGCGCCAACGGCCAAACCCGCGTTCACCTCTGGCCAGTCACCGGCCGGACCCACCAGCTCCGCGTCCACTGCGCCCACCCCCACGGTCTCAACGTCCCCATCGTCGGGGATGATCTCTACGGCCAGTCTGCCAACCGGCTCCACCTGCATGCGGAATCGATCAGCTTCGTGCATCCGCACACGAAGGAGGAGGTTAGTTTTGAGGTTGAGGCAGGGTTTTAGCCTGGTAGTTTGGTGGTCTTTTTAGTCTCCCACACGAGCAAAGCAGCGATTACAAGACCACCAGAGACTACGAGGCAACAAGACTCCCCTCTTCCTTCACCAACAACCAAAGCGCCGCCGAAACGCCCAACGTCCCTGCCGCAATCCAGAAGATCAACGACTTGTCTGCGGCGTGTTCGATGTAGCCCCCGAGGTTAGAAGCTACGATTTGCGGCAATACGACGGAGAGGTTGAACAGCCCCATCATCAGCCCCATTTTGCGCTGGTCGACTACCTCAGACATGATGGCGAAGGGCAAGCTCACGATGGCCGCCCACCCCACCCCAACTACGGCCATGAGGATGAAGAAAGACGTCACGGTTTGCCCCAAATAAACGATCATCAAGTAGCCGATGGCACTCACTGCGATGGCCAGCGTATGCGTCCGTACCCGGCCTATTTTTTCCGCGATGGGCTCCAACACCAGCGCGGGCAACAGAAAGCCAACGGTATTCAGGATGGCGAAGGCTACGCCGATGGTAAAACCGATCTCGTTGTTCTGTATTTCGGAGAGCGCAGCGTTGGAGTCGTAGCCCATGATGACTTCCTTGATGTAGCCGAAGGTATAGATGAACATCGTCTGTACCCCAACCCAAGTGAAAGCGTGGGCTAAGCAGATTTTCAGAAAAGCGGGCCAGTTGGTCCCTCCAATCGGGACGGCGTTGTCCGTTGCGTGCGCATCAATAGCGTCTACGCCAATGTCGGCGGCGGTAGCAACGCCGTCATCAAGGCTTTCCCCGTCCAATTCTCGAGGCTCGGTGATAAAGAAGGCCGGAAAGACCGAGAAAATGAAGACGATAACCGCGCCCGTATAGATCAGGAAATAGTTGCTCACGAAGGCCCCAATCAAGTAAGCCATCACGCCAAAGAAGCCGGATATGGTCTGCATCCAAGTGTAGCCCTTCGTTCGGGCCTCGCCTCCTGGCGTTACGTCGGCGATGATGGAGCGGGCCGGATTGAAACTAACGTTGATCGCCAAGTCCAGCGTAAGCGCTACCGCGATGGCGATACCGATGATGCTCTCCACACCAAGCGCCGTACCGATCACGCCCAAGTTGGGCAAGGCTAAAATCATCAACGCCGCAATTACGCCGCCAATAACAATAAACGGCCTGCGCCGCCCGCCCATAAACCAGACGTTGTCTGAAATAGCCCCAACGATCACCTGACCCAAGATGCCGGCCAACGGGCCGGCCAGCCAAACGTAGCCGATTTCCTCTAGGTTAAGTCCGTATTTGGTATTCAATATCCAGCTCAAGGCTGCAATCTGAACACAAAGGGCAAAGCCCATCGCGGTGGCGGGCAATGACAAAAGAGCATAGGCTGCCCGGGTGGGAGTTTGGTTTTTCACTACAATTCGAGTTTTGCTAAATCAACTAAAACAAGCCCATCTCATAACCGGCACACTACCTCCGGTGAGGGCTTTTAAAAGCGGGAAGATAGCGGAAAACAACACGGGTACATAATTGTAGCGTTCAGGGTTCAGCAATCAGGCTACTGCCGTTACGTTCGGTCCTTTGTGCTCTCTGTGTTCTATCTTAGCCCCCAGAAAAGCCAACCTCCATGTCAACATCCAACCCCCCCAAAAACATCCTACTAACCCTAGGCCTAATCCTAATAGCCGCAGGCAGCCGCCTTCTACCCCACTGGCCCAACTTCGTGCCCGTCGGAGCGATGGCCCTGTTCGGAGCCGCAGCGTTGCCCAAGCGTTGGTTAGCCATCATTGTGCCCGTCGTTGCTTTTTACCTTAGTGATTTGGCCCTCAACAACACCCTCTACGCCGAATACTACGAGGGTTTTTACTGGGGCATGAACTACTGGACCACCGGCGCGATCATCTTGATGACCGTTTTGGGAATGGGATTGCTGCGCAACACGAAGTTCTCCTGGTTACGAGTTGGTGGCGCGGCCGCAGGTGCAACGTTGGTTTTCTTCTTGGTTACCAACTTCGGGGTTTGGGTATCGGGGATGATGTACCCCAAGTCTGGCGCAGGCCTAATTGCGGCCTACACCGCAGGGCTTCCGTTTTTGCTCAACAGTTTGCTGGCCAATCTGCTGTTCTCCGGCGTGCTGTTTGGGGTAGCGCAGTATGGTGGGGTTTTCGCTGGGCAGAACTCAACTGCTGTAGGTGACGTAGATCGCCTTGTTTAGCGGCAGCAACCCATTATCTGCAACCTCACTCCAAGCCTCGGCTCGGCAGAGCGGGACTTTTAAGGAAACCAGCTAGGTCTCAAATGCTTTTCAAGCTTCCGTTTTCCGCCTTAACCAAGGCTTCTAGCTTTGCTAACCACTCGTTGAAGACCGGCAATACCCGCTCCGCAACCGCACGGTTATCCGTTGTAGTTTCTGGCTCGTCACCTCCTCCGGAGGTGATCGTTTCCTGCCAGATATTGGCGAACGAACGGATGCGGAAGCTCAAGTCTTCTTCCCAATAAAACTCGTCCATCAGGTCTTCGTAGTCCATTCCGGGGCCGGGGGCGAGCTCCATCATTTTTAGGGCGGCGCGGTGCGCTAGCTCATCGTCGTGGTTGATGGGTTCTACCATAATGCCCTCTTCAAACTCGGCTCCGCGCACATCTAGCCCGAGGTAGCGCACGCGGTTGCGGAAGTACTTAGACTCTTCAAAATTGAGCAATCGGAGGCGTTCGGTCTTCCGTTGTTTGATGCTTATCGTGCGCTCATTACCGTACTTCTCTAGCAACGGCCCCATACTCAGGTTGATGCCCGCTTTAAACGGAACGGCAACAAACATACCGTATTCTTCTCCCAAGGTTAAGAAGGCTTGCTCAAAGGCAACAATACGCTCTGTGTAGGTTTTTCGGTTTACCCGAATGGTTAGTTCGTAGGTAAAGGCGGGGCCATCGGAGAGGTAGGCGGATAAGGGCTTGGTCATGGGAGCGAAGGTAAGGCTCCCTCCCTCCTCACAGGAGGAATTTAAGTCTGTTTGTTTCAGGAGTTGGCTCGATCGTTGTGCATAGCCCACAGGGTTCAGCGGTCAGGTGGTCGGATGTAGGGTGATAAGAATGTGACAGCGATAACCTGAACCCTGATTACTAAACCCTGATTCCTCTCTAACCAACCCTTGCACCCGCGCCCGCGCCAAATCAGCCCACAGTTACCACCAAATCATCCGTCTCTACCAGCGTTTTCTCTCGCAGCGCGATGCCCATCACCTCTCCGTCTACCGGGCTAGTGATGGTAGATTCCATCTTCATCGCCTCGATGACGAAGAGCGGATCGCCGGCCTTGACGTCGTCTCCGACCTTCACGAGGATTTTGCTCAAGTTACCCATCAGTGGGCTACCAACTTGGCCAGTTCCGGCAGCTTTGACGTTGCGGACTACCTCTTTGCCCGAGTTCCGGTCCTGCACCGTGACGCTGCGTGTTTGGCCATTGAGGCTGAAGAAAACTAGCCGGTTGCCCTGCGCATCAGACTCGGTCATGTTGAGGTACTTGACCGTGATGGTCTTGCCCGCGCTCAGGCGTACCAAGACTTCTTCGTTCGGTTTCAAGCCGTAGAAGAAAGCGTTTGTTGGGAGGTTCGCCACCTGCCCGTACAGCTCGTCGTGCGCGAAGTAATCGGCGTAGACTTTGGGGTACAGCAAGTAGCTGAGCAGTTGCTTGTCGTCGGCTGGTTCCTTACCAAACTTATCGGCGTATTCCTTGCGGGCTTCGTCCCAATCAATGGGGTCAAGGTGTGCGTTAGGGCGTTCCGTATAAGGTTTTTCGTCTTTCAAAACAAGCTTCTGTACTTCGTCGTTGAAGCCGCCTTCGATCTGGCCTAGGTCTCCCCGCATGAGGTTCTTCACGCTGTCGGGGAAGTCTAGCTTCGCGCCTCGGCGAAGGACTTCCTCTGCCGTCAGGTCGTTGCTCGTCATGAACATCGCCATGTCTCCAACTACTTTGCTGGAGGGCGTCACCTTCACCAAATTGCCGAACAGGTCGTTGGCGGCGGAGTAGTTTTTGCGGATGGTCGGGAACTGGTCTTCCAGCCCAAGCCCCCGCGCCTGCGGCCGCAGGTTGGAGTACTGTCCGCCGGGGATCTCCGTGTCGTAGATCGTCGCCGTTCCGGCCCGCAGCTCGGTCTCGAAGGGGTAGTAGTAGGTCCGTACCGTTTCCCAGTAATCCGCGTACTGATTGAGGAGCGGCAGGTTAACGGGGTTTTCCCGTTCGTGGCCCTGCATCATGGCGGCAACGGAGTTGTAGCCCGGCTGGCTGGTCAGGCCGGAGAGCGGGTTGATGGCTACATCTACCACATCAACGCCCGCTTCGATGGCGCGCAGATAAGTTGCGCTCTGGATGCCGGAGGTGTCGTGGGTGTGCAGGTGAATCGGTAGGTTGACGGATGCTTTTAGCGCCTGGATCAACTCCGTAGCAGCCAGAGGTTTCAGCAAACCGGCCATGTCTTTGATGCAGAGGATGTGCGCGCCGGCGTCTTCGAGCTGTTTGGCCAGTTTGGTGTAGTAATCGAGGGTAAACTTCGTCTTCTTCGTGTCCGTGATGTCTCCCGAGTAACAAATACAGGCTTCGGCGAGGCTGTTGGTGTTGTTGCGGACGGTGTTGATGCTCACTTCCATGTTCTTCACCCAGTTTAGGGAGTCGAAGATGCGGAAGAGGTCGATACCACCGGTTTGGCCGGTCACATTTCCATTCTCATCGTATTGATCGAAACCGCGCGCGGCTTCTTCGATGAACTTCACGATCAGGTTGTCGGGGTAGGCTTTGTAGCCTACGGCGTTGCTACCGCGCAGCAACATCTGGAAGATGGTGTTGGGCATCGCGGAGCGAAGCTTCCGCAGCCGTCGCCAAGGGTCGGCTTTCAGGAACCGCATCGCTACATCGAAGGTAGCACCACCCCAAACCTCCATACTGAATAGGTCATGGGGCTGGTTGGCAGCGTAGCTGCGGCCAACATTGAGCATATCGACTAGGCGCATCCGGGTTGCGAGCAAACTCTGGTGCCCGTCGCGGAAGGTCGTGTCGGTATACTGGATTTTCTTTTCGTCTTTAAGCCACTGCACGAAGCCGTCCCGGCCAAGTTCTTGCAGGCGGTTGCGGCTGCCCTTGGGCACTTCGGCAAAACGATCAAAAGCGGGCACGGGTGGTTTGAGGAAAGACTTTGTCTTGTCCGGGTTTTTCACGTCGGGGTTGCCGTTCACGATCGTTTCGGCGAGGTAAGCCAGCAAACGGGTTCCTCGATCGCGGAAGCCCTTTGGGGCCATCAGTTCGGGATGGTCGGGGATGAAGCGGACGGTAGCTTTGCCCTTCTTGAAGTCGTCGTTTTCGAGGAGGTTGAGTAGGAAACCAACGTTGGTTTTCACGCCGCGTACCCGGAACTCGCGCAGGGCACGATGGAGGCGATCGGAGGCGCCCTCTAGCGTCCGGCCAGAGCTGGTCACCTTCACGAGTAGGCTATCGAAATAAGGCGAGATCACCGCGCCGGGGAAGGCCGATCCGGCATCGAGGCGGATGCCCATGCCGGAAGCGGAGCGGTAGGCGATCAGGGTTCCGTAGTCGGGTTTGAAGCCGTTTTCGGGGTCTTCGGTGGTTACGCGGCACTGAACGGCGAAGCCGTTGGCTTTGATGTCGGATTGCTCACGGATGAAGATCGTTTCGTGGCGCAGGGGGTAGCCCATCGTGACGAGGAACTGCGTCCGGACGAGGTCAATTCCGGTGATTTCTTCCGTGATCGTGTGTTCTACTTGTATGCGGGGGTTGACCTCGATGAAGTAGATCGAGTCGTCTTGGTCTACGAGGAACTCGACCGTACCGGCGCAGTAGTAGCCTACTTCTCGGCCTAGCATTAGGGCGTATTCGTAGAGTTTTTCTTTGACCGTTTTGCTTAGGTTGGCGGCGGGTGCGACTTCGACGACTTTCTGGAAGCGGCGCTGAACGGAGCAGTCGCGCTCGAAGAGGTGGACGAGGTTTCCGTGGCGGTCGCCGAGCAGTTGGACCTCGATGTGGCGGGGGTTCTCGATGAATTTTTCGAGGAAGATGGTGCCGTCGCCGAAGGCCTTTTCGGCTTCGCTAGCAGCATCGACGACCTCAACGCGGAGGTCTTTTTCGTTGCGCACTACGCGCATACCCCGGCCACCGCCGCCGGAGGCGGCTTTGATGATGACGGGGTAGCCGATTCTGGCGGCTTCGGCAACCGCAACTTCGGGGTCGGAGATGTCTTTGTCGCTGTCTTGGATGAGCGGAACACCGACGCGGCGAGCGAGGTTTTTGGCGGCGACTTTGTCGCCGAGCTGGTCCATGCTTTCCGGTGCTGGGCCAACGAATTCGATGCCGGCCTCAAGGCAGGCTCTGGCAAAATCTACGTTCTCCGAGAGGAAGCCGTAGCCGGGGTGAATGGCGTCTACGTTTTTCTCCTTGGCCAGTTTTATGATAGCCGGGATATTGATGTAGGGGCGCAGTGGTTCGTCGTCTGGGCCAATCTGGTAGCTCTCATCTGCTTTGTAGCGGTGTAGGCTGTAACGGTCTTCGTAGGTGTAAATCGCGACCGTTTTAATCTTCAACTCACTGGCTGCCCGAAGGATACGAATAGCAATTTCGCCACGGTTGGCGACTAATATCTTTTTAAAACGAGTGATTTTCGGGGTAGCCATAGTAGAAATTTTGGGTTAGGCCCAAGATAGTAAAGGATGAAGGGAGTAAAGGGAGTAAAGGGGTAAAAAAGGACTTAGTTTTAATGGTAAACAATCTCTTTTTTACGATTTTGGGCGCGGGCGCAGGTGCAATGTTGGTTGGTTGCCCGGTCTTCAGGCCGTGAAGGTTTGTCGGCCTTTAGGCCGAGCCTTTCATCGAATGGGTTACTGGCAGTGTTTTTCATGCTGAGCACTTTACTTGGGTGTAATTCAGGTTGTCGCTTTGGGTCCTCCCCTTCGGAGAGTTAGAGGGGATAAAAGCGAAAATCTGAATTACCCTCCCTTTACTTTCCACACTGAAACGTAGTATCACCAGAACAAAAAACTAAAATGAGTTTCTTCTGTATCTCGCATGGGTAAAACTAATTGCTTCAGCTAAAGCTGAAGCGAACCTTCACGGCCTGAAGGCCGAGCAACCAACCGGCCTTGCACCTGCGTCCGCGCCCAAAAAACATCATTTCAGCAGCATCACCCCACCCCGCAGCGTAAGCTCAAAACCGTCTAAGTAAACGATTTCGGCGACCCAAACGAAATGGCCGATAGGCGCAGGTTCGCCATCTATTTCGCCGTCCCAACCTGAGCCGGGTTCGTTGGGTACCAAGTCAGTACCTTCGTAGGCCAGCCCGCCCCAGCGGTCGTAAATGCGCAATGAGCGCAGACTTATTGCTGCTTTGCCGAGCCCCAATACAAACTCGTCGTTCACCCCGTCATCGTTGGGCGAGAAGGCCGTTGGTTGGTATACATTTCGGTATTTCTCCACTCGCACGGTCAGGGAATCGGTGGTGGCGCACCCATCTGCGGAGGTGACCGTGAGCACGTACTGCGTCTCGTCTAGCGGCAGGGCCGTCGGCGTCAAACAGGTGTCGCAATCAAGGGTTTCGGTGGGGTCTAGCCAGCTTACTTGCGCTCCCGAAATGTTGTTGATCCGCGTCGGGATCACCACTTCGCAGCCAAGCTGGGTGACGACCTCTCCCCAAGGGAAGATGACGGGGATATCTGGCGCAGTCAGCATTCCAGAACTGTCGGCGAGGCAACCGTTGTCGTCTCGAACCATGAGGTCATACGGTCCTTCGCTCAGTTCCGTTAGCCGCCGGAGGGTATCAAACGGGCCGCCGTTGAGGGAGATCAAGTAAGGGGCCGCTCCGCCCTCAATCGCAGCAACTTCAACGATACCCGTTTCCAAACCATCGCAGTTCGGGTCGGTAAAAACGAAGTTGGGCGCAAGTACCGGCGGCGGCAAAACATTCGCCGTAGCCGTTCGTACGCAACCGTTCGCATCGGTGATGCTGACGGTGTAAACGCCTGCCGCCAAAGCACTGGCCAGCGGGCCGGTTTGCGCATCGCTCCAAGCAAAGTCGTAGGGCGCAACGCCGCCTTCGCCCAAGGCCGCAACCCTACCATCATTGCCCCCAAAACAACTCAGGTTAAAGCCGTCAATATCTGCGGGGGTAGCAGTAGCCAATAGCGCACTCGGCTCGGTTACTTCCTGAAAGAAGACTACGTCGTTACCAAAATTGTCGCGCACATTGATCTCGTAACGCCCCGCCGGAACGCCGGCGATGATGTTGTTGCTGAGCAATACCGTCGAGCCTGTCCCGCCGATGCTTTCGTCCAAGATGTTCGCCCAATCATAGGTAAAAGGCGGGGTTCCGTTCTCGACTGAGAAGATGAGCTGGCCGTTGGCTTCGCCCCGGCACTCTGGCTGTACAAAGTCGGTAGTACCTCGGATTTCGCATTCGATCATAAATAGATCGAGGGTAACGATGCTGTCGCAAGCCGAGGCCGTCAGGATCGTATCAACAAATACGCCGGTGGTGGCATACGGCGTTGTACCGATGAAGAATTCTTCCCCAACGCAGAGGTTCACATCCACAAACTCCTGCGCTTGGTCCAACACTGCCAAGCTTACAGCAATCAAACTGTCACAGCCATTGGGTAAGGTGACGGTAAAGTCGAAGTCTCCCGGCGTAGTGAGCATCGTATCCGCAACGAGTAATACATCGTCTCGGCAGATGAAGGTGTCGAGGACGAGCGCGCCAACCGTTCGGACATTGACGTTGGTACAGCTCGGCGGAGCCTCATCGCAAACATTGCCCGCCGTGACGCAGACCTCGTAGCTGCCATCAGCGGGGAAAGTTAGGTCTGCCGCCGCAGTGTTGGTCGTTGCCGCAAGCGTTCCGTCGATGCTCCAACGGAATAGGGCCGCGCCAACCTCGGTTCCCATCGTCACAAAGCGGGTGGGCAGGCCGGGGCAGGTCTCTTCAATTCCAGACACTACGCCCGAGGTAGTCAGTACGCCAACGGCGGTAGAGCCTTCTACAACCTCAAAAGTCCAGTCACAAATGTCTCCGTTGGAGCCATCCATCATCAGGTAGTAGTGCTGGCCAACAACCATGGGTACATTATTGGAAAACCGGACGGTGGTATTGGGGCGCACGTCGGTATCACAGTCGGAGATCGGGACGAAGGTCTCGCAGTCAAAGCTTTCAAATATCCCGATCTCTAGCCCAAGAACGGTTCCTGAGTTACAGTTGCTCACCTCTACATCAATACTCAGGTCTTCGGTTCCTGCAATGAAGGCGATGAACGACATGTTGTGGTTGAAGGTGGTACAGAAATTACCGACCGACTGGCCACGGATCGTCAGGTCGTTGCGCCCAGTAAAACCGTCGATGTCGCAGATCACACAGGCATCTACGCAGAAAGACGTCATTGCTAGTGGGTCTCCGCAAGGTTCTGGCTGGGCCGAGAGCAGGTGAGACAAATGAAGGAGACAGCAAATGAGCAGGGTGCGTAAGGGCATGGTTGCAGGGTTCAAGTTGCAGGTTGCAGGTTGCAAGTTACAGGATTCAGGTGTATGTACAATAGTGGTAGGCTGAACCCTGAATGCTGATTACTAACAGCTCCCCTATCACTCCTCCCGCCCCAACAAATACCAGCTAAGCAAGCCACCCAAAACATCCACTGCGGTATGGATCAGCATCAGGGGCCACAAGGTATTGGTGCGGAGGTAGAAGAAGCCGAAAAGCACCGCCATCACGATGATCTTCCCTACTGCCTTCCAGCCTTGGTAAATATGGCCCACGCCGAAAGCGAGGGCGGGTACCAACAGAACGATCGCCAGCCACCAACCGCTGCTCCCCAACAATTCGGTCAGGTACGTAACCATGAAGCCACGGTAAACAATCTCCTCCCCCACCCCAGCCGCCACGGCCAAGAACAGAAAGTGCAAAAATTGGGTAGCGTTTACGGGCAAAAAGCCAAGCTTGGTAAACTCCCGTCGGGTTTCTTCCTGGTGCTCTTCGCTACCGGCCTCGTGGTAGAGATCAAGGAGGTAGAGCAGGAGGAAGCCAGCAAGCAGCAGGGCCGCCGTCAGGTCATACGGTACGTTGCCCCAACCCAGACCAATCTCGGTCAACGGACGGCCCGTCAGCCACCAAGTCAGGATTACCGCCGCCGCCATACCATACAGCAACAGGCCGTTGCTGTAGTAAAGGCCAATCTTCATTTGCTCCGTCCAGCGGATGGGAGGGGCCTTCCGCCGCTTGTTTCCTGTAACCAACAGGAATACCGGCAATACGATGCCAAGTAGAGCGAAGAGTATGTGAGTAGCTAGGGGCAAGGTGAGAAAAAGCTAAAGGAGTAAAAAGGAAAAGTGTTTCTTGGATGATCCAAAGCATTTAGGCAGCATCAATACCGCGCCAGCAATGTTCTTCGGTGCAGCAAATATTCGTCGTTGCTGTTGTACTTCAGGCCTTCGTCTACGTAGAAGCGGGCGCGGCCGTAATCCTGTTCCCGGAAGTAATAGTTGGAGGCCGCGATGAAGGCGGTGAGGGTCCAGATGTTGCTGTTCTCGTTGATGGGGATATCGACTAGTGCGTCGCGGAAATCTTGGAGAGCATCTTCTCCTCTGGGGCCGTCGTCTTCGGCGAAGACATCGCGGACTTTCCAGGCGAGTTCTCGCAACAATAGGTCTGCGAAGCGCGTCTGCTGGCGGATGAAGGGGTAGTCATTGGCTGCCGTTTCTACGGCATCGGTGAAGGCCTGCCCGGTGGCGCGGCTGCGCCGCAGCTGGTCGATGATGATTTCGCCGAGGAGGTACTTCACCCTTTCGTCTTCTGGGCTGTTGGCGTAGAGGCCCTCTGCTAGCCGACGGGCCTTGCTAATGTCTCCCTGAAGAAAGTGGTGGTTCAGCAAGCGGTATTTCTGGAGGAGGCTCATTTCCTCTGCCCAAGTGGTTTTGCCCGAAGGTGCGCGGCTGAGGTAGTCAGACAAAAGGTCTGCGGCTTTCCCAATTCGGCCGTCGGCGATCAGTAAGCGTTGCTGCTCGTCAAAGTGTTGCAGCAGGGCGGCGGGGAGGTATTGGTTGTCGGGGGCTTCGGCCCACTGTCGGAAAAGCGTCGGGATGTCGCCTTCCACCTCAGGGCGGTTGATGGCCTTGATCTGCAGTTCGGCGGCCTTGCGGAGCACCAAGAAGGCGGGGCGGTCTTCTTTGGAAAGCGCCGTTTCTAGCAGTTCTACCGTTAGGGGGTAGTCTTTTGCGCGGTACGCCGACTGGGCGCGGCGAAACTGCATAAAAGCGGTTAGCTGGCCGAAGGTCAGCTTTTTGCTGGGGGCGTAGTAGTAGCGCTCGAAGAGTTTGTTCACCTCGCTTTCGCCCATGCTCGGGAGGTCTTCCAGCAGGGTGGCGCGCAGCAACTCTAGGTAGTTGCTGCGGAAGGTGGCTTCCGCTTCGGCTTTGTGTTTCTGGTGGCCGGGCTGGTATACTTCGGCGGCGCGGCGGTCGGGGTCCGCAATCAGGTAGACTTCCCAGTGGTTTACGTAGGCGTAGTAGTCTACTTCAAACTCCTCGAAGACCAGGGCGGTCAGTAGGGCCGCAGTTGCGTCGTTGTAGCGGCCGGTTCGGAAGGCATCCGCTAGGCGCGCGTCTGGGGCGTAGGTGCGCAGGTAGTCGCTTTTCAGGCGAGCATTGATTTTTTTGATTTTCTTTTTTACCGATTTTCGCCCCACCTTGGCCTCGTCCAACGCATTAAACAATAGGCTTACCCGCTGGTAGAGGTATTGCCGCTCGTTCACCGTCGGGGCGTCATCCCCCGGCAGCAGCAGGCGCAGACGGCTGCTGAGCACGTCGGCCTGAAGGCTTACCGCAAAAATCAAGAGTAGTAACAATTGGAAATAACGCATCGTAGAAAGTAAAAGGGGAAAACAAGAAAGAGGGCGACGGCGCGCAGGTGCCGTGTAAGGGTACCCGCATGCTTAGCTCAAGGAGTAGTACAACGTCTCCTACTAAGACTTATGTCTTGGGCAAAGGTAAGTTAAAGGCTTTGTGAGGTCGTCGGATATTTCCACCACAGAACGGCCTCGCTCCGTAGGGCAAAGCAAGAAGAACGACTTCAGGCCAAATAGTACAGAGGGTTATGGGGTTGCGACTAAGTATTTTCAGCTCTCTAAGCCTTACCTGTTGAAGCAGTAGTGCTTGTTCTCATCATAGATTTTTAGCGCTGGTTCATATTGTTAGTTTTCATCAGAGAACTTATCCGTTTTCTCGCCAAAAGACACACTGGAATCTTTTTTCAAATGTATTTGAATATTCAAGATCAATTCGTTCGCTCCTGCATCTAATGCTGCATCTTTAGCCTCCAACACAACTTCTAGTAGCCGAGACAACTCACCCTGCATTATTGTCGAAAACGGCTGAACGACATAATGAGTACCCGATTCCTGAATAACCCTAATGGCTTCGTCAATAATCGGATAAGCGTTCTGCTCATTGATAGGCACAACTTGCAATGACAGGTTTGCGTTTTTCGTAGCTTCTTTCATTGATGTGGTTTTAAGGAGTCTTTTGTGGTGGGTGAATACGCTACTAACACCCACCAATATTAGTACGGCCCCGAAACATCAACAAGAAACAAAATAAGTCACGATAGACATACTTGGTTCGAGGCCCTTTCTTATAATGGCAAATATGGCTTTCCTTTGTCAAAAGTGGTCGCCAAAGCCAAAAGGTACCCATTTTCCAGTTTTTTTTCAAAGATTTGTCCTTCCAAAGGTCCCCAAGCCCAAAACCTCCCCCAGCACCAGCGTCCCCGCCCCCCTTACTCCCCTCCTACAGCCAACCAAGCCATCAACCCACTACCAGTCTCCAAGCACTTCTCATCCACATCGAAAGTATCGGTATGCACCGGGCGCTCCGCGCCCAGCGCCGCACTGCCAACGCCGAGGCGGTAAAAGCAGGCCGGTAGGTGGTGGGTGTAGAAGGCGAAATCTTCGCCCGTCATTCGGATGGGGAGCTCTACTACGCGGTCTTCGCCAAGGAAATGGCGAGCCTGCCCGAAGGCGCGGCGGGTGAGGGCTTCGTCGTTTTTCAGGAAGGGGTAGCCGTTGGCGATGGTCAGTTCGGCGGTAGCCCCCATGCTGGCCGCCATGCCGGTAACGAGTTGGTCTAGGCGGAGGTGAAGCTCTCTGCGCCAAGCTTCGTTGAGGGTGCGCATCGTGCCTTTCAGACTGACGGCGTTGGGGATGACGTTCGTTGCGCCACCATCGGAGGCGATGTGGCCGAAGGTGATGACGGCCGGCAGCGTCGGGTCGGTGTTGCGGCTGATGAGTTGTTGGATAGCGGTCACGAGGTGGGCCGTCACTACGATGGGGTCGATGGCGTTGTGCGGCATCGCGCCGTGGCCTCCCCTACCCCGCACCGTCAGGTACAACTCGTCGGTGCTGGCCATGTAGATGCCGGGACGAAAGCCGACCTTCCCCGCTTCCAGCGGCGGGTGAACGTGCTGACCGAAGATGGCCTCCGGCACCGGGTTTTTCAACGCCCCGTCGCGGATCATCAGCGTTGCCCCGCCGGGGAGCTTCTCCTCCCCCGGCTGAAATAGCAGCCGGACGGAGCCCGAGAAATGGTCTTGCACGCCCATCAGAATTTCTGCTGTACCGAGCAGGCTGCTGGTGTGTACGTCGTGGCCGCAGGCGTGCATCACGCCCACGTTGCGGGAGCGGTAGGGCACGTCGTTGGCCTCCGTGATGGGCAGCGCGTCGATGTCGGCCCGCAGGGCGACCGTCGGGCCAGTTCCCCGCCCGCCTCGGATTTCGGCCACCAGCCCCGTATCGGCTACTTCGCGGTACGGGATGCCCAGCTCATCGAGCTGGCCTGCGATGTACCGTTGTGTTTCGTGCTCCGCGAAGCTGAGTTCGGGGTTCGCGTGCAGGTGGCGGCGGCGCGCTACGGATTTCGCCAGGCCGGACTTTGCGGCTTCGGTGATTCGTTTTTTTAGATCGGGCATGGGGGGCGGGTAATCGAGAGATGGTTATTCGGTGCGATGCGACACGGCGCGATGGGCTGAACTCGGCCTTCGGCCTCGTTCAACCCATCGCGAGATATGGTATCCTTTCAGGGCAATTCTCAAGGCGTTAGAGGATATTAGGCCCCGGAAAGGGGCCAAACACTACTTCATAAAGGTCATAGCATTCGTCACCATATCCTTACTCCCCCCAAAAAACGGCATCCGCTGGTGGATGTCGGTAGGTTTGATGTCTAGGATACGGCGGCGGCCATCGGTGGCCATGCCTCCGGCCTGTTCGAGTAGGAAAGCTAGGGGATTGCACTCATAGAGGAGGCGCAATTTGCCGTCGGGCTTACCGGTGCTGGGCGGGTAGAAATAGATGCCCCCAAGTAGGATGGTCCGCCAGACATCAGCGACCATGCTGCCAACGTAGCGGCCGGTGTAGGGGCGGTCTTCCTCTTCCCGTTGGCAGTATTTGATGTACTCTTTCACGCCCGGAGGAAAGTGGACGTAGCCGCCTTCATTGACGCTGTACATATTGCCTTGCTCCGGCACCTTGATGTTGGGGTGCGAGAGGTAGTACGTCCCGATGGCGGGGTTGAGGGTGAAGCCGTTCACGCCGTTGCCGGTGGTGTAGACCATCATGGTAGACGTGCCGTAGGCGATGAAACCAGCGGCTACTTGCAGGTTGCCGGGCTGGAGGAAATCCTCGACCGTCACCGGCGTTCCGACGGGAGAAACGCGGCGGTAGATGCCAAAAATCGTCCCGACGGTGATGTTGACATCGATGTTGGAGCTGCCGTCTAGCGGGTCCATCACTACGACGTATTTGTTGCGGTTGCGGTTGTCGTTGCCGGAGATGGCGATCATCTCGTCGTTTTCTTCGGAAACGATGCCGCAAACGATGTCTCGGTTCGTGAGGGTATTGATGAAGGCTTCGTTGGCGAAGATGTCGAGCTTTTTCTGCTCTTCGCCCTGCACATTGGTGGTGCCGATGGTACCGGTGATGTCTACCAGCCCGGCTTTCCGGATTTCGTGGCTCACAACTTTGCCCGCAAGGCGAATGGCGTTGAGGAGTTGGCCGAGTTCGGCATTGTCGTATTCAAACTCTTCGGGTCGGTCGATCAAGAATTCGCCGAGGGTTAAGGTGCGGTTAGCTTTCATAGTCATTCGGTTTTCTGCCAGACCCGGAGCTTCTTACCCCAAGCATAACGAAGGTAACAAAGGGAAGCGTGGTTAGCTATACTCCGTCACCAGATTTTCTCTGACAATAGGTAGTTTTTTACATAATCCTCCACGCCGTTTTCGAGGGAATGGAAGGGTTTGTCGTAGCCTGCGGCACGGAGTTTGCCCATTTCTGCTTCGGTAAAGTACTGGTATTTGTCCCGAATATCGGCGGGAGTATCGACAAAGGAGATGTCTGGGGTTCTGCCCATCGAGACGAAGGTAGCGGTAGCGAGGTCGAGGAATGTTCGGCTTTGTCCGGTACCGAGGTTGTAGAGCCCGTTGGGTTTGGGCAGCTTGTGCATGAGCCAGTGGTTGACGGCAACGAGGTCTTTGACGTAGATGAAATCTCGGCGTTGGTGTCCGTCTGCGTAGTCTGGGTTGTGGCTGCGGAAGAGTTTCATCGCGCCTGTTTTTTGTACTTGGTTGAAGGTATGCCAGATCACGCTCGCCATGCGGCCTTTGTGGTTTTCGTTGGGGCCGTAGACGTTGAAGAACTTCAGTCCGTAGTAGTTCGGCGGGGTGTCTTTTTGGGTGAGCACCCAGCGGTCGAAGTCGTTTTTGCTGCGGCCGTATTCGTTCAGGGGCTGGAGGGTTTCGGCGAGCGCATCGTCGTCTTTATAGCCGTGTTCGCCGAGGCCGTAGGTGGCTCCGCTACTGGCGTATACGAGGGGGACTTGGTGGGTGGCGCAACGGCGCCAGACGTCTTTGGAGTAGTTGAGGTTCAGGCGGTCGAAGAGCGCTTTGTCGGGTTCGGCGGTGTCTGTTCGCGCACCGAGGTGGTAGACGCCTTTGAGGGGCCACTGCTCGGCGTCCCAGCGGTCGAAGAGTTGGTCGCGCTCAATTTTTAGCCGGTATTTTTTGCCCGCCAAGTTGGGCGCTTTGGCGGGGTACGACTGGAAGTCGTCTACCAAAATCAAGTCATCAATGCCAGCGGCATTGAGGTGGGCGACTAGTGCGCTGGCGATGAAGCCTGCTGCTCCGGTGATTAGATACATTAGTAAGGGGGTAAGGGAGTAAGGGGGGGAGTAAGGGAGTAAAGGGGTAAGGGAGTAAGGTTTCAGGCGGCCAAATGTAATAGCGGCAGCCTGAATGCTGATTTCTAGTGAGCTATCAAGTTTGAAATCAGCACCAACAAGGTTAACCTTCCCGGACGCCCGCAGGTTCCTTGCCCTTATTCGCTGCTTCGCAGCTCGGGCAAGGGGCGCTACGGGGTCCTTACCATCCTCGTAGTAGGACCCCGTAGCGTCCAGTGAATCCTGAAGCGAAGCGCAAGGATTTACTGGACCTGCGGGCGTCCGATTAGTGATTCTGGCACTTTCCCCAACGAGCGAAGTGAGCAGAGTCGTCTCCCCTCTCCACCGGAGCCGGGGGTGAGGTTTTAAACGTAGCGAGCTGCCTCGCCTTTGTTGCGCGGCCGCAGGTGCAAGGTAAGGGTTGATGAAGCAGGGAGGGGTAATGAAGTGCATCCCTCACGATTTCACACCTCGGATGTAGGGTAATAAGAACGTTGGTATTACCGGCACTCTTATCACAACTCCTTCTCACCACAAAACAAAGGCGGCTGCTGGGTGCTACCCAACAGCCGCCCCTGCGGTTCGTGAACGCCTCCTGACGCTCACTGTATCTTGAAACAATGGGTAAATCCTAGCGTTCGCCGTACTTTTCTAGGCGGTAAGCAGCTTTGAGCTTCTCCTTGCGGCGCAGTACGCTTGGCTTGGTGAATTCGCGGCGGTTACGCAACTCGCGGATAACGCGAGTATTGATGGATTTACGCTTGTACCGCTTCAGTGCGCGGTCGATGTTTTCTCCTTCACGGACGTTGATGATCAGCATTTAGATGGATCTATTTTTGAAATGGAGTGCAAAGATACACGTTTCGGGCAAGTCTACCAACCTGCTTGCTTTTTTATTTCAAGATAAAGGGGGGCTACAAAAACCATCATTGCACCTGCGGCCGCGCCCACTTCACGCAGCTATTGTTAAGGAACGCCAAATCAATAACTGTCCGATTTGCAGCTTAGTCTCGTGGTACTGCTCTTCACCACGAAGTCGCCGCGTAGCGAATCAGGAAAGTTATTAATTTGGCGCCCCTACGCCTTAGCCAGCGTGATCCCGAAAGTACTGCCCAGCCCCTGCGAGCTGCGCACATTAATGGTTTGCTGGTGTGCTTCCATGATGTGCTTAACGATGGCGAGGCCGAGACCAGAGCCTCCTTTTTGGCGGCTGCGGCTCTTGTCTACGCGGTAAAAACGGTCAAAGACGTGCGGTAGGTGTTTCTCGGGGATGCCGATGCCGTTGTCGGCCACTTCGCAGAGTATGTAGGACTCCATATCATAGAACCCGATGCGGGTAGCCCCGCCAACGTTGCCATATTTGAGGCTGTTGGTTATCAAGTTCACGAGCACTTGCCGGATGCTCTCGCGGTCTGCCATCACTAAAAAACCAAGGTCGGCCCCAGGTTTAAAGGCGAGTTCGACGCCCGACTCCTTACTCTTCATCTCTACTTCCTCAAACACTTCGATTGTGAGGGCCTTGATGTCGAAAGTTTCGATGTCCAAGATCAGTTCTCCGCTCTCCAAGCGGCTGATGGCCCCGAGGTCTTCTACGATTGTTTGCAGACGCTCTACGTTTTTGGCCGCTTTTTTCAGGAAACTCATCGCAATCTTCTCGTCGTGGTAGCCACCTTCAAGGAGGGTATGGAGGTAGCCTTGGATGTTGAAGATGGGGGTTTTCAACTCGTGGCTGATGTCTCCTACATAACGGCGGCGGTATTCGGCAAAACGTTCGTACTGGTCGATCTGGTTTTGCTGTTTTTCGGCCCATTCTTCGACTTCTAGCTCTACATCGTCAATGATTGGTTGGTCTAGATTGACCCCCTCCCGCTTGATGTCGGTCGAGACTTTTTGGTGGTGGATGGTCTTATAGATCAGCTTTATTTTTCGGTAGATGTACTTATCTATGTAGGTAAGCACGACGAAGTAAGCGGCCGCGATACTACCGATCGGTAGCGCCACCACCGCCCACCACGAAATGGAGGCGGCAGCAAATGCCTTAAAGAGTAGCAACAGCCCAAAGACGGCCCCACCGATGGTGGTGGCTGCGCGCAGGGCAATTTGGCGAGGTGTACTGTTTTTCTGCAATTAAAAGACGAATTTGTAACCAATGCCCTTGATCGTTTTGATGTAATGGTCTCCTAGTTTTTCCCGCAGCTTCCGGATGTGTACATCGATGGTTCGGTTGCCAACAATCACATCTGCTCCCCATACGCGGTTGAATATCTCGTCTCGGCTAAAGACCTTCCCCGGCTTGGAGGCCAGCAAGGTAAGCAGGTCGAATTCTTTCTTGGCCAGTTGTATGCGTTCCTCTCCTCGGCGCACAACGATCTGCTCTAGGTCGATCTCGATGTCTCCTATCTTGATCAGCGTTGGAGCTTCTTCTTCCTTGCGGGTTCCGCGCCGCAGTAGGGCTTTGACGCGACTGAGAAAGACCCGAGGCCGGATGGGCTTAGTGATGTAGTCATCTCCGCCGGTATCTAGCGCCGCAATCTGGCTGTAGTCTTCTTCGCGCGCGGTCAGGAACGTGATGACCGTACTGTCGAACGCTTTGTTCGTCCTCAACTGTCGGCATACTTCTACCCCATCCATAATGGGCATCATGATGTCTAAAATAATCAAGTCGGGCTTGAAGTCGTTTGCTCTCTTAAGCCCTTCTTCTCCGTTTTCAGCGGTAGCAACCTCGTAGCCTTCTTTACGTAAGTTGTATTCCAGAATCTCTAGAATGTCGGGTTCGTCGTCAACAAGAAGTATCTTAGCCTGGTTCATACGGTATGCTGATATGTTTGGATATGGGCCGACTGTTGGGTCGGTTTACAAAACGGTAACAAGGAAACACAAATTTAGGTTATGCAAATGACCTGTTCATCAAATCAGGATTAAACCGGTCTAAAACAAATTCATGAAGACATTATACTTCATCCGCCACGCGAAGTCTAGCTGGGATGATCCCACGCTCAACGACCATGATCGCCCACTGAACAAACGAGGCCAACGAGACAGCCCCGTAATGGCCAGGCGCTTGCTGGGTATTGATGTTTCCCCAGACGGCATACTGTCTTCAACCGCCAAAAGAGCGCGCGAAACTGCGGCCTACTTCAAAGACGTCCTCTCCGTAGAAAACGCAATTTACCTCAAGGAACTGTACCACGCTTGGCCGCCGACCATTGAGGCCCAAGTCAGGAACCTGCCCGATGAGTGGGCTACCGTACTCGTGTTCGGCCACAACCCCGGGTACACAGACTTGGCCAACAAACTGAAGAACGACCTTTACATTGGCAATGTCCCTACTTGTGGCATCATCGGTGCCCGTTCCGACGTTAGTGAATGGAAAGACTTTAGCTTAGCTGACGCCCAGCGCAGTGCCTACCTTTACCCCAAACAAACGGAATGATCCGCCCTTTTCTTCTCGCTTCAACCTTGTTCTTTGCTACTTGTGCATCCCCCGGCCCCGGCGACTGCCCGGTTGACATGGAGATATTGGTTCCCCTGATGACCGAGCTGCACCTCGCCGAAGGCCTTGCCAAAAAAGCGCCCAGCCAGTTTCAGGACTCCATGCAGGAGGTCTACTTCGTTAAAGTCTTAGAAGACCACCAACTCGAAAAAGAAGATTTCGACAGCCTGATCTGGATCGTCCGGCAGGAGCCCGTTTGGTTGGATACGCTCTACACGCGCATAGGCGTGGCGTTGGCGCGGCTGGAAGCGGAACGGGGCGGCGATGCTGGTGGTAAATAAGATGGGGCACAGGAGTAGGTAGGGTGATAAGAACGTTGGTAACGTTACTACTAAACTCGACAGGCGAACTCAATCCTCAGGAACGACGCCCGAGACATTGACCCACAAATCCGCCCGGTACTCAGAAGGCGTCCGGCCCACAAACTTCCGGAAAGCTCGGTTGAACTGGCTTTGAGAGTTGAACCCACTATCATAGGCTACTTCAGTGATCGCCGAATGGTCATCGCCGAGTAATTTACAGGCGTAAACGATGCGGAAGTTCGTCAGGTAGTTGATGAAAGTATTGCCCGTTACTTTTTTGAAGTAGCGGCAGAAGGAAGGAACGGTCATGCCAGCAACCTGTGCAACCTCGGTTAAGGGGATGTCTCTCCGGAAGTTATCACTAATAAACTGCTGTATATCGTTGAACCTGTCGTAGCCATGGGTCGCGATCTGGAGGTGAAAACCGTCTGCGTTCAAAGATTCGTATTCTTTGCTGAGGGCTAGTTCTTGCAGAATATCGATCAGGGACAGCATCCGTTTCATTGGTGTTTGGTCAATCAAGTCTTCTAGCCGTGCCCCAATCGCGTTTCGGGTATATCCATTGAAGGAGAGGCCGTTGCGCGAGCGGTCAAAGAGGTTACTGACGTTGCGCATTTCGGGCAGGTTCAAGAAATCCGCAGAAGGGAAGTCTGGAGCAAACTGCACCACGGTCTCCGCCTTATTACCCGTGAAGCGGTCTGTGAAGCCCCAATGGGGCAAGTTGGAACCGATCAAGATCAGCTCTCCGTCGGTATAATGTGAAACGTGGCTGCCTACGTGGCGGCGGCCATGGCCCCCTCGGATGTAGACCAGTTCCAGCTCCGGGTGGTAGTGCCAGTTGGGTGTTTTGTTAGCGCGCGCCTTTGGGTCAGCGTAGTGCTTAACCAGAAAAGAGTTACCAGGAATCGGCGTCACTTGTTCGCGGATGGGATGTTGAGTAGCTTCCATAAGGTCTTTGACGCTAATGATAAGTAAAAGGAAGTAAGAACGTTCACTTAGTTTTTAGACGAAGCAATCTAGTTAGGTAACACGCTACTTCCCTAATTGATGCTAAGCTCGTAAAAATTTGTGGTTAAACCTATGTGAACAAGCACCGATTACCCCTTACTGCGCACGGATTAGCCCGAAGTTAAAAATTGCTTGCAATTCGATAATATTTGCAACGAATCATACGTAAACCACCCCGTTCTTTGCATTAACAAAGGGAGTCGGACATGCAATGCCTGACACATCAAACTCCCCAAAGTATGAAACTATTTACCACCATATTCCTTCTGGTTTTCGCCGCAGCATCTGCCTTCGCGTCCATTGAGCCGCAGGACATCACCGTCCAGCGCGACGTGACTAGTGGTACCCTCATCTTTCGCAGCACCATCGCAATGCCCCTAGTGGCCGTCTTTGAACTGAAAGACAATTCGGGCAACGTCGTCTTTACCGACTCCGTTGCAAAGGGTGACTTCATCAATAAGCGCTTCAAAGCGGCGCTGTTCCCTTCCAACACCTACAAGATTGTTGTGTCTGATGAAACCGGCCAGACCACGCTCCCCATTAAGGTAAGCACCAATGGTCTAGTAGTAAATACTGCCAAAGCCAAACACTTGAGCTACCCAACTATGAACTTCCACACAGAGCGTACGCTTGTGGTAGCTTATAACAACAAAAGCAAACAGCGGGTAGACATCAAGATCGCTAACCACAAAGGACAAACCGTTTTCTCCGACCAAGTATCTGGCACCGAAGGCGTACGCCGCGCATACCAGCTAGACCAACTCGAATCTGGAGATTACCAACTCATCGTCTCTTCCCGAGACGTAAAGAACTACACCACAGCATTTGCGCTGCGGTAGTAAAACTTTTTGCATGATCGACTTTAAGTTTTCCGCCCCTTCCGAATTTTCGGAAGGGGCTTTTTTTTGCGCAATCCTACCCCACCTCCACCAACATTCCCCGGTCAACAAAAAAGTCGACCAGCGTACTGATTTCGGCGGGGTCTAGGAGGGCGCGCGACTTTGTGGTAACAGTTTTCGGCACCACCTTCCCCTTCTTCCGTTGCGCCAGCAAACGGTAAGGCTTTACCTTTTCTACCGCGATGTACTCTCCGGTAGAAGTGTGCTCTAAGGCTTCAAAAAGGTAGCATGGCCAGTAGTCGGTTCCTTTGAGTTCGATCACGCGCCGAAATACCGGCAGGTAGCTGTCGTAAAACGGCAACCAACTCTTCTTTTTATGGATGGAGAACAGCAATTCGCTTTCTTTCAGGTCTTCGTTGAGCGTTACGGCCCCTACCATTACGTGTTCTCCGAGGCGGTAAGGTTTATGAACGGTGTCGGCTTTAAAATCGGTCACCAGTTCGTTGCGGTGCCCTGCGCCATCTAAGTGGAGCGGGCGAGCGTTGTTGTGTTGTAGTACTACTTTGTGTTCTTCGCCTAGGTAGTTTAGGAAGGTAGCTCGGAAGAATTTTTCTCCCTGTACCTCAAAGGGTTCATCGAAGTTGATGCGCAGCAAGGCGTTGCCGCCGTAGCAAGAGCTTTGTGGTTGGTCGGGGTATTCGGTGAGGTCTTCGGGGAGGGTGTAGGTCGTGAGCTTTGCCAGCTCTAGGTCTACCAAGCGGCTCACTGGCCCGCCCAACGAGGCCAGCCGGATGTGTTGCAAGGCGTGGTCTCCGATCCGGTACGGCGTACCGAATACTTCTTCGATGACCTTGCCGTCTGCGGCAGCAAGGCTTGCTTCGTCTAGGCCCCGCCTGGCGTCAATCACCAGTTTCCCGCCCAAGGTGTCTTGGGCGTTGAGCAGTTTCGAGCCCGCAGGGCTGATGATTTCGGTTACCTCTAGCTTGTTTTGCCCAAACTGAAGCACCGCACCCAAACGCTTGCTGCAAAGCTTCCGCACACCGTTTATTTCTGCCATAAAGTAGTGCGCCTCAAACCCCGGCAACTCCGCAACAGAGGAAGGCTTCAACCCGCCCCCGTTCAGCGTATAAACGGAGCGGGAAGATGCGTCATACACAAACGCTTGGTGCTCGGTGGTAATGTTGTAAAGCTCAGCTTCCTGCAGCTGGATAGGCACTTGACTGATCTCCCGGATTCGCTCCTCCCCCGCCCCAACAATGTGGAAGGGCTGTTGGGTGTTGAGGTCGAAGTAGAAGACTTCTTGCGCGTTCTTGGCCTGCACTACCTCGGTATCGTCTAGCCTGAGGTACGTGTCTAGGTCGAGTTCCAACGGGAAGCCCTCAAACCGGATTTCTCCAGCAGAGTGGTTCTCCAGCACGTACGTTCTCCGCGCTGATCGGAATACCTCAAAGTGTCGCTTCCGGCGCTGATCTGACCGGACATGACCGATGATTTCTTCGTCGTTTACCAGTAAGGGTACTCCCGTAAATTCATTTACAAACCCGCGCAACAGTAAGCCTCGGTAAACTTCCTGCCATTGGTCTGTGCCCCCAAAAGAAACGTGGCCCCGCCCCAATCCGGTAAGTTTCTCCCCGAAGTAATAAACCGGCTCCAACGCCGTATCATATACCAATTTCCCGACCTGGATAAGTTGCCCGTGCGGACTAATCACCGCCTCCCGATCTCGGAAAGACCAAGACTTCAGGCTCACCTTACCCGGCAGAGAGATCAGCACTTCCCCCCTCAAAAACACCGGCATACTCAGCCGGAAGCCCTCCAAGTCGTACCAGTTGCCCCGCTCATCTTGGCGGTAGAGGCTGTTGGTGTAGGGCTCGAAGTAGTGGTCTGCCCAGCGTTCGCCATCTATGATGGGCTGGTTGTTCAGGTCGCGGAGGTGATCGCCTTGGTCCGTCCGGAGCAACACGCATTCGTGCTGCGCGAAGGTGATGACTTCCCGCACTTCCGCACCTGCGACCTTATAGACTTCCCGCTTTTTGGGGAAGCCCTTCGCTTTGTACGCAACGAGTTTGCCTTCCTCGTTGGGGGCGAGTATAATATCTTTTAGGGTGGTTGGATTTGTTTGGGTCATTTGGCTATAAATATACGGTATATGGATTTAGGGTAAGCCCATACGAACCTTTGAGCGTCCGGCCGGTAATATCAACATTCTTCTCAACCTCCCCCAGCACCCGCGCACGCGCCCTACTCCCCCAACAGCCGCTTCCGCTTCTCTGCCGCCCGGAAGTCCCTGCGCTGCGCACGGTAGGTTTGGCCCATGATCTGTACGAAAGTGGTAACGGTTTGCTTGAAAGTCGAAGACTCTACGGCGTTTTCTGCGCCGAATATCCGGGTGATCATGTCTGAGGCGTCGTCTTCGTGTTTCAGGAAGATGCCTTTGATGGAAACATCTCCGTCTTGGCGCTTATCCTCGATGAAGGCGTTAAGCTCATCTAGGTCGGTAATGCCCATCGTGGGTTGCCCGTCGGTCAAGACGAACAGAGAGGTAACGAATTTCAGGTCGGGTTGTTCCTCCCTGAGTTTTTCCGAGAAAGTCTTCAGTTTTTCGTGGCTTTTCCGGACGCCGGCGCTGATGTTCGTCCCGCCCGTTCCGCTGTAAATGACGCGGTTCACGTGTATTTCGGAGATGTTCCGCAATACCCGGAACAACACGCTCCGGTTGGTGAACTTGCCGCTATCATCGAAGTTTACAACCTCGTAAAAGTCTGAGCCGAAGAAGTGGATGGCGTCGTAAGATTTGCGGCCTTCAAGGCCCATCACGAGGATGAAAACGACCTTAAACAAGTCGCGCATCAACTCGTGGGTCATGGAGCGGGAGTAGTCTAGGCAAAAGGTATTCACTTGGCAGATGTGGGCGTAGTCTTTGCGTCCGCGCAGGGTTTTCATCACGTCTCCGCGCAGCCATTTGTCTTGGTCTTGGACCGTTTCGGGGTCAAACTCCACGCCGTCGTGGCGGTGGCGGTAGGGGTCAAACTCGATGGTGGTACCGACGGGTAGGGCCGCCGAGAACGACTTACGGACGTAAGACATGAAGGGGCGCACTTCGGTTTCGATCTTCAGCATTTCGTCTAGCCAGAGGCTTCTTCGGAACTCGCTTTCCTCTGTTTTATCGATCCCAAATTCGCGCATTCGTTGGGCGCGGTAGCCCGCGTTGTTGCGGAGGTCTTCGCGGCGCTTACGGATGGCTTTGCGCCAGCGCGCTGCCGCTACGGGCGTTCGTTGGTAAGGCAAGTTTTCTTCAAACCGGGTTAGCGCGGCTTGGGTCCTGACCCGGGCTAGGCGCGGCAAGGCATTGTCTAACGCCGCCAATTCTTCGGCGGCAAATTTGAGTTCTTCGGCGTAAATTTCGGCGGCTTTCTCGGCCACGCGCCCGGTGGGGAGTTTCCATGCGGGCAACAGCCGACCGTCGGTGGGTTCCCAATTCATAACGGGGGCCATGAGGTGCGTAGCGACCTGCCCGAGGTAGATTTCCCGTCGCCAATTGGCCAGTTCGTAGAGTTCTTGCCGGAAGTCGGCGGTCCATTCTTGCGCAATCGTGGTGAGCAAATCTTGGCGGTCTTCCGTAGTCAGGTCGCCCCATTCTTTTGCGCCGTCCCTTGGCAGCGGCACGAAGGGCGTAGTGTAATTTGGCGCGGCCGCAGGTGCGGGGGAAGTTGAACGGCCGAGGATATCCTTTAAGCTGAGCCTGCTCCGCAGAGACTTCATCCGCCCTGCTAAGCTGCTCGCATTGCTTGGCCCAAACCGCTCCCGCATCTCTAGCGGCAAGGAAAGGTGTAGTTGCCGCCCTCCGGCATCGTCGAGCAGTTCTTGTACAACGACCAGTTCCTGGTCGGCGGCGCAGCAGACGTAGAAGCCCTCGGCCAGTGCGCGCGCTCCTGCGGAGCGGCCGTTGGCCAGCGCGCGCTCCAGCATCCGCCGGTTGGGCCCAACGAAGGCGCGTACTTCCGCATGCGCTGCGCCGAAGAGCCGCTCAAACGCTGCTCCCTCCCAGTGATTGGCGTAGGCCCTCCGCGCTAGCAGTAGCAACAGCTCCAAGCATTGCTCGGAAGGCAAGCGGTCTTCAAACGGTACCTCGCCCGGTAGGCTGCGCAGCAGCGGGCCGATGTCTCTCCCCTCGCGGTGCGCAACGTTCAATAGGTCTGCATACCCCAACACGAACTGCCAAAGCCCCTCTACCACCAAGGGAATCTTTTTTGTCCGTGGTACCGCATCGGTTAGGGCCGAGAGGTAAACGCCCCAGTTGAAATCGTTCTTCAGGGCCGTAAGGTAAGCGAGTTCGCCTCGGAGGACGTTGATGCCCAACCGATCAACTTCTTTTTCGGGCAGTAGGAAACCGCGCCATTCCGTCGGGGTGCTCCCAAAGCCATTCTTCCGAGTGGCGGTACCGTTTAGCTGCAAGCGGCGGTGCAACTGTTTATTGAGTAGCGCTGCTTCTTTCTCTTCAACGAAGAGGTACCACTCCGCTCCTTCCCTGATGCCCAACAGGAAGTTGCCCCGCGCTGCGTAGATTTCGCGCAGTTCGGTCCATTTTCGTAAAAGTTTTATTGCTAATTGGGCCATTTAGTTTGCGTAAGCTACTTCAAAAACACCGGAATTTCTAGTGCGCGGCGTTTGCCCTCACCTTCGTCGGCGGGGTTGTTTAGGGTAAAAACGAGCTTGGCTTTGGTGTTTGGCTCTGCGTCCCATTCCAGAACCGCTTCGTACGGTACCCAGCCTTCCTGCATCCAATCTCCTTTCGCCGTTGCGGGTGCGGAAGCGATCACGGTGCCATCTTCCCCAACGATTGTTATCGGGAAGTCTCCTTCATGGTACCAACTACCGATGGCCCTTCCCTTCAGGGTATGGGGCGAGTAGAGGTTCCCGCCCGGAGCTAAGCTAGTGAAGTTGATCATCTCCGGCAATGGGGTTGGGTCGTTGAGGGGGTTAACGTCTACTATCCCCCGGATCGGTGAAGTCTTTGCCTCTTCGGTGGCTTCGGTGGCAGCAGTGTTGGTGTCAGCAGCGTTGTTACAGCTAAACAGGAATAGTAGTAGAAAAACAACAGGAAAACATTTCATATTTGGTAATTTTGAAGCGCAATATACGTGTGCACAACCGATTGCGGGCGTGCCATTTTTTTTCGCCTTCCTAAGCGTTCAGTAATTAGCGCTCAACGCTCAGGCATACGCACAATGTAACGGCGGTAGCCTGAAAGCTGAGGCCTGAAAGCTAAGATTCTAGTTTGGTTAATGCATCAAGTAAGCCGCAATCTGCGACGCACCCTTATCTTTGCCTTATGCCAAGCACCATAAACGATACAATTCGTCACTTGTTGATGGAAGACGAGCAGGTTTGCCTCCCCGGTATCGGGACGCTCCGCCGGCTGCCACAGCCGGCCCTCATCAGCCCACTAGAGGGCAAGGCCGCTCCGCCCTCGGAGCAAGTGACCTTCAACGCAAACTTGGTCTTAGACGACGGGCGCATCCTGCGCGCGCTCAAAGAACGAGATGGCCTTGCACACGACGAAGCCGTCCGAGAGCTAAACGAATTCCTGCAGCACATGAAGGAAAACCTCGATGCGGGGCGCTCCTTTACCGTAGACGGGCTCGGCCGGTTTTTCAAACACTTCGATGGCCAGGTAAGCTTCACCTCCGGAGGAGACAACTACAGCAAAGACAGTTTTGGCCTCCCCGCCATTGAGCTAAGACCCATCATCAGGACGGAGAAGCAGCGCCAGCCTGCCGCAGACCCCATGCTCCCCAACTCCACCACTGCACCTGCGGCCGCGCCCATAAAAAAACGCTTGGAATGGACCAAACGATTCCGGTCCGAGCCCGATGAGTCTGGCGAAAAAACCGGCCTTTTCTACCATCCCGAGTTGCGCAAATGGCTCTGGCTGGTTGTTGCAGGCCTCTCCATCATCGTCGTCGCCTTCGGTATTTACACCGCAGCGCAGTACCTATTGAGCCGCACCACCAAGGCCGAGCCCATCGTGCGCACCACCACCAAACGCCCCGAACTCCCCTCCAACCGCATCAACGTCTCCCCCGAACCTAGGCCCGTAGATGCCGACCGCGTAGCCCCCGACGAGCCGCCCCGCCTCAGCGACCCCGCCGTAGACAATCAACCCTACGTTCAGTCCGCAGACCCGCCCGCCCAAAACCGCAACACCCCTACCTCCGACGCTTCAACAACCGACACCGGAGAAAAAACAGCTTACATCGCCACCGGAATGTACGGCTCTCAGCGCAACGTCGAGAAAAACATCGACCGCATCCGCGCCGCAGGTTTTGACACATTTGCCAGACCCGAAGGCCGCCTAACCCGCATCGGTGTCCGCCTAGAGTACACCTCTCCCGGAGACCTCAACGCCGCCTTAGAACGGTTGCAACGGATTTATCCTGATGCTTTTGTTTTGGAATAGTGTAGTTCGGTAGTAGTGTAGTCGCTACCGCAAGGAGCAGGAGCCAATGCTCGCTCCGCTCGTGCGGGCTCGTTTTTTGTGTTTTTTGTTTCTATGTGTCTTATGTGCTGCCCCTACCTAGTGCGGTAGCGATTACATTACTAAATATCCCGAACAGAGTTCCGGTCTGCAATAACGTCCCGCAATTCGCGCAGAAACTCCACCTGCCCAGCCGAAAGGCGCTCTTTCAGGGCATCTTTGATGGAAACGAACGCACCTTGCTCAATTTCCTTGAGGCGGTCTTTCAGCTCTCCAGACTCTTCGTAAAGCATTTGCTTGAGTGAAGGAATTTCGTGCCAGTCGCCTTCTACGGCGAAGGCCTCCTCTTGGTCTTCGCTGGGTTCCAGTTCGATGTACTCTTGGTCGTCGTTCATTTTCACGTCGCCTCCGGGCAAGCCCCACTCGTCGGATTGTTGGGTGAGGAAGACCTCTAGGCCACGCTCACGAAAGCGGTAAATGATTAGAGAAGCGGTTTTACGTAAGCCCATAATTAAGGGTATTCTTAGGTTCATCCGTAGGCGAAAATGCTGTCGGATAAGGTTGTAACGGCCCCGAAGGTAAATCGTTCAGTGCAAAGATAGGCTATTGGGCGAAAGAGAAAATCACGACCTTTGCCCCAAACCTCTCCTTCTATGCGTCCTTTACTACTTGTACTCAGTCTTGTTTTTGGTACTATGCTCTCCGCCCAATCCTCCACCACCGAGCTTCTCGGCGCGTGGGAATCGACGTTTACCGATGGGGAAGGCCGCGTCTCGCAGCTCACCATGACGGTAGCCGACGGCTTCATGGTGATGACGGCCTACAACAAAAAATCGGGCGAATTCATTGCTACCCTCGGCGGCCGCTGGCGCGCCGACTGGGACAACTTCAGCATCACCTACGAGTTCGACTCTTCAGACTCCACCAAAGTAGGCAGCGTAACCACCATGCCCTACGAGCTGGTGGCCGGAAAGCTCATCTTCAACGGAGATAAAATCTGGGACCGTACCGACGCCATGGCTCCCGGAGCCCTGCCCGGAGCTTGGGAAATCGTTGGCCGAAAACGCGATGGCAAGATGCAAGACTTAAGCGAGCGCCGCAACTCGCCCCGCAAAACCATGAAAATCCTCTCCGGCTCCCGCTTCCAATGGATCGCCTTCGACATCGCCAAAAAACAGTTCCGGGCAACCGGCGGAGGCGCCTACACCACCGACGAGAACGGGATGTACATCGAGAAAATCGAGTTCTTCAGCCGCGACCCCGAACGCTCCGGCTCCCAGTTAAGCTTCGATTACAAACTGGCGAACGGAGACTGGGTACACCGAGGCGTTAGCTCCAAAGGGAAGCCGCTGCATGAGATTTGGAGCCTGCGGAAGTAGCTGAAGTGAACGGCCTCCGGCGGTGACGTTGCTCGTTGCCGGAGGCAACTTACTCCAAAGTAAAATCTACGTGGTAATGATCGTCGTGTAGTTGGTTTACGACGTCTGGCAGGGCTTGGGCGAAGTAGATGCCTCGGGCTTTCACCTTCTTTCCGCTTGCGGTCTTGAAGAAGTCGTCTTTGAGTTCAATTTTCAGGATTACCTTCTTGATGCGTAGGCTGTTTTTGCGGGCCGCATCGTCTAGGGCGAGGAGGTGTTGGGCCATGGTTTCGAAGTCTACGGCTACGCCGGAGGTGTAGTTGCCCGCGTTGTCGGTTTGCAGGGCGTAGTGCCAAACGCCGAGGCGATCAAACCAGCGGTGGGGCTTGCCTTTTTTGGTTTTGGGCAGCATGAAATCTGCCGAGAGGCCAGCTTGGTGGGTGCGGTGCGGCCACATTTTTCCGCCGTGTTTGTTGCCGCACTCCATGAGGCGAAACTGGACGCCGGGGCAGGTCGTCTCACAGGTTTGGTAGGCCGCCAAGATGGCATCATGGGCCCGGTGGTGGGCGTAGCCTCGGTTGAGTAGGTAGTAGCTCAGCGGGCTAAAATAGCGGTAGTTTTCGCCGGTGTAGGGGATCAGCCAAGCGTTCTCGATCTTGCCTTTGCCGGCGGAGCCGGTGGTGCGGGATTTGCCTTCGTTTTGGTGGAACAGTTCGGGCAGGGCCAAAATGATGACAACGGCCAGTAGGAGTAGGAGGAGTATTCGGCGCTTTTTCATTGGCTTCATAACGCAAAAACAGCGAATAAAGTGATATTGAGGAAAGCTTTTACGCTACCAACCATAATACTCAACAACCTCCCTAAACGGGAACTACCTTCAACCTTCCGTCTTTCAGCCGAACATCCAGCTCTCCGGCTTCGATGTCTTCGGGCCTAACGACGAGGCGCCCATCTTGGCTCACGAGGGCGTAGCCGCGCGCAAGTGTTGTCTCGGGGCGCAGGGCGGTGAGCAATTGTTCAAAATGACGAAGTTGGTCGTTGGCGGAAGCTAGGGCGGCTGGGGGTAATCGTTTGAGGTCTGCTTCTAGTCGGTCTAGCCGAAACTGTTCGGTATTGATGGCCGACTGGGCCAATTGGCGGTTTGTTCGGGCCAGTCGGTCTAGGCGAGGGCGTTCTGCGCTGATGGCCTGCTGGGTAGCCTGCGCAATGCGGCGGCCAAGCTGCAATACGTTCACCTCCGACCTGATGAGCTGCTCGATCAGGAATACGGCAACAGCAGTGGGTGTTTTGAGGCTGCGGTGCGCTACGCGGTCTAGTACGGTCTCGTCTGTTTCGTGGCCGATGCCTACAATTACGGGCAGGTCGTGTTCGGCAACTGCCCGGCAGAGGGGCTCGTCGTCGAAGGCAGCGAGGTCGGTACGGCCACCGCCACCACGAACAATCACTACGGCATCGAAACGGTCTTGCCAGTTGCGGCTGATTTCCCGTAGGCGACGGATGATCTCGGGGCTCGTCTGTACGCCCTGCATGGCTGCGGTAAAAAGTTTGAGTTTAAACTGGTAGCCGTAGGGGTTGGCATCGAGTTGTTCTCGGAAATCGGCCAAGCCAGCGGCGCTGCCGGAGGAGATGACGGCTAGGCGCTGCGGAGCCAGCGCGAGGGGCAAGCGGGCGTTGCGGCCGAGCAGGTCTTCGGCGGAAAGCCTTTGGAGCGTAAGTTGGCGGCGGCGCTCTAGCTCTCCGATGGTATGCGCGGGGTCCACCTCTTCTACCGATAGGCGGAGGCCGTAGCGTTCATGGAAGTTGGCGCTTACCCGCAACCGGACCGACATGCCCTGCTGCAGTAAACCATTGATGAGTTGTAGCCCGTGGGTTTGGTGTAGTTCCCGAAGTTTGTTGTTCCAGACGATGCCTTCTAGCTGGGCGACGATTTGGTCGGTTTCAGGGTCTTTCTGTACCAAGGTCAGCCAACGATGGCCACGCGAGTCGTTGGCTTGCGCCAACTCCGCCGCTACCCAAACCGGCTGGGGCAGGTTGAGGGCAAAGACGCGCCGGATGAAGCTCGTCAGGTCTGCTAGTTGGTAGGTTTCTGGAGTCACGTTAGCTGGTTGGGAGTAAGGCAGGCAAAGGTATAACCTACCAACACAAAAGAAGAAGGCCCGGACAAATTGCCCGGGCCTTCCTGAAAACACCTAAAACCCATATTCATATCATGAAAAAACCTAATTCTTTGTCATCACCGCTGAGAAGTTTGCTTGTTGTATAAGCTTTCTCTCCTTGGGAGACGCTCTTGTGACGGCGGTATTTGAAAATGGTCACAGCTTCTGATGATTTTTATTCAAAAAAGTTGGCGCGAGTGGTAAAACGGTAAAGGTATTGTGGGGCTAGAGGCTAGTGTTTATGCGGCTTAGAGGGGTAACGGGCGGTAGAAATATTTTTTCAGGAAGCCCCCGCAGTTTTCTCCAAACTCGACAGGCGAGCACGTTCACTAGCATTCTTATCACCTTAAGTCTAGCGTGCCGAACCCAACAAATAAACCAAGCATGCACCTGCGGCCGCGCCCCTTGATCTATCATATTAGCCTGTTGGTCGTAATCAGCAGGGTACATTTCAACTACTTTACTGTTGATAACCTTATATTGGCTCATCATCAAAAAAATCAAAACCCATGGACCAGTTACCAATTGCGTTTTTTGGCTTCTTTGCCTTTCTCGCATTCTTAATCTTCAACGGAGCCTTCTTTACCGTGAAGCAGCAATCGATGGCGGTACTCGAACGGCTAGGCCGTTTCAGTAGCATCCGCGGCCCGGGGCTTCACTTCAAAATCCCCTTCATTGACCGCGTAGCGGGCAAGATGAGCCTCAAAGTTCGCCAGCTCGACGTAAACGTTGAGACCAAAACAAAGGACAACGTATTCGTAAAACTGAAAGTAGGCGTTCAGTATGTCGTTAGTGAAGACAGTGTTTACGACGCTTTCTATAAACTCGCCAACGCCGACGAGCAAATCAACTCCTACATCTTCGATGTAGTCCGTGCCGAGGTGCCAAAGATGAAACTCGACGATGTTTTCGAGCGTAAAGACGACATCGCCAACGCCATCAAATCCGAACTTCAGGACGCCATGGAAAGCTACGGCTACAACATCGTCCGTGCCCTCGTAACCGACATTGACCCCGACGCGACCGTAAAGTCCGCCATGAACCGGATCAACGCCGCCGAGCGCGAAAAGCTTGCCGCCGAGCACGAAGCCGAAGCCGACCGCATCCGCATCGTGGCTAAAGCCAAGGCCGAAGCCGAGTCTAAGCGCCTCCAAGGTCAAGGTATTGCCGACCAGCGTCGCGAGATCGCCAAGGGCCTCGAAGAGTCCGTTGACATCCTCAACTCCGTAGGCATCAACAGCCAAGAGGCCTCCGCCCTCATCGTCGTTACCCAACACTACGATACCCTGCAAAGTATGGGCGAGAACGTGAACTCCAACCTCATCATGCTCCCCAACTCTCCCAACGCCGGCTCCGATATGCTCAGCCAAATGACGGCCAGCTTCATCGCCAGCCAGCAAATGGGCGAAGAGATGAAAACCGCCACCGACGCCCTGAAGGCCAAGAAGGTGAAGGAGAAGATTGAATTGAAGCGTTAAAGTTGCAGGTTGCAGGTTGCAAGTTGCAGGTTGCCGTGTAGCATGCGTGACAGGCCAACCTGCAACCCGCAACCTGTAACTTGCAACCTGCAACCTGCAACCTGTAACTTGCAACCCGCAACCTGCAACTTGCAACCTCCCATGACCATCCTAATAACCGGCCCCGAATCCTCCGGAAAAACCACCCTCGCGCGGGAGCTTGCTTGGGCCTTAGACGGTCTCTTCGTGGCGGAAGCCGCACGGGATTACCTAGAGGCCAGAGATGGCCAATACACCGAGGTCGATCTGCCAAAGATCTGGGCCAAACAAGCAGAAGCCGAAGATGCAGCGCGTGCGTCTTCGGCTTCTTTCGTTGTCTGTGATACCGGGCCGGAAGTGGTGCAGGTTTGGGCCGAGGTGAAGTACGGCCGGTGCCCCGAAGCGATAAAGTCTGCCTCCGAGGCCCGCCCCTACGACTTGGTTTTGCTCTGCTTGCCCGATTTGCCGTGGGCCCCAGATCCGCTGCGCGAAGCCCCAAGCCCACAGCAGCGGGAGCAACTGTTGAAGCGGTACCGAGAAGTGCTTGCGGGCAAGCCCGTAACCGAAGTTTCTGGGGCGGATCGTTTGGGAATCGCTTTACGGGCGATCGCAGCTTTTAGTCAGCCTTCACGATCTGGCCGTGGTACTCTCCCTGTACCTCCGCGCCGCGCGCGGAAGTGTAGCTGAACTTGATGCTGACGTTGTCGCCGTCTACGCTCACGAGGGTTTCGCCGGTATCCATCGGTTCGTCATCGTCGGCCCGGTTGGTGTCGAAGTTCATGTTTCGGCAGAAGTAGGAACTTCGGATTGCACTACCGTTTGTAGCAGCAAAGAAGTAACCTTCGTCGCCAAAGGAGTCGTCACTGATTGTATGACGGCCAGGCGCTACGTCGCCGTTGCTGTCGGCTGAAAGGAATAGCAACATTACGTTGCTCGTGCCGGTCAGTTCGTTAGCAACAAATACCGGACGGTCAGACAAGTAAAGCCGGTAGCTTGAACCATCGAAAGAGACGTAAGCATCGGTTAAATCAAACGGTTGGTCGTTGTGGGTCATGAAGTTGTCGCCGGTGAATAACTCCGGATCAATAACTTCGGGTTCGTTGCCTCCGGCACCGCCTGACGCGATGGGCAAAACGGAGCCTTCGTATACACCGTTAAAGGTGTAGTAGGATACCGTATTGTGCCGTATGTCTGCCTTAATCACAAACTCATCGCCGTTGGCCGTGATGGTAACGCTACTGCCGCTGTCAAACTCCAGGCCGCGCAGCAGGAAATTGCCACGGGAAACAGCATAAGCACGCGATCCATTGGCATCAAGTAATGAACCAGCAGCTACGGTAAAATTGCCAATAGGTGATGAGCTAGAAGACTCCAGCAAGAGCGCAATCGTTGGTATTTCGCGGCTACTGCGCAGGTCTCCATCAACCAATACGTCTTCGCTACTGAGCACGATATGGTGCTGAAAGTTTTCGCCCTCAGGCGCGGGCGAAGTGTGTATGTAGGCATGCGCCAGCTCAACGGTATTTGAGCCTATCCTGAATTGTCCAACTTCTGTGGTGGCAGGGTCTTCTGGTTCAAGCGTCCAACCAGGCTCGGTAGAAGGCCTAATGGTGGTGTCAACCTTCTCGATGCAGGAGAAGAAGCTCACGCTCAGGAGGCATAAAAAAAGAATACGGGTAACGAAGGTCATGGTAGAAGGGTTTGGGTTAAACAATGATTGGTGCGTGTGTCTCACCAACAATTTGGTCAACAAAGTAAGGTTTTCCGATGGGGAATAAAAGCGGGGCCAAGAAGCTTGGCCTTTTTTAACGTAGCTATAACTATGCTTTTAGCACCTTCTTCATCAGGGCGACGGGGCGCAGGTGCAGGGTGGGTTAAGGAGCACTTACACCCTAACAAATATCCTACGCCGGTAAAGCCAAAGCCCAAGCAAAATGTAAAAACCCATCACCGAAAGCCCGTACAGCAAGCTGCTCAGCTTCGGAGCTATGAAGTCGTGGGCGTAAATGTTCTCGTACAACCAGCCGTGCAAGCCGGTAATGCCAAACACCTTCGAAATGAAACTGGACAGAAAATAAAGGATGAGCGCATTGGCGCCAACCTTCTTGAAGGTATCCCCCACCGAGCGTCCCTTCACGTCCGTGACATAGTAAATCAACGACAAGCACAGCAACGCCCAGCCCGCAGTCACCAACACGAAACTGCTGCTCCAGAGCGCCTTATTGATCGGGAAGACAAAACCCCACAAGTGCCCACCGATCAGCAATCCGGCTCCGGCTAAGGCGAGTTTCATCGTCTTCCCACCAGCGTCTTTTGCCAGCAAGAAACGCCCCGTGAGCACCCCGATCAGTGCGGTAGCGATGCTCGGGAGTGTGCTCAGTAAGCCTTCGGGGTCGTAGTCTGGCTTCCAAGTATGTGAGCCGAGCACCAGCTTATCGAAATACATCGCCCAGTTGTTCGGTGCGCGCTCAAAGGTTGGAGCCGAACCGTCGGGGAGCGGTAGAAAGCCCATAATGCCGTAATAGCCGAAGAGTAAGACCACGACCACGCCAATGATCGTCTTCCAGTTGGCGTTCAGGGCAATAATGGCCGCAAAGAAAAAAGCCAAGCCGATCCGTTGAAGCACCCCCGGCAAGCGAATATCTGCCCAGTCTTTCACGAAGGGGAAAGACAAGGTAAACGCCCCAAGGAAAATCCCCAATGCTACCAGTTTCAAGGTCCGCACCGTAACCTTTTTGTAGACCTTCGGAGAAGGCGCTCTGTTGCGGTACGCAAAGGCGATCGAACAACCAACGATGAAGAGGAAGAAGGGAAATACCAGATCGGTTGGCGTATACCCATGCCAGTCGGCGTGTAGAAACGGACTGTACACACTGCCCCAGCTTCCGGGGTTATTGACGAGCATCATCGCGGCAATAGTGATGCCGCGCAGGATGTCTATTGATTGTATTCTTTGCTCCATGATGAGAAGCAAGGTAGTGATTTGGTCTGATTTAGGTTAGAATTTGGCATTCAGCGATCAGGGTTCAGCGTTCAGGCTACCGCTGTTGTATTCGGTCGCCTAAACCCTGATCGCTGAACGATGATTGCTAAATCCAGCAACTTATTAACTTCCACTCTACCAACAAGGCATAAAACAATAAGCCCAGAACGATGTTTGCAGTACAACCACACGCTACCCCCCAATTCTGGTTGACCCTACAGTTTATTTAAATTGGGAAGTGACTTCGGCCTGTCTAGGGCGGGCCTCAAAGCCTTTGACTTGTCAGGCTTCCGAAAGCTGGTGCAAACCAGTTATTAAGACAAGGGGATTACCGAACCAGGCCAGCTATCCCAACCATGTTTTTTTTGAGGAGTCAAACCGCTCCGGGAGGAGCGTGTGGGTTTTTACATTTTGTTTAGTAAGTGGTTAAACTTGCTTTAAAACCAATGAGAAAGAGAGCAAAGTCTCCCTGAGGTACGGTTATTAGTGGCAACCAAAAACCTCAAAACAATGCGTTCCCTACTAATTGCGTCCCTACTAATCATCATTTCATTGCCCGCCTCTGCCCAACGCGGCCGGGGGCCAGCGCTAGACGGCGTTTGGCTAGAAACCAGCCTCGACCGCTGGGGGCAACCCCTACCAGTAAACCGGCAACCCAAACGAACAACCCTAATTCTGGAACCCGACGGCTACTTCGAGGAAATCCGCCCCGGCCGAACCCGCTACGCCCCAGATCGCCGATTCCTAGGCCGTTGGAGTGCAGACTACCGATCCGGAAACCTAACCCTGACCGTAGACCGCCCCCGCAGAGCCTCCGCTGTGCCGCAACGCTACGGCCGCTACTCCCGAAGGTCTTACAACGCTACCCAGCGCATTCCCTACGCCATCGTATTCAGCGACCGCGACGAACTGGTTCTCCGCGACCGGCGAGACGGGCAGAAACGGTTCTTCGTACGCGAATAAGCGCGTGCCTAACGCATCAACACAAAATCTCCCTTATACACAATCACCTCTCCGTCGGAGAAATGAACGGTTGCGGTATAAACGAACACCTGTGGGTTCTGCATCGTACCGTTCAGCATCCCATCCCAGCCGAAGGCTGGGTCGTTGGGCAAGAAGCCTTCGCCTGAAACCGCTCCCATTCCATCAGAACGGTTTTGCGGGCCAGTGAAAACGGCTTCTCCCCAGCGGTCGAAGATGTAAAAGTCTGAGATGAAGTCAACCTGATCGAGATCCGCACCGATGAAGAAGATGTCGTTCACATTGTCTCCGTTCGGGCTAAAGGCCGTTGGGAAGTACACCGGCCGGTCTCTACGTACCAGCAACATCATCTGATCAGACGCCGTACAGCCAAGTTCATCCACTACCGTTACGGAGATCATCTGTGTTTCATTAGCGGTAAACTGGATGCCGTTCATACCGTCACCTGTGGTAATACTATCGGGCTGCCAGAGCAAGGTATCTAGTGGGTTCCCTCCGTTGACGGTAGCGGTGATGAAGATTTCCGTGCCCGCCGTCGTGGTGGAGCTGTCTCCGGGGAATTGTAGGCGAACCGTCAGCTCGTCTGGTTCAGAAAGGTCAAGGACAACATTGCTGAAACAGCCGTTGCTATCTGTGATTTGGACATCGTAAGCCCCGGGAGCTAGGTTAGCAAAAAGCGTAGACTGCCCACGGTCTTCACCATTAACGCTGAAGCGGTAAGGCGGGCGGCCGCCGTTCACGTTCGTCACGCTGATGGCACCATTGTCTGAAGAGAAACAAGTGATGTTGCTCACTTCAAGTTCCATCACTGGGGCTTCCGTTTCAGCAGTGACCGCAACCTCGGAAGTAGACGAACAACCGATAGCGTTCGTCACCCTGAGTTGGTAGATGCCGGGTTGGCCAACGTCAACCATCGGCTGGTCGGCATCTGTGATCATCACGTTAGGGTTGTCGCTTGTCCAGAGGTAGGTATATCCATCTCCTGATTCAGAGTTGGAGCCGTCTAGGCTAACCATCCCCATCGTACAGCTCAGCAGTTGCGCAGGGCCAGCATCTGCTACTGGTGCAGACAGCAGGTCTACCGTCACTTCCGCTGTGCCTTCTGGGCATGCGCCGCCGTCTACGGTGTAAGAGAAGGTGTAACTTCCGGCAGCCAAGCCCACGGGGTTGAGGAAACCGGGTGCTCCGGGTCCGTTCAGGTTACCATTCGGGACGGTCCCTGATACGACAGACCAAGTACCGCCCGACGAAGCATTGACGATCCGGCTACTCAAATCAATGGGAGTCGTAGTACTTGCGCAAACTTCCAATACACCACTAACTGGCGTTCCGGCAAAGACTTCCTCTTCCACCACCAACATCGTTGAGGTCGTACTAGTACAGCCATTGCGCTCGGCGGTAAGCTGAATTTCAAATTCCCCTGCGGCAGCAAACGTGACTTCGTAGTTCTCGCCGCCTAAGTCGTTCACGCCGGCTCCGCCGAAGTCAAATTCATAGGTTGTTGCGGGGTCTGGGGTTCCCGCTAGGCTGAAGGCAACCGTACTACCAGCACAGGTAATGCTCGTCTCTTGTTCAATACCAACAACAGGTGAAGGATTGACCGTCATCGTTATGGATGCGGAATAAGTACAGAGCGGACCTTGGGTATAAGTAACGGTCAGGGTGTGCGTTCCAACGCCCGCTAGGGTCGGGTCAAAAGAGAACACGCCGTTATCCTCCAATAGGCCGTTACCAGCCCATTCCAGGGTGCCTGTACCGTCGTCGCCGTCCAGGTTATCGTTCAGTACTACAGGGTCAGTATCGTCGTCATTACAGAAAGATGTTTGCGCGGCCGCAGGTGCAAGGCTCACGTTGGGGCAATCGCTTGCTGCGCAGTCTACGGCGGTGCTCGGCACGCTTTCGTCGCAGTTGGTACCATTGCGTACAGCAACAACCCTGATGGTGACGCTTTCATTTAAAGCAAGGCCATCAGCGAAGAATTCGGTTTCGGTCTGTACCGCTCCGTAGGCACCGTCGTTAATGCTCACGCGGTAGCCTTCTGCTCCTGCCACTGCGGGCCACGTAAACAGTACCGCATCAAGCTCCTGCCTCGCGCAAGTAACTACCGGCGCAGGCAGCAGGCCTGTTACCTCAATGTCTAAAGTAGTAGGCAAACTCGGGCAACCGCTGATGTTGCTCATGACCGTAGCAGTAATCGTTCGGGAGCCTGCGGTAGGAAATAGCACGAGGTAGTTGGCATCGTTAGGGTCACCATCGGGCACTACTACGCCGTCTGCAAAATCCGGAACAACGTCATTACCGGAAACAAAGTTGGTGCCACCTACTCGGATGAGGGCAGTGTCTCCGAGGCACAGTGGCCCGGGAGCAATGAAAAAGGCTGTTGGTCGCTCAAAGACGGTAATATCAAACGTAGTGTCTACGGTACAAGGCCCAGCCTCTTCGTATTCTAAGCGAATCGTATAGGTTGTACCGGCTTCATTAAAAGGAACAGCCGACGCAAAGAAGGTATCTCGCGCAACGCCCGTTCCGGAGAAAGTGTAGTTGCCTGCACCGCTTTCTCCGTCAACCATTATTTCGGTTAAGCTAACAAACTCGTCTCCGTCTAGGATACAAATCTGGTTGGGGACGGAAGAAAGGTCTGCTTCCAAGATATTACATGGCGAAGCATTACAAGTTACCGTCCCGATGGAGCCACTATCCCCACAACCGTTGTTGGCGTCGGCAGTTACCTCAATGGTAACGTCCGCTCCGGGCGCAAGGCCGGTTACGGTGTATTCCAAATCGGTAGTTGTCTCCTCCGTTCCGTCTTCAAGGGTTACGGTATAGAATGCCGCGTCGGCTACGGCTGGCCAAGAGAACACGATCGTGTTTTCGTCGGTTGCCATACAGCTCACTACGGGCGGCTGCGGCGGGGCAACTACGTCAATACTATCTGTAAGGGTTTCGCCCACACAGTTGTCGGCAGAGGTAACCGTCAGAGAGACGAAGTATCTCCCCGGAGCAGGCCAGCTAAAGTTGCGAGATGCAGCGTCGTTTCCGGGTGATACGGTGGCTCCAGGCGCAGAGAAGTCGTACGTGAAACCGGCTTGCACTGCACCTGCGGCCGCGCCCAAAACTTCGGTTCCCGTACAGATTGGGCCGTCGGGCAAATCGAAATTTGAAGAAGGGCGAGCGTTTATTACAATGTCCAGTGTATCGCGGAAATTACAATCCATCACAGAGTAGGTAGTGACCACGAAATAAGTTCCGGCCGCAACAGAAGATGGATTGAAAATTGAAGACGTTGAACCATCCTGTTGCTCCCAAGTGAAGGAACCGCCCGGGGCTCCTGAGGCGGTTGCGACAAGCTGTACGTCCGTGTCGTCTCCTTCACAGACGGCCCCGAAATCAAGGACATTAACATCAACGGTTGGGCAGTTTTGGGTATCACAGGTCTGTTCTGCTGCTTGCGAGTCTCCACAGGCTCCGGTGTTGAGGGCTATAACACTGATGGTTACAGATTCTCCTTCGGCAAGGCCGGTTACGAGCATATCGTTGGGGCCTTGGGTCACGACTGCGTCCACTGGCTGGTCGATGATCGTTACGTTGAAGTCGGTGGCGGTTGGGTGGCTCCAACTGAAGCCCACTTGGTCTAACTCTAGGTTTTCACAAACGATCGTTGGTGGCGCGATTACGCCGTCTATTTCCAACGTTTCGGTTACCGTTGGGCCAGTACATTGGGCGTTGGAGGCCACGAGGGAAACCGTCTGGGTTCCGGGGTTATTGAAGGTTACTTGGTGTGGGCCTGCGCCGGTGGCGGTGGCGGGGGTAGCCCCCGCGCCAAAGTTCCACACGAAGGTGAGGCCCGTAGGGTCGCCGTCGTAGGTCATCGTTGCCATTCCGCCTTCGCAGACTGCGGCGGTGCTGATGGTGAAATCGGACGATGGCGTGCCTTCTACCTCAAGCACAACTGTATCTTCGGTATCGCAAGTTCCTTCGGTATAAACCACTCGTATGGTATGCATTCCGGGGCCGGAGTCGGCGGGGTCAAACTGGCTTCCGGTTACGCCGGGGCCAGACCAAGCCAAGGTGCCGCCGCCAGAGGCGGTCGCCATCAGGTCAATGACGCCATCGGTGCCATCGGCACAGAACGACCCTGTGGTGGTAATGTCTACGCTT
>CALEDI010000099.1 GCA_937949535.1 uncultured Lewinella sp. | reverse complement strand
CCCCTGAAATAACCCCATTAAAGTTCTCCGCCCGGCACCCCTTCGGCAGGCCGACCGTAACCTCCTAGCGCAAGCACTCCACCGCGTCGCAGTGGAGGCCTAAAGCCTGTTCGACAAAATGTACCGTTCGCGGTTAGTCACCTCTATTTGAATAGCCTACTCCTCCAAATACCCCGCCACCATTTCCTGCACCACATCCTTCAAGTACACTCCTCGCGCCTTGGCCTGCGCCTTCAGGCGATCGAGGTGTTCTTTGTTGAAGATCAGGGTTACGCGCTTGGTATCGGGCGCTTTGGCGCCGCGTGGGCTGCGGTCTTCGTCGGCTACGGTGGAGCGGATGAGGAGGTCTAGTCCGGTTTTGCGGCGGCGCGTTTTTCTGGGCGCGGGCGCGGGTGCAGAGGAGGTTGAAGGGCTTTGGTTCTCCCGCTCAAAGCTGTCGCTCAAAAAAGCGTCGAGGTCGGCGGTGAAGCCCTTGCTGGAGAGCTTCCGGCGGGCCTTGGTTGTTTTGGTTGGTACGTCTACTTCAACGCTTTCTTCCTGCTGGTTGGCGGCGGGAGGCATGGGCGCAGACACAGACTTGTCCTCCGCCGGGGTGGTCTCCGGGGTGGGGGCGGGCTCTTCGAAGAGCCCGAATAAATCGTCGGTGAAGCGCTTTTTAGCCATGGCGGGCGGGGTTTATTTGGTGGTCTTGCTCTTATCGGAACGTTCTCGTAGGTGGATTGGGTTTGCCGTCCGGTCAATAATTTCTTGGCATACCTCAAGATAGTCTTTTGCGCCGTTGCTACTGCCTGCGTAGCCGAAGATGTCTTGCCGGCTGGCCGGAGCTTCTGCTAAGGCGACGTTGTCGCGGATGTAGGTCTCAAACAGCAACGGACCGAAGTATTTCTGGATCGTCTCTACCACGTCGCGGTTCAGCACCTTGCGGTGGTCGTACATCGTAGCGAGTACGCCGCTGATGTGGAGCTCTTTGTTGAGGCGAAGCTTTACCTTCTGGATCACCTGCTTGATCTTCGCCAAGCCCTGAAGGGCGAGGAACTCGGTCTGGAGCGGGATGATGACTTGCTGGCTGCTCGTGAGGGCGTTGAGGGTAAGCAGGCCGAGGCTCGGCGGGCAGTCGATGATGATGTAGTCGTAGTCGTCTTGCACCCCATCGAAGAGCTCGCGCAGGATGTACTCCCGGCCAGCTTCATTGACGAGTTCCATCTCCGCGCTAGAGAGGTCTAGGCTAGAGGTGATGACGTGGAGCTTGTCTTTGGCCTCGAAGGGCGAAAGGTCGCTCTCGCCCATCAAACTCTCGTAGATCGTGACGCTCTGCCGGGGGATGCCGAGCGAGAGCGATAGGTTGGCCTGCGGGTCCAGATCGACGAGCAGGACGCGCTTGCCCAACTCCACGAGTCCGGCACCAATGTTGATGGCGCTCGTCGTTTTGCCGACGCCGCCTTTGTGATTCAGTAAGCTAATTACGGTTGCCATATAGGTTCAGGCTCAGTTTGGGCACAAGGTAGGGATTAGTTCTTTAGAGTTTTAGCAATCAGCATTCAGCGGGCAGGATTCAGGCTGCCTACCCTTGCAAATAAGCAGTCTGAACTAGGGTGATAAGAATGTTGGTTAGTTAGCAGAACGGACGCTCAAAGGACCTTTTTTGTTGAGGTTGAGCATTCCGCTTCGCTACATGCTCAACCCCAACAAAATGGACGCTTCGAGGACCTCTGTACGGTGTAAAACCTGCATTTAAGACCTCGAAGCGTTCGCATGGGCTTACCTGAATGAACGTAGCGAAGCGGAGTTTATTCAGGTAAGCCCATGCGAACCTTTGAGCGTCTGGCCGGTAATACCAACATCATTATCACCCTAAGCCTGAACCCTGATTGCTGACCGCTGAATCCTACTATCCAAACTCACTCCGGCCGCACCTTCACCACCCGACCATACCGAAAGCCCAGCCCAGCCTCCTTAAGTTGGGCTTTGTGCTGGTTGGCAAATTCTTTGGCTGAGGGCCGGTCTGCAAAGACGGTATCGAGGTAAACGGCGTGGCGGCCGGGAGATGGCCAGCTGTTGAGGCAGTCGGTCGGGATGGCCTTGAAGTTGGAGATGCCTGCGCCGTTGAGTTCGGCGAGGCGCTCGGCGGCTTTGTCGGGTTTGAGGAGGGCGTCTACTACGATGAAAGACCGCCGCTCGATGGTTAGGGAAGAGCAATCATTGGGGAGAGTTTCTTGCGCTTCAACTTCCCCTGCACCTGCGGCCGCGCCCAAAGTAGGCTGCTCCGATTCCGGTGTGTCCAGACTTACAACCTGCGCAGTATCTGTAGGTTCTTCGGCCAAGTCTAGGTACGCTTCCTCGAAGGGGTCTGGCACTACGGGAGCGTAGTTTTCCTCGTAAGAAATCAAGCCCAATAGCCCCACCAGGCCGATCAGGCCGAGGATGTTGCCCAACTGCCGACGCTGTTTGGCGCGCTCCGGTGGGGTTGGGCCGTAGCCGGCGCGCTTATCGATAGTGGCCATAATTTTGGCTTGCTTGCTGTAGCTGCCGAGGTAGTTGTTGAAGGTATGCCGAGGCTCGGGAATGAGCTTACGCTTGATGCGGCCGCGCTTATCGACGACGATGAGGCCCAGGCCGTTTTTTTCGCACTGGCTCACCAGCGTTTCGTACTCCTTTGGCCGCACGAAGGTGTCTTCACCTACCGCAATCCACTTCTCGTTGGCGGGGTAACGCCCCAGTTGTTCGATGGCCGAAATAGACCCCAACGCACTCAAAGATAGCTTGCTCAGCGCGGCCGAAATCAGGCTAGAACCCAACACGAACAGCCCGAGCAACAGCAGCGTATTGACGGCGTTGAAGTACCACTGGTAACCCAACGCAGCCGAAAGGCCAACGATGAGCGCAACCGCTGCCGCCCGACCCGCCCAGCGGGTTTGGCGCGGTGCTTCCTTCAGTTTTAGCTGGTGGATGGTGGTGCGGCTTTTGGCTTCTACCACCACCACGTAGGGGCGGTTGCGCGCGCGCATGAAGGCCAAGAAAATATCGGCCCGCTTCAGTTTTGTGTACTCTTCGGTGGTTACCCAAGCCGGTTTGCGGCGGTAGTACTCTTTATTCAGGCGTTCGGCTACGCTGTTCTGGATGAAACGTTCGGTGAGGGTCTTTTTTGCCATGAATTGGCAAAGTTAACGCAAAATGTTTGATATGGCTAATGGCCGAGCCTTTCCAAGGCGAGTTTTTAAGGTTGGGGGCCGCAGGCTCCGCAATGTTTTAGTCGCTTCGCGACTGGTGTACTCGGCTTGGAAAGCCTCGATTGGGGCACTGATCGTTCAGGAAAAGCGAATACGTTACCTTGCAGCCATGTGGAAAAACGGAAAACCGGCTTGGGCTGCGTTGGTGGGGGCGTTGCTGCTGACGGCTGGGGTGTTGTACTTGGGCTACGGCGTAGACCGCACGGATTTCTGGTCCTTATTTGGGGCTTTTGTGTTGGCTTTTGGCGGCTACGCGGCCTTGGTTTGTCGGCCCAACGGCGTGCATTTGGGTTCGCTGATTGGCTTGGGCATTGCCTTGCGGCTTGCGCTGGTGTTTGGCTTTCCGTTGCTGAGCGACGATGTGTATCGCTTCATCTGGGACGGGCATTTGATCGTGTCTGGGCACAACCCGTTTGCGGAGTTGCCGGCCTATTATTTGGCGGAGGGCAATGAAGTGGCGGGGCTTAGCCAGGGCTTATTTGACCGTTTGAACTCGCCAGACTATTACACAATTTATCCGCCGGTGGCGCAGAGCGTTTTCACGCTGGCGGTGTGGGTTTTTCCCAGTAGTTGGTACGGCGCGGCGGTGGTGATGAAACTGTTTTTGCTGTTTTGTGAACTGGGGAGTTTGTGGTTGCTTTGGCGGCTTTTGGGGGCGATGGCCCCCGGCCCACAGGGGGGAGGCAGCATGGTAAAGCCCCCTAACCCCCAAAGGGGGAACCATGCTGCTATGGCGGCCCCCGGCCCCCAAGGCGAGAAAAATAAAGCTCTGTGGGCGCGGACGCAGGATGCAGGGAAAGGTTTAAGGCCTGAGCCGTCTTCCCCATCCATAGGAGAGGGGCCGGGAGAGAGGGACTTGACCCCTACCAACCTCCTCTTCTACTGGCTCAACCCCCTAATCATCGTAGAAATACTCGGCAACCTCCACTTCGAGGGAGCGATGGTTTTCTTTTTACTACTGGCGTATTACCTGCTGCAACGCAGCAAATTGGTCGCTGGCGCAGCAGCGATGGCGGCCTCGGTCGCGAGTAAGTTGTTGCCTTTGATGTTGCTGCCGCTGCTCATCCGGCGGTTGTGGGACTGGCCGATTCAGGATTGGTGGCGGTCTGGGCGGCGGTTTTACGTTTTTTCGCTTGCGTTTGGGCTTGTGTGTTTGTTGTTTTTTGCGCCCTTGTTGTTGTCGCCCGGTTTTCTGGAGGGTTTTCAGAGTAGCTTGGAGTTGTACCAGAAAAAATTTGAGTTCAACGCCAGCCTCTACTACATCGCCCGTGCGGTTGGTTACCTACAGGTTGGGTGGAACCAGATTGCGACGATTGGCCCGTCGTTGGCGAAGGCTGCGGCGGCGGGCATCTTGCTGCTCGCGCTGCTAGATCGGCGGCGAGACTGGGCTTCTCTGCCAGTCGGGTGGCTGTGGGCGTTCGTGTTGTACCTCTTGTGCGCTACCACCGTTCACCCTTGGTATTTGAGCGTACCGATCGTGCTGTGCTGTTTTACGCGGTGGCGGTTTCCGTTGGTTTGGTCGTTCTTGATTATGCTTACATACATCAGCTATGTGGCGGAGCCTTATGCGGAAAACCTCTGGTTGGTAGCGGGAGAGTATTTGGTGGTGGGGGTGTTTGTAGTGTATGAGCTGCGCCTGAAAAGACGTCTTACCCAAACCGCGAAGGGATGAACATTGCCTGCGGAGACCAAGTCAACTCCCCATCCCTAACAACCCTGAACGGGTTTCATATCTAGCGATGGGTTGAACGAGGCCGAAGGCCGAGATCAGCCCATCTCGCCAAATAACGATCTTGCTGTTGCCTTAAGGCAAACGCATCAAACGTTGAAGTCCTCCCCTAACCCCTCCGAAGGAGGGGGGCAAGCAGTATATCCACCCAACCAATCGTAAAGATGGCCGTGTCTCCCGGATTATTTTGGTAACATTGAAATTGAAGCTATTGCCCTAACTATTGCCCTAGGCGCGGCCCACCAACACAACTAATCCCCCCATTTTCCCGTCTATATACCAAAGCTTCCCGAACCATGCGTACCCTGCTAATTTTTGCTCTGCTAACCTTCCTCTGCACCAGCGATTTCACCCCTTTTGGGGGCAGCGGGGGCCTCTTCGCCCAAGTACTCACCGTGAGCGATGAACTGACCATGCGTAGCGACACCGAATACGACCTGATCGGGAAGCTCGGCGGGCAGGTCTTGCTGCTGCAAGACCGTGATACAAAACACCTCCTGACTGGCTTCGACCGCAATATGCGCCAAAGCTGGGAGAAAGAACTGGAGCTGCGCGGCCGCAACATCCGCTTGCTCACGTCGGTCGCAAAGCAAGACGGTACGGGCTTCCACCTGCTCTACCTCTACCGCAAGAGCAGCCGAAATTACCTACAACTCGACGCCTACAACCCCGCAGGGAACCTAGTAGACAGTACTACTTTGGTTGATTTTGGTGTGTTTAGCACTTCCCCAGAAAGAGAAATCTACCGCTCCGAAGACGAGACCAAGCTGCTGCTGCTAGTTACCGAACAGCAAAGCAAGGTCCGTTGCCTCAGCATTGACCTCCAAGAGATGGCCTTGGGCTATGATATAGAAATAGAACCAGAGAAATTTTTCTTCAACGACGACTTCATGCAGGCCGAACTGGCAAACGACGGCACGGCCTACTTCGTCATTGAACGCGACAATTTCAAAAGCAAGCGTAAAGAACATAAGTACGAGGTACACACCATCAAGCCTTCCAACGAGTTCAGTATGTTCGAGGTGCCGATGGGCGATAGCCTCACCTACGACATTTTCTTCCGCTACGACAACCAGAACGATCGCCTAACCGCAGCTGGCCTCTACACCGCGAAGGATTTTACCCGCGCCGATGGCTACTTCTGGATTACCGTAGACCCCAACAACCCAAGTGCTGCTCGGCCAAAATTCAGCCCTTTCCCTACCGCACTGGTGCGCAACATTGAAGGAAAACGGTATAATAAAAAGAACCCGGGGATCGACGAAATCTCCGTCCGCAACGTAGTTCTGCGCCAAGACGGCGGCGGCCTCATCATCACGGAACGGAACCGACAACTAGAGCGCAGAAGTAACGCCAGCCGCACCCAAGTAGTAACCAACTTCGGTATCCGCCCACTGGTGGATTACCATTACGACGAGTTGGTCGTGTTCAGCGTCCACCCCGACGGAGCACCACACTGGAGCAACATCCTGCACAAAAGACAGTACAGCCAAGACGACGGCGGTGTCTACTCCAGCTACTTCCTGATGGAAAATTCGCGCAGCCTTCGCTTCCTCTTCAACGACGAAATTCGGTTCGAGAACACCGTCTCGGAGTACGTCGTGAATGGCCGAGGAGAGTTTGACCGCAACAGCCTCTTCCATACCCGCGATCTCAGCCTTCGCCTCCGCTTCCGCGATGGCATCCAAGTTGCAGCTAACGAAATGATCCTGCCCAGCGAACACCGGAACAAGCTACGGCTGGTAACGGTGACCTATGAGGTGAAGTGATAATCAGTCAGCGAAAACAAAGAGGCTCTTCTGGAAAAAAACTGAATTAAAAAACAGCAACTCGCTTGGTTTTTACCGAAATACCAATTTTTTTCCTGCAACCTGCAACCTGCAACCTGCAACCTGCAACCTGCAACCTGCAACCTGCAACCTGCAACCTGCAACCTGCAACCTGCAACCTGCAACCTGCAACCTGCAACCT
>CALEDI010000098.1 GCA_937949535.1 uncultured Lewinella sp. | reverse complement strand
GTCATGTAGCCGTAGGCGATGATGATGACCAAGTCTCCCGGTTGGCAGCGGCGCGCAGCGGCGCCGTTGAGGCAAATGATGCCCGAGCCTTCTTCCCCACGGATGGTGTAGGTCTCGATGCGTTCGCCGTTGTTGTTGTTTACAATCTGGACTTTTTCTCCTTCAATAATTCCGGCGGCGTCTAGGAGCTTACCGTCGATGGTGATGGAACCGACATAATTGAGGTTGGCCTCGGTTACTTTTACACGGTGGATCTTTCCTTTGAAACGTTGAATGAGCATGATTACGTTGAATTGGGGCGATAAATAGTTGTACTGACAACCTTTAGACGGCCGTAAGTCGCGAAAGGAACGTTATAGAGGCGTTAAGTGTTGGGTTGGCCCACAATTCGGTTGTCGATGAGGCGCACCTTTCCGCACTGGACGGCGGTTGCGACCACGAGTTCGCGCACGTTGTCTCCGTCTAGGTAAGGCAGGAGGGTATCGCCGTCGAAGATTTGGACGTATTCGGGGTCCAGGAGGTCGTTTTGGCCAATGCCGCCGAGGGCGAGCTGTTCCAGCACGTCTACTGGCCAACCGGCGCGGAGGCCGGCGGCTACGGCGGCGAGCTGTACATTGATGGTGGCGGCGGCGGCGCGTTCTTTTTTGTTGAGCCGTTTATTGCGGCTGCTGAGGGCGAGGCCGTCTTTGGCGCGGACGGTAGGGACTACGTGAACAGCCACCGGAATGTCTAGCCGTTGGATCATGGCACGGATTACAGCGACCTGCTGGTAGTCTTTTTGGCCCAGTACCAGCGTGGTAGGTCGAACAATCTCTAGCAGGCGGCTAACAACTTGGGCAACGCCATCAAAATGGCCTGGGCGGTTGGCGCCTTCCATGGTGGCGGTGAGGGGCCCGAAGTCGATGCCTTGGGCGGCAGATTTCTTGGTCCCGTCTGGGTAAATGTCTTTTACGTTGGGGCGGTAGAGGTATTTGCAGCCGTGTTTTTTCAGTAGTGCCGCATCGGATTTGGGCGTTCGGGGGTAGGCATCCAGATCGGCATCGTCGTTGAATTGGGTGGGGTTCACGAAGATGCTGGCTACTACCACATCATGGAGTTCTACTGCCGCATCAATGAGCGCCATGTGCCCAGCGTGCAACGCGCCCATAGTGGGTACGTAAGCAATTGTTTTATCTTTCGGGAGGGCCTTTTGTAAGGCCTTAGCCGTTTTGTAGGTACGCATAAGAGCAGTGTGGATGAAGGGGGGCGCGGCCGCAGGTGCGAAGTAAGGAATTATAAGGAGCAAGGGAAGAAGGGCGCAGATGCTTCACGAGTCCTGCTTATTTCAACCATTACCCTGCACCTGCGGCCGCGCCCAAAAAGCAGACAGAAGGTCCGCCAAAGTTTCCAAAACGGCGCGAAGATAGCCCGTGTGCATAATATTTCGTAAATTTGCGCCCAGCTTAGGAGTTGGGGCTCCCCCCTCAACTACCAAATGATCGGCAATAACGGTTGCCAAATCATGTTTTAGAAAAAACCTTTGGTGGCCCCGTTGGCCACCCAAATTGATACCGATAGCGATATGAGTAAACAGAAGGTGCTAATTGTCACCCAAGAGATGGATCCGTACACCGCGTTGAACGATATATCTACTACCGTAAGGGCGCTCGCCCCTCACTTGCAGAAAAATAAAATGGAAATCCGCGTCTTGATGCCCCGCTACGGCACCATCAACGAACGCCGCCACCGCCTGCACGAAGTTGTCCGCCTATCCGGCATGAACATCATCGTTGACGACAACGACTACCCGCTCATCATCAAAGTTGCCTCACTAGCCGAGAAGAACGTGCGCATGCAGGTTTACTTCCTCGACAATGAGGACTTCTTCAAGCGCAAATTCGTCCACCACGACAAAGACGGTAAGCCCTTCGACGACAACGCCGACCGCGCAGCCTTCTTCTGTAAGGGCGTCATCGAAACCGTAAAAAAATTCGGTTGGCCACCAGACATCATCGCCTGCCACGGCTGGATGACGAGCCTCATCCCCTTCTACCTCCGCACGGCTTACAATACCGAGCCTTTGTTCGAGAACAGCAAGATCGTTTACAGCCTCTACCAGCAAGGCGCTGAAGACCACATCGATGAAGACTTCGCCATGAAGGCCAGCATCAATGCGCTCTCCGAAGAAGACCTCGCACCGTTCATGAATGGCGACAAACCCGACCTTCACGCCGGCGCGATCAAGTATTCCGACGCCGTCATCAAAGGCACGCCGGAACTCAACGACCACAACACTGCGCTAATCTCTAACCTCGACATCCCCGTACTCGATGTGCAGGGCGAGGAAGCACCTGCCGCTTCGCTGGAGTTTTACCACAGTTTACTGGAAGAGGAAGTAGCGAAGTAGTTCGGTAATCTGGTAGCCTTCTGTAATAGACTACCGCACTTTGGAGGGAGAAATCAATCAAGACCATCTCGCCAAAAGCACTAAAAGGCTAGGCTACCATACGAACAACTACGTTGATACAACCTCAATCTACCATCCGGTGTCTTTCCTCCGGGTTTCAAGTCCTTCCCTATTCCTCGGGGGAGGACTTGTTTTATCCATCGCCTTACGCATTTCTAGCAATTCGCCGGTCTTGCCTGTTTTATGCCCCCTTTTTATCCCCCGTGCGGTAGCCAACTACATTACTACAACATTACCCTACTACCGTACTAACCTCTCTTCCCGAATGAAACAAATCACTTTTTACCTGTCTTGTGCGCTATTCTTGGTATTCGCTGCTTGTACGGAGCCCATCACTGTTGGCGCTGACCTGCTCAACGATGACCGCGCAACCCTCGGGCAAACCGTAGACATCCCCTTCACTACCCGTGTGGTAGAGAGCGATAGCTTGCTGACCTACGACTCCTTCAGCCAAACGGGGCTTGCTGGTTTTTCTTTTGGAGAGTTGCAAGACGATGTATTTGGTACAACAAAGCACAGCTTTTACGCCGTGCCTGCGCTGGTACGCAGGAGCGTAGACAACCTCCCTTCTCCTCCGCCCTTTGCTTACACCGACCGTGACGTTGATTCTGTCGTGATGATAATGCCTATTGATACAACTTATGCTTTTTACGGTACTGCTCGGCAGTTCGAGTTTCGGGCAGGTCTGATCCCGACCCGTGTTAACGATGATGATGATTATTACGCCAACGTTGCTTTAACCCGTAGCCTGATCGACGTTAACGAAGGTGACCTGATAACCGCTACCACCACTCCTACCCTTCTTTACGATACCCTTTATGGCATCAACGACGACAGCATCCTTGCGCCGCACATCCGCTTCAAGTTTGACCAAAACTTTGTGGACAACGTAAATACGCAAGACTCCGCCACCTTTGAATCCGATGATGCATTAGCAACCTTGCTGGCTGGGGTATACCTAGAAGCATTGAACGAGCCTGAGGGCTTGGTGGGGCTTCAGCCAATAGGTGACAATACAGCCATTGCAGGTTTTTACTTCTTCTACAGAGACACTTCCGAGGCCATGACTGAGGTTTTTTATCGGATGCCATTCTCCTTGACCCTGCCCCGCTACGAGAAAAGCTACATCGGGAGCCGCGCGGGAAGTGCCCTACAACCGGGGGATGATCTGGAACAGGTAATGCTCTCCGGCCAAGGCGGTTTAATGACCGAAATCAACTTCCCTGACCTAACCATGCTCGAAGACAAGGTGATCAACCAAGCAGAGATGGTCTTCTTCCGGGAAACAATTGAGAGCTACAGCTACGAGACTTACCCTGCGCCAGCTTTGATCGGTTTGTACTACAGGAACGATGATGGTAACCTGACGCAAATCCTTGATCGGCAACTGCTGCGCAACCCAGGCTTCGACTTCAACGAATTTGTGGGCGGCAACGAGCTGACCGACGATGAGGGCAATGTGTTTTACCGCCCCCGTTTTTCCGTTCACCTGCAACGGATGGTTGATGGTGACGTGCCTCCCACGATCTACCTAAGAGTCGTTCCTATAGACCGGGACCCCAGCCGGGTAATCCTTGGCGGCCCCGAAGCCATTGAGCGGCCAGCTTCAGTAAAAGTGACTTTCACCGAAGTTGGAGGGTAAGGGGACTGAGAAACAACTGGTGGGGCAAAAAACCATCACTTTCTATACAGCAACGGGCTGGTGCGTTTTTAAAGAAAACGCATTAGCCCGTTGTTGTATGGCAACTTACAGTTACCTTCGTCTTCTCAAACCAAAGTAACTATACTTAGCGTTATTATTAGAAATCTCTAACTGAAAAGCGACGGAACGACCTAATGGCCCTTTTAACGTAAGCGGCCCGGATTACCACCCTATCCTCGTCGCAAACTCACAAGTATCAAATTATGTGTGGAATAGTAGGCTACATCGGCAAGCGCCAAGCCGATGAATTAATCATCAAAGGACTCGAACGACTTGAGTACCGAGGGTATGACAGCGCAGGTATCGCGATCATGAACGACACCCTAACAATTCATAAAAAGGCAGGTAAGGTAAAAGCCCTTCGCCAGCTTATTCAGCAAGAAGACACCTCGGGCACCCTAGGCATAGGCCATACCCGTTGGGCAACCCACGGAGAGCCCAACGACATAAACGCTCACCCACATACGGGCAATAACGGACGCCTCGCCCTTGTACACAACGGCATCATTGAGAACTACGCCGTACTTAAAAACGCTCTGATTGCCGAAGGGCATTCTTTCTCGAGTGCTACGGACACCGAAGTGCTCGTTCACCTGATCGAGGAAATCCAGAATGAGGGTGATCTCGCGCTAGAGGAAGCCGTTCGGCTGGCCTTGGGCCGGGTAGAAGGCGCTTACGCTATTGCGGTAATTGACCGCAACAACCCAGACGTGATGGTGGGCGCGCGCAAGCAAAGCCCACTCGTAGTAGGCATTGGTGAAGGAGAATACTTCATCGGCTCCGATGCGTCTCCGTTTTTGGACTCTACCAAGCGGGTCGTTTACTTAGAAGACAACCAGATCGCGTCGGTCAGCCTGAAAAACGGCCTTCAGATCAAGAATACAGACAACGAAGACCAGCCGCCCTTCATCCAAACCCTCGACATGCAGATTGAGGCATTGGAGAAGGAAGGTTACGACCACTTCATGCTCAAGGAAATCTATGAGCAACCCCGAACGATCCGCGATGCGATGCGCGGTCGTATCAGCAGTAAGGAGAGCCGGGTAACCCTGCGGGGAATGGAGGAGTTTGCCAACCGTTTCATAAGGGCCAAACGGATCATCATTGTGGCCTGCGGAACGAGCTACCACTCCGGCTTGATCGGTGAATACCTGATCGAAGATTTGGCGCGCATCCCCGTAGAGGTGGAATACGCCAGTGAGTTCCGCTACCGCAACCCCATCCTGAACGAAGGAGACATCGTGATTGCCCTGAGCCAGTCTGGCGAAACTGCCGACACCCTAGCCGCCCTAGAATTGGCGAAGAAGAAAGGAGCTATGATCTATGGCATCGTTAACTCCGTAGGTTCCAGCATTGCGCGGCTCACCGATGCGGGCAGCTACATCCACGCTGGCCCAGAGATTGGAGTAGCGAGTACCAAAGCCTTCACCGGCCAAGTGACGGTACTAACGCTGTTGGCCCTGAGCTTGGCCCAAAAGCTGAGCACGATCAGCAACACCAAGTTCCAGACCCTCGTACGTGAGCTAGAGCTCATCCCCGGAAAGGTAGAAGAGATCTTGAAGGTAAACGACCACATCAAGTACATCGCTGGGGAGGTGAAGAACCACCACAACGCACTTTACCTTGGGCGTGGGTACAACTTCCCCGTCGCATTAGAAGGTGCCTTGAAGTTGAAAGAAATCAGCTACATCCACGCAGAGGGCTACCCCGCTGCAGAAATGAAGCACGGCCCCATTGCGCTGATTGATGAAAACATGCCCGTTTACGTAACCGCTACGAACCCATCTGCCTACGAAAAAATCGTGAGCAACGTACAGGAAGTAGTAGCGCGTAAAGGCCGCGTAATCGCTATCGTGAACAAGGGAGAAAAAGCCATCGCGGGCATCGCCGATCACGTGATCGAGATTCCGTCTACGGAAGAAGCCCTGACGCCGCTGCTCTCTGTTATCCCGCTGCAACTACTTAGCTACCACGTAGCCGTAGAACTGGGCAAGAACGTAGACCAACCACGGAACCTAGCAAAGTCCGTTACCGTAGAATAGTATATGATGGGTTGAGTGCCTCCGGTTACGATCAGATTGGAGCACACCGAGGCACTCAACCCACTTATGCCTTTTAAAAAACCATCTTTGCACCTGCGGCCGCGCCCAAATGGTGCCTACAACGAACACCGCCCTTACAACGTTCCTACAGAGGAACTAAAATAACAAAACACGAATTACCATGGAATGGGACATCGCTTATAACACCACCCAAGACGAACTGCTCATTAGTGAGTACGGCCGTACCGTTCAGGTATTGCTCCGCAAGGCCAACGCCATCGAAGACGATGCGGAGCGCCAAGCCTACGTTGAGCGCGTCATCAAGTTGATGTTGCAAATGGAGCCTGGCATCAAAACCCAGGAAAACTACCAAGAACGCCTCTGGAAACACGCCTTCCTGATCGCTGGCGAACCACTAAACGTAACCGTCCCCGAAGGCATCAGCCTAGAGGAGGACGAAGAAGAGCAGGTAGAGGCCATGCCCTACCCCGACAACAATGGCCGGATGAAGCACTACGGGCAAAACGTCCAGATGCTCATCAAGAAAGCAGCCGAACTAGAAGAAGGCCCCGAACGCGACCAAGCCACCTACATCGCGGCATACTACATGAAAATTGCCCTAACAAGCTGGGCCTCCGGTCAGTTTGTTAACGAAGAGATGATCCGTAAGGACCTCTACGAACTAAGCGGTAAAAAACTCGTGCTCGGCCCCGAGGTGAAGATCGGCGTACCAGGCCCCAAACAACCCGAACAACACCCAACCGGCCGCAAAAAGAAAAAGAAGAAGAAAAGCAACCGCCCCAACAACCAGAACCAAGGCGGTAGCGGAAACAGAAGTAAAAACCGTCGCAACAAAAATCGCCGTCGCTAAACCAACAACTCCGCCTCCGCACCTAGCGTAATCCGCTCAGTAGCCAGCAGCGTCCGCTTATGCGCAGACACCTTCGGGAAGATGTAGTTGAAGTAGAAACGCGCGGTAAGCACTTTGGAACGGTAGAAATTCTTATCGTCCTCCCCTTCTGCGGTAGGTAGGGCGTTGGCCGCCGCTAGCGCTTCGCGTAGCCAAAGCCAACCGATAACGTGGAGGCTAAAGTAATCCAAGAAGATGGTAGCGTCGGCAAGGAACACCTTCGGGTCTTCAGACTGCGCCAAGCCCATCAAGTGGCCCATTACTTGCTGTACGCCGCCGAGGCTTTTGGTTAGGCTCTCGGCCAGTGGCTTGGTGGTTTCGTTCGCCATGGCGGGGGCGATGGTGGCCTGTACCTCTTCCATGAGGTACTGGACGGTTTTACCCCCCTTCATCATCATCTTACGACCTAGTAGGTCTAAGCCATGGATGGTGGTGGTGCCCTCGTAGATGGAGTTGACGCGGATGTCGCGGAAGATCTGCTCCAGCGGGAAATCATCGCAGTAGCCTGCGCCACCAAGCACCTGCATTCCGGTACTCACTGATTCGTTGCCGTACTCGCTCGGGAAAGACTTCGCGATGGGCGTAAGTAGCTCCGTGAGCAGGTGGGCGCGCTCTTTTTCTTCTGGGTCGGTACTGACTTTGCTGAGGTCTTCGTAGAGAGAGCACTGAAGTAGGAGGTCTACGCTGCCTTCCACGACGGCTTTCTGGAAAAGAAGCATCCGGCGCACGTCGGCGTGCTCCGCAATGAGCACCTGCGGTGCGTTTACGTCTTTGTTTCCGGGGTGGCGGCCCTGCGGGCGCTCCTTAGCATACTGAAGGCTGGCGTAGTAAGCCGCCGATGCCGATGCTGCCGCCATGATGCCCGTACCGATACGGGCCTCGTTCATCATCTGGAACATACAGTTGAGACCACGGAACTCTTCACCTACTAAGTAGCCTTTGGTTTCGCCCTGCTCGCCGTACATCAAATGAGCAGCAACGTAGCCTTTCTGGCCCATCTTACCGAAGAGGCCGGCCGTAGTTACATGGTTGCTCACCAAACCATCGGCGGTAGGCAGGTGCTTGGGTACTACGAAGAGGCTTACGCCTTTCATCCCCTTAGGGCCATCTTTTTTACGGGCCAAGAGAAGGTGAACAACGTTTTCCGTAGCGTTGTGATCTCCGCCGGAGATGTAGATCTTCTGGCCTTTGATGTTGTAGCTGCCGTCTCCGTTGTCCTCGTAGCTCGTCGTGATGTCGGACAGTGAAGAACCGGCCTGTGGCTCGGTCAGGGCCATGGTGCCTTGCCATTCTCCGGCCGACATTTTGTCGAGGTAGGTCGCCTTCAGCTCGTCGGTGCCGAAGTTACGGATCAGGTTAGCCGCTCCGGTAGTGAGGAAGCTGTAGGCCGCCATGTTTCCGTTGGCCGCTTGGAAGATGAGGCCAGCTGCGTTGCCAACGACGGAGGGCATTTGTTGACCGCCGCTCTCGTAGTCCCACATAGCACTGATCCAACCGCCGGCACCAAGTTGGCGCATACTCTCGCCTACTTCGGGCAGTACGTGAACTTCGCCGTCTTTAAAGTAAGCCTTGTTTTTGTCCATCTCCCGGTAATACGGAAATAGGTACTGGTCGGCGAGTTGCTTGGCCGCGTCGAGCGTCATTTCGGTAGCGTCGTGGTCAAAAGCCTCATGGGCCTCGAAGCTTCGGATTTTTGAAAGATCGAGCACCTCATTGAGCACGAAGCGGAGGTTGCGGGTAGAGATATATTGCATGATGTCTTTATAGATTGGACGGCGAAGATAAGCAAATTAGCGAATTTTCGCTGGCCTTATTCTTCCGCTTTGGCCCAACCGTCGGTATCTACCCATTTTTCTAGATCGGCGAGGAACTCGGCGAGGCGTTTTGGGGCGTCGGAGTAGACTTCTACTTTGCGCGCTTCGCCGTATACATCTGCATAGCGAAGTACAGTGGCCTGCGCGTCGGCGGGTATTGTTTTGGTGTCTTTGGGGTATACCGCTCCGAGTTGGCTAGGTTGCGTTGCTTCCATTGCGGAGAGCAAACGGTTGTACTCGGTGGCGGAGAGCAGGCGGGTATATTTTCCGCTGCGGTCCATGTTTTTCTTTGCGTCTAGTACTAGGCGGCGATCGTTGGTAAGTTCGAGGCTAAACTGTCGGCAGCCCTCACCTCCGTAACAAGCGGTTTTACTGATCGTGACGAGCGCGCGGTCGTAGTCGAGAACGGGCTTTTTGGGTTTTTCGGGTACGGGCATGGTATTGGGTTTAGTGTTGGCGGTAACGGGGGTTCCGCCGCTTTTGGTTGCCGGAGGTGGCGCCACACGGCCTGGGCCCATCCGCTTTGCGGCGGCCTCGTCTTCGGGCGTTAGCTTAACGATGTCTTCGCTGCCGTCATCAACTGCTTCCTGTTCTTTCATCCCTACTTTAGCCATGTCTTCTGGGTTTACCGGCGTGCGTTCTGGCACATCAGGCGCGGCCGCAGGTGCAAGGAAGGTGTCTTTATCAGAGTTAGCTCCGGCTGTGTCTTTATTACAGCCAAAGCCAATAACCGCCAGCAGGCAAAGACAAAGCAAAGTTGGGAGAAGAGTACGCATTGGTTGGTTGTTTTGGTTTTCAGCTCGCTGAAGTCCGGAGCCATCAGCAAGGTAAAGACCGAAACGAGCTTATGATTACCCTTGCTTACTTTTGAAACGCCAAAAGTAATGAAAACGTCTTGCAGCGTCTGTCACAAAATCCAAAAACATGACCAACCCCTGGAAAACCCTAAAAACAACGACTCCTTACGAGAACCCCTGGATCAGCGTAAGCCACAACGAAGTATTGAACCCCGCCGGCAACCCCGGCATCTACGGCGTAGTTCATTTCAAGAACCACGCAATTGGCATCGTCCCCGTAGATGAACAAGGGTATACTTGGCTCGTTGGCCAGTACCGGTACGCACTCGGTGCGTACGAGTGGGAAATCCCCGAAGGCGGCTGCCCCGTAGGCACCGACCCGCTCGCAACCGCCAAACGCGAACTAAAAGAAGAAACCGGCCTAGTAGCAACCGAATGGACCCAACTTCTAGAGTTTCACCTCAGCAACTCCGTTACCGACGAGTACGGAGTCGCCTACCTCGCCAAAGGGCTAAGCCAAGAAGCCGCCGAACCAGAAGAAACCGAAGACCTTACCCTACGCCGCCTTCCCCTCACGGAAGCCATCCAGATGGCCCTAAACGGCCAAATCAAAGACGCACTAAGCATCCTTGCCCTACAGCGGGTTGCGCTACTCGGCATCCCTGCCTAGTACGGTGTAATCTAAATTATTTCCCGCCGCCTTGGGGGGTAAGCCTCCGTTTTGGTGTCTTGGGGATAGTATGACCGTTAGATAGGGGGTAAAAACCTCTTTTAACCGAATTCAACCTTCTTCTTCAGGATAACCAAATTCGCTCTACCAATGACCCAGATAACCAAAATAGACCTTCTCGAACAGTTTTCCCTTTTTGACGCCCTCACCCAGTCTGAAAAATCCAGGTTGGCAGACGCGATGGAGTTTCGTAAAAAAGCGCGTTACTCCATAATCTACCAGCCCGGAGAAGCCAGCGAACATATTTTCCTACTTTGCAAAGGCACCGTGAAGATCAGTACGCACAGCAATGAAGGCAAGGAAGTCATCAAGCAACTTATCCACCCCGAGGCCATCTTCGGAGAGCTAGGTTTGGCAGGCGAAAAAGTCCGCAACGAAACGGCCCAGTCCCTTAAAAAGGAAGTCCACTACTACACCATCCGGATCGCTGACTTCCAGCAAATCCTGTGTCAGAACGCTACCGTAAGCCACCAATTGCTCCAACTCTTCGGCCAACGAATGATGGCTGCGGAGAACAAATTGGAAAACCTTATCTTCAAAGATGCGCGCAGCCGCATCGTCAACTTCCTCCACGAAGTAGTCTTGAAGCGCGGCCGCCAGGTAGGCCTAGAGATGTTGCTCATGCACAACCTCACCCACCAAGACATCGCCAACATCACCTGCACCAGCCGCCAAACGGTTACCCTAGTCCTCAACGAACTGCGCAAGGAAAACCTGATCTACTTCAACCGTGGCCGCATCTTAGTCCGAGATATGGAAGTCTTGAAGGCCAATGCGGCTTAAAGTTGATGGGCAACCAAAGCCGTTTGCAGGGTATCCATACAAGACAAACCCTCCTTTGGAGTTAAATTTGCCTCCCATCATTCGTCCTGCAAGCCATCATTCATGCCAAAGTTTTCTGTCTTCCTCATCCTCGCCGTCCTTTCCTTAACGGGCTGTTACACCCTTAGTGGCATCTCGATCCCGGCAAGCGTGGAGAAAGCTTACGTCCCCCTATTCATTGAAAACGCACTAGGCGCACCACCAACGCTCTACATAGACATGACGGAAGCCCTGCGGAATAAAGTCCGCGACGAAGCCCGCCTAGAAATCACCGAAGACGACCCCGACATTGAAATGAAGGGAACACTCGTAGATTTCAGCGTCTCTGCCGAAGGCGCAAGCCCCGGAGACCAAACAGCCGCCTTCGCCAAACTAAACCGCCTCACCATTGTAGTCGCCATCGAGTACAAAAACCTCCGCGATGAAAACGACGAAGGTTGGAAGCAGAATTTCTCCAACTTCTACGATTTCCCCGCTACCACTACCCTAGCCTCTATCCAAGATGAAGCCATCGAGGAAATTACGGAACAGATCAACGAGAAAATCTTCAATAAAGCTTTTGCGGAAGACTGGTAACCCTCCTCTCCCTACAACCAAGCCAAACAACTAGGCGAGGGCACTTTTTTGAAGGTGTGGTAGTGGGTCAGTTCGCCCCGTGGTCCGATGCGGAAAACGCCGACCGTATGGTCTTCGGTATTCGCGGTAAGCAACCACTCTCCTTTGGGCGAGATGCTCACGTCGCGCGGCGATTCGCCGCCGCTGGGGAAGGTATCCCGAACGATCATTTGCTTGGCCCGCTCATCAATGCGTAGGGCGGTAACGACGCTGAAAGTACGGTCTGAGGTATAAATCATCTTCCCGTTGGCGCTTAGCTTAATGGCCCCTCCCGCAGCCTCATCCACTACCCGCTCCGGTAGGGCGTTGAGCACGGTGGCGCGCATCGGTTTATCTCCGCTCAAATCAATCAGGTGAACGCGGCCCACGTTTTCGCCGTTCACCACCGCCAACTCCGCCAGCGGATGCAGCGCGATGTGCCTTGGCCCTTCGCCTTCGGGGAAGTCTAAAGCAAGCTCCGGTCGCTCAGTCAGGGTTCCGTCTTCGTTGCGAGAGAGTACCCGCAGTTTGTCGTCCCCTTTATCACACAGCAACACCGCTTCGCGATCGGGCAAGTAGGCGGTACAGTGGGCGTGGGGCTGTTTGTTTGGTCCCGAAGGCGTTAGTGTCAGCGTCTGGAGTACTTCGCCAAGCGAGCCGTCGTCTCGGAGGCCAACTACGTGTACCTGGCCGCTGTCGTAGCAGGAAACCAGCAGTGTATCCTCCGCAAAAGACAAATGGCATGGGTTTTCGCCCGTCAGGTCAAGATCGGAAATCAACTCAAAGAAAACCTTGCCCTTTTTGTTCCGGACAACGCGGTGGGCCGTCAGGCCCGCCCGCTCGCCTTGCAACTCGCGGACGGCGTAGACGATGCTGCGCTTTTGGTCGGTGATGAGGTAGCTAGGGTTTACCGCAGGGGTGAAGCCTAGGAACTGAATCCGGCCCTCTGCGTGGGAGAAGTCGTAGGCGGAGATGCCCCGCGCTTTGGAGGTCGTGTTGCCGTCTATTGCGTCGGTGTAGCCGCCGATTATTAGCATAGATTATTAGGTTTTAGTACAAGTCTCCCTCCCCAAACATATCCGCTAGAATATCTCGGAAGCTGAGGCTGTTTTGCATTGTCTCTTTGTTCAAGACTTCCATTTCAGCGAGGCCCTGGAGGACGAGTTCCATGTAAAGGTACGTCTCCGCCTTGCCGAGCTTCCGATCGTGGAAGGTGGAAGTGACGATTTGGCGTAGGCCAGCTACCCCATCGAGGGTGTCGTGGTAGTCTTTGTTGGAAGCGTCATTGAGGAGTTCCACAACGTTGCCGCCGCTGAAGTAGGCCCGGATGATGCCGTAGGGGTCGGAGTCGGCGCGGCCGCTGGCTTCCGTCTCGTTCGGGTCGGGAAAATACTTCAGGAAGGAGGTCTTGATGCTGGAGCTGAGCAGCTTCATCGCTACGCCGTAAGCGCCCTCTTGCTCGCCTTCGTAAACGAGTTCTACCTTTCCGGTGATGGCGGGTACTACGCCCCAGAAATCGGTGATGCGAGCGGCGGTTTTCTTGTCGCCGTTGATCAGGCTACGGCGTTCGGCCGTAGAGATCAGGTTTTCGAGCGCGGTGATGCTGAGGCGGGCAGACACACCAGATTTCTCGTCGATGTACTCACTCTCACGGGCCGCAAAGGCGAGTTGTTCGAGCATGGTGTTGAGCAGTTCGTCTACCTCTACCATCTCTGACTGCGACTCAACGAGGTCGGCCTCCTGTTTCGTGATGGCTTTGGCCGTTTCGATGGTTTTGGGGTAGTGGGTCAGGATTTGGCTCTGAATCCGGTCTTTCAGCGGCGTGATGATGCTGCCCCGGTTGGTGTAGTCTTCGGGGTTGGCCGTGAAGAGGAACTGGATATCGAGCGGTAAGCGAAGCTTGAAGCCCCGGATTTGGATGTCGCCCTCCTGCAAGATATTGAAGAGCGATACTTGGATGCGCGCCTGCAAATCGGGCAATTCGTTGATCACGAAAAGGCCCCGGTGGGCGCGGGGAACGAGGCCAAAGTGGATCACCCGTTCGTCGGCATAAGTTAGTTTCAAGGTAGCGGCCTTGATGGGGTCTACATCGCCGATGAGGTCAGCCACGGACACATCGGGCGTAGCTAGTTTTTCTACGTAACGATCGTCTCGGTGGACCCATTCTACGGGCGTATCGTCACCTTTTTCGGCAATCAGGTCTACGGCGTAGCGGCTGATGGGCGCCAAGGGGTCGTCGTTGAGTTCAGAACCAGCAACAACAGGCATATATTCATCCAGCAGGTTGACAAGCAAGCGGGCAATCCGGGTTTTGGCCTGTCCGCGTAGCCCCAACAACAGGATGCTGTGGCGGCTCAAAACGGCCCGCTGAATATCCGGCAGTACGGTATCATCAAAACCAATGATGCCGGGGAAGACTTCTTCCTTCGCCTTCAATTTTTTGATCAGGTTTTCACGAAGTTCCTGCTTAACGGAGCGGGATTTGTAGCCGGATGCGCGGAGTTCGCCAAGGGTGCGGGGCTGAGCCATGGTAGGATATATTTTGGGGTTGCGGTTGGTAAACGGAAAGGGCGCAGGATAGTTGTGGCGTTCCCGACAACGGAAAGGTCTGGAGTAGGCAGATAGGGACGTTTGGTGTTGTTTCCGAACGCGAAGTTTGGACTAACGTGCGCGCGAATGAGGCGCGGCCGCAGGTGCCGTGCGACGGGATTCCTAGCTTGGTCGGGGCGCGTAAAAAACGTTTTTTTGCGGAAGTGCCCTTACGAAACCCTGCTCTGTGTGCATAGCAAAGCACACACTGCGCTAGAGTGATAAGAATATTGGTAAAGTTGCCACCAAACTCGGCGAGTTTAGAGAAACGTGAGGTTGGGGTGCCGGACGCTCAAACCCCCGCCTTGCATCCTGCGGCCGCGCATGATTAGTCAGAGAGTCAAACAGTACTACATGACTATCTGACTCTTTGACTATCTGACTACTTCTTCTTCCCCTTCGCCGCAGCTTCCTTGGCCTGCTGCTCCTTGAGTGCTTCCTGCAAACGCTGGCTGAAGCCGCCCTTCTTTTTGGGTTTGGCTTTGTTGGCGTTCATCTTCTCCTTTAGCTTGTCGTGATCGATCAGGAAATTTTTCGTGATGATCGTCTGGGCGATGTTGAAGGTATTGGAGAACAGCAAGTAAGCCGTGAGACCAGATGCGAAGCTGTTAAAGAAGCCGAGGAACAGGATCGGCATTACGTACTGGAAGTACTTCATCATCGGCTGCGCGCTGTAGTCCATGTGCATACTGTTGTAGTAGGCGTAGATGACCGTAGTGAGGGCCCAAAGGATGGCAAAAAGGCTCAGGTGACCATCGAGGAAGGGAATCCATTCAGGGATTTTGGTGAGCACGTCGTAGGTACTCAGGTCGTTGGCCCACAGGAAGCTCTCTTGCCGGAAGGTGATGGACGCCGGGAAGAAGCGGTACAACGCAAACCATATCGGCATCTGCAACACCATCGGTAAACAGCCGCCCAGCGGGCTGGCTCCGTACTCTTGGTACATTTTCATCTGCTGCATCTGCTGTGCCTGCTGATCGTCTTTGTACTTCAATTTCATCTTCTCCAACTCTGGTTTGAGGACCTGCATTTTGACGTTGGAAACGAGCATTTTGTAGGTAAGCGGGTAAACCAAGAGTTTCACGATCAGGGTAAGTACCAAAATGGCGATCCCCATGTTGCCGATAAAGCCGGAGAGGAAGTTGAAGAGTGGGCGGATCACCCAACGGTTGATGGTGCCGAAGAAAGACCAACCGAAGCTGATAACGTCCGACATGTCATGCCCGATAGCCCGCAGGCGGTCGAATTCGTTGGGGCCAACGTACAGTTGCATCCCGACGACCTCGGAGTTGGAGCCGCCAAGGGGAATGTTGAGGGAAGCGGACACCTTCTTGAGGTCTTCGCTGGTATCCACATCGTACGCCTCGGTGCTAAGGGTAGCTCCCGGTGCGAAGCCGTTATCGGCCAGTAGCGCGGAGGTAAAGAATTGCTGAGAGCCGGCCACCCATTTCAGGCGCACATCCTCTTCCAGCTCCTCGGTATCCGAACTGGTACAGGAGCAGTAATCGGTGCCTTCGTCCATCTCGTGGAAGTACATCGTGGAGAGGGTCGACTCGTAGCTGGCGTTCTTTTCGATATTGTCTAGGTAGTTGTCCCATTGGAGCGCGATCGGTGCGCCGTTGTTGGCGAGTACGGAGTTGAGGCCCTCGAAGCGGAGGTCGTAATCCATGAGGTAGGTGCCGTCTTCGAGGGTATAGCGTTGCTCGAAGTAGCCGCCGTTGCTAGCGGGTGCGCGCATGATGAGGGTTTGGCCCTCAATTTCTGGCGTGAAGTACAGATCGGAAGACCGAATGCCAGCTCCGCTGACACCGTTGACGGGCAGGGTGTACTCAAAGCGGTTCTTTTCGTCTTCGAGCAAGACGAGGGGGAGCGTGTTTTGGCTGCCGTCTTCGTTTTCAGTGATCTTGGAGTAGGTCTTGAGTTCTACTTCCTTAATGAAGCCTCCTTTGGTATCGAAGGTGGCTTTCATGAGGTCGTTTTCTAGTACGACGTCTTTGCGTTCGCCGGCTGCGGAGGGAGCGAACTGGCCGAAGTTGCCGCTGAAGCGCGCTTGGCGCGCGGAGTCCGTCAGGCCAGACAGGTCTGGGGCGACCTCGGGGGCTGCGGCGACTTCGTTCATGCGCAGTTCTTCGACACGCTTGAGGGAGTCTGCCATCTGCTCTTGGCGAGCAATTTCTTCTGGGCTGGGGGCAATCATTACCTGCCAAACCGTAAAAATGACCATGATGAGCACGAGGCCAATGATGGTGTTTTTGTCCATCTCCATAGGATAGTTCTTTCTGCTTTATCCGAACAACGCGCCGGACGACGTAAAGTATCGCCCAAACCATTCCGTTCGGGGCGCAAAGGTACGTAAGCAAATACTATGCCAAACGGTCCGTTGGCAAATGTGGGTGTTATAGACTATAGATTGGTCGCTTTTTTAGCCTTTCTACTCGTTCGATGTTGTAGGAATCGGGAATCAGCATCTAGTACAGTGTAATCTAAATTTCATTGGCCGCCTCGTTGATGAACGCTAGCTTCCAAAGATTTACACCATCAGTACACCAAATTGACGCCGAAGGCATTAGCCAGAACAAAGTCTGTATGAAAACAAGCAGACAAAAACAAGTGAGCAATGCTTATATAGTAAACAAAGCTTATATTTGCAACTCATACACACTACTTTTCGAGTATTTTCTGAGTGGCTTTGTCTTAGGCAAAGACCACTCATTTTTTTTACCCTAACCCTCGTTGTAGAGAGGCTTAATAGGGAAACTACCGCTCCGCTCCGCCAAAGCGACGTATGCCCTTACTTTGCACCTGCGTCCTCGCCCATCTAAGCCTAGGGTGTGTAATCTGTAGTGTATTGTCTCCGCGCGCAAACCCCCTCCCCAAACCCCTGCCCCACGGGGGAGGGGCTTATGAAAACGCTGCGCGTTTTGATGATAGTCGGCGGACTAATTTATAGACAGATTACACACCCTATGTTTAATGGGCGCAGTTTTCTTTACCAATGCTTAGCCACGTAGGGGTAAGTCATCTGGTATTCGTCTTTCACCATTGCTACCAGCCGATCTCGCAGCTTGTCCATGTTTTCGCGGGAGTGGGCGGAGATGAGTAGG
>CALEDI010000097.1 GCA_937949535.1 uncultured Lewinella sp. | reverse complement strand
GGGGAGATGGCGACGAAGCTTCGGCGGTCGAAGCGGAAGGTTTTGTTGGTGTGGGTAGGGATGACTTCGAGGACGGTTTGCTGGCTGGCGGGGTTGCCGTCGAGGAGGAACCATCCGTTGGATTCGTTCCAGAGGGTGGCGCTGGTTCCGGTACATTCGATGAGGAAGCCGGTTCCTTTTCGTTCGGTGGTGGCTTCGCGGTAGCGGTAGTCGACGGAGAGGAGGGCTTCGGCTTTTTCGAATTCTGATTGGAGGTGGGTCATGGTTCCGAAGAGGCGGTTGTAGGATGTCCAGAATCCGTCGGCCATTAGGGGCTGGAGGAATAGGCCGGAGATGATGAAGAAGCCGAAGACGGCGATTTCGGATCGGGGGTTGCTTGATTTGAGCCGGAGTTTGGGGTCGGAGGGGATTACGCAGGGAGCTTTGTTGTAGGGGTAGAAGAGGGGGACGCCCTGTACGGTCATCATATCAAAGATGATGTGGGAGCTGTAGGCTAGTAGGAAGACGGTAGGGTAGGGGGCTTCGCTTCCAAAAACCTTCGTTGCACCTGCGACCGCGCCGTATCCTAGCAGCAGGAATAGTAGGCTGTGGGTGATGGTGCGGTGGCCGAATTTCCGGTTGATGGCTTTTGAGATGGGTTTGAAGGTTCGGCCCCAGATGGAGGAGGGGACGTCGATGTCGGCGAAGGTGGCGGCGAGGACGGTGGTGATGAGTAGTCCGGGGTGGTTGAGGATGTTTACGCCGGCAAAGGCGCCGAAGACGCCGGTGAATACTATGCCGCCGGCGATGTGGTTGGGGAGGGTCATGGGATTTAGAATTTAGAATTCAATATTTAACATTGAAAATTTGGCTGCCGCTGGTTTCTGCTCGCTGCGCTCGTGCTGCCGCATGTGGATGCTTGCTTCGCTCGTTTCCTCTCCCCCGACCCCTCTCCGAATCGCTACGCTGGAGAGGGGAGACATGGATGCTCACTTCGTTCGTGGCTACCGCTGTTTCATTTGGGCGAGGCCGCAGGTGCGGGGGGAGGTTGGAGGAGCAAAGCCCCCCCGACCCCCAAAGGAAGCCCCCCAACCCCCAAAGGGGGAGTTGCTATACATATTTGCGGGTACCGAAGCGGAGGAGCCCCCCAGCGCCCAAAGGGGGAGCGGATTAGACATATTTCCTAGTTCCGAAACGTAAAATAGAGCGGGCGAAGAGGGCGAAGACTAGGAATGCACCGCCGATGAGCCGGAAGGCACCGGCATCGGTGCCGACTTCGCCGCCAACGTAGCGAAGGATCATCAGGGAGCTGAGGGCGATGATGATGGGGAGGCTCATGTCTACTTCTTTGAGGGCGGTGGTGTGGGTTATTTTCTGGACCATTTCGGTGGAGACGTAGGGCTCTCGGCGGAAGCGTTCGATGAGTTCGAGGATGAATTTTGGGTTGCCGTTGGTGGCGCGCCAAACGTGGCCCTTGTACATTTCCCAGTCTTCGATGCGGTCGGTGAAGTCTTGGCTGGCGCGGGTGATGAGTTCTACCGCTTCGTGGCGGGATAGGCCATTGAGTTCGATTTTGTCGAAGTTGGAGAGGAAGGATACCTGGCTGAGCTTGATGGAACGGGCGGCGATGATCATGTGGAAGTGTCCGTTGAGTTTTTCGAGGGTGGAGATGCCCATTGGTGTGATGCGGGTGGCATCGTCGATGACGATGGTGTATTCGTGTTTGGTGGTGGTGCGGATGAGGAGTTCGCAGAGTTGCTTGATGGATTCTTTTTGGATGATCTTTTCTACGTTGGTATCGGTGCCGTAGAGTAGTTCTTTGATTTTGTCTTTGTCGCCCTCGAAGAGGGTTAAGACCATACCGGCGAGTGTTCCCTTGATGGCGGTCATGTCGTCGATGCGGAGGACTTTGCCTAGGCGGCCGTTGTCGGTGAGGTTGGAGGTGAGGTGGGATTTGCCCATTCCCTGTTGTCCGATGATGAGGATGTTGACCTTCTTTTGGGCGAGGTCAACGATTTGGGCGATTTCGTCTTTTCGTCCGATGTGGATTTGGAGGCCACCGGATAAGACGGGCATGATGTCTACGCGTTGGCGTGGGGTGAGTTTCCGGTAGATCCTTGCCCACCAGCTGTTTTGGTCGATGGAGGTGATGGCTGCCTGTTTGGCATTTTTGGAGGCGTGGATGTAGATTTCGGTGGTGGCGGTTTTGTCGTGGCCAGCCAACTCCTTGATGGTAAAAGCATCGTTTCCTTTCTGGGCGAGCTTGGTGCAGAAGGTGTGGCGGAGAATGTGGGGATGGGTATTGCCGGTCAGGTTTTTGATTACGCGCCAGATTACTTTCCGCCCGGCGTGGCCAGCGGGGGAAATCTTGGATGGGAAGAGGTAGGCTTCTGGGTCGCGGGATTTGACGTAGGCCCAGTAGTCGGCCAAGGCATCGAGGAGGCGCTGGGTCATGGGTACTTCGCGGTAGACGTTTTTGTCGCGCTTCTTCAGGGACTTGACGTTGATGACCTTTTTGGCTGGTTGAATCTGGTAGAGCTTCATGGAGCAGGCCTCGGTGACGCGGCATCCGGCATCGAGCATCAATAAGATGAGCAGCCGGTACTTGGCTAGGTACTTGCCGGACATCTTGGCCTCAAGGCTCTGGAGCAGGGCCTTCTCTTCCTTTGGGCTTAGGAACTTCATTTTGCCCGCAGACTGGAGCTGTAGCATGGAAAGTTAAGACTACGCGTGTGCCCCGTGCATTGAGCGACAAACTAAATTGGCAATACGTGTTTAAACAAATAGGTTGCGGAGCAACTTTTTTTGAAAAAACTTTTCAAAGCATCGGGGGGTATGGGGGGAGACATTATAGCAATAATGTCCCCTCACCGAAATGGCGTAAAGGGGACACAAATATACGACTAAAATTTTGATGGTTTGAAATTTTGCCACAAAGGCGCGTAATTGCAGGTGTAATTGCAACTGATGTACTTTGTATTTACGTTGTTGTTTCCTCTCCCTGAGGATTCGGCCCCGGGCGCCCGGCCGCTCCCAGCCCCCCGGGTCCCAAGGGAAGCCCTGCGGCCCCCAAAGGAAGCCCCCCGGCCCCCAAAGGGGGAGAAAGGAGAGGGGCTTAGTGAAAACGCTGCGCGTTTTTGGATAAAAGAAGGCCAGCCGTTGCGCTGGCGATATGGCTTAGGTGTAAATCGGACCGGGTGGTAGTCGTGCATGGCTGCTGCCCGGGTTTGCATCAAAGGCCCCTTAGGCCCCAAAAGCCCCCTAGCCCCCAAAGGGGGAATATCGATACACCTACACATCTCGATTTACGCCGACGAGCCATCAAAAACTCATCGAGATGAGACTATTAATGATGCTGGCCACTGCGGTGCTGCTGGCCGGATGCGTTCACGATACGGACGACTTCAACTTATTCGTGGCCGATAGCGGCGCGAGCCTGACCTATTATATGGGTAGTGATGAAAGGGGTGAGCTGGACCCTTGGGAGCGAATCAATGAGGCGCTTGCGGATGGTTTCTTGAACTACGGTTATAAGGAAGGGCATGAAGACCCTTGGAGCCGAATAGAGTTGTTGTTGCTAACGGAGGTGTTAGATACTGGTAAGGGGAATAAGGGGTGCTTCTTGGGCTTTGAGAAATCGGGTGCGGTGTTTGTGTCTTTCGGCTGCGAAGCGCCTAGGGCGGATTGGGCTCGGGTTGTTGAGGTTCGGGGGCGGGTGCTTCGGTTGGCGTTTGCTGAC
>CALEDI010000096.1 GCA_937949535.1 uncultured Lewinella sp. | reverse complement strand
CAAGAACCTGGAAACCTGCCAAGACATGTGGGAAGACCTCTTCGCCGCAGGCGTAGGCCGCCGCTGGTGCGCCATCTGCTTGGGCGGTGGCGTGTTGGAAGACATGGCGGGCTTCGTTTCCTCTACCTACAAACGCGGCATCGATTTCCTGCAAATCCCCACCACTTTGCTCTCGATGGTAGACAGCTCCGTGGGCGGAAAACTCGGTATTGATTTCAACAACCTCAAAAACAGCATCGGCATCTTCAACGACCCAATCGCCGTCTGGGTAGACCCCGCGTTCTTGCAAACCTTACCCGCCCGCGAGGTCCGCTCTGGCTATGGCGAAGTAATCAAGCACGGCCTCATCGCCGACCGGATGCAGTGGGACCAACTCAAAGCCATCACTGACCTCACGGCCGTAAATTGGCAAACGATCATCCCCGCCAGCGTCAACGTAAAGCGGGAAATTGTGCTGGAAGACCCATTTGAAAAAGGACTGCGCAAGGCCCTCAACTTCGGCCACACCATCGGCCACGCCATCGAGTCGTACTGGTTGGAGACCGAGCACCGCCTGTTCCACGGCGAGGCCATCGGCGCAGGCATGGTCATGGAGTCATGGTTGAGCGCCCAACTTGACGAACTCTCCGAAGCCGACTTGAAGGAAATTACAGACTACTGCCTTGCGGTTTACGGCCACCAGACCGTCCCCGAAGCGGCCTTCCCTGAGTTGATCGCGCTCATGCGGCAAGACAAAAAAAACGAAGATCACCGCATCAACTTCACCCTGCTTTCGGCCCCTGGCAAGGCGCGCATCAACGCTACGGCGGAGGAAGCACTGATCTTGGAGGCGGTGCGGTATTATAATGGCTTGGCGCAGCAATAGCTATAAACGCGCTATTGCTTGAGTCTTTCACGAAACGCCTCCCTATACCCATCGCTAACGGGCAGCCACGTCTTCCCGACTACGACCCGCCGTCGCTCCACAAAGTCAATCTTTTTTAGCGCAACGAAGTGGCTGCGGTGGATGCGGCAGAAACGACCTTGCGGCAACCGCCCAATCAGATCACCCAGGTTCTCAAGGGTCAATATTTTTGAACCATCCGCGAGGTAGAGCGAAAGGTAATCGCCGGAAGAGGAACCATAAAGCAAACCTTCGAGCTCTAGGCGGATGGTCTTGGTGCCTGATTTGACAAAGATGTCGTTGGCGGGGGCAGCCCCTAACGATGCATAATCTGGAAGATCATTTGGCGCGGCCGCAGGTGCAGAGAAGGCTGTTGAGGAAGCTCCGTCGGTAGGCTGGGAAGCCAGAGCTTTCGCAATCGCTCGCTCAAAACGCTCATAAGAGATCGGTTTCAGCAGGTAGTCCGTCGCGTCGAGGTCGAAGCCCGCTAGCGCGTGCTCTTCGTAGGCCGTAGTGAAAACTACGGCGCATTTGCCCCGAACCAACCGCGCAACGTGCAGCCCGTTGAGCTCAGGCATCTGAACATCGAGCAAGAGCAGGTCCGCAGCGTGGTTGCCGAGGTATTCCAACCCGTCTACCGGGTTCGTGAAGGTCGCCGCTAAGGTGAGGCTGGGGTGTTTGGTTACGTAGTGCTCCAACAGTTTGACCGCCAGTGGTTCGTCGTCTATTATTACGGTAGTCATAACGAGGGGGTAATAAGTGAAGGGCTCGGTGTGGCCCCAAGCACCAAATCAACCCGAAAAACATCTTCATCGTTGAAAAGCGTCAGCGTATGCCTGTCTGGGTAAACCAAAGACAGTCGCTTTCGTGTGTTGGCTAGTCCGATGCCTCCTACTTCATCTTGCGAAGTAATGTTCTTGCGCTTCAGGTTGGTCACTTGAAAGCGAAGTTGTTCGCCTTGTTCCGTCAATGAAACCAGAAGCGGATGCCTAGGGTCTTTAAGATCACCGTGCTTGAAGGCGTTCTCTACGAAAGGGACGAGCAAAAGCGGCGGTAGTTGCCAGTCTTTGGTGAAAGGGCCGATGGTGACCTTGGGTAAAGCCAAATTTTCTACCCGCATACACTCCAGGTGGAGAAAGTCTTTGAGGTAGTCTACCTCGCGACTGAGGGGAACGAGTGGCTCTTGATCGTACAACGAATACCGAAGCAGGCCGCCGAGTTTGTCTAGGGCCGGTAGTGCTTTGTCAGACCCCGTTGCGACCAAAGAATACAGGTTGTTCAACGTATTGAACAGGAAGTGCGGATTCACTTGTGAGCGCAGGAACTTAAGCTCGGTTTCGCGATGAAGCAACTCTACCTTTCTACGGATTTCTACGTTGTACCGATTGAGTTCGGATAGGTAATAAACGATGCCTACGGGCGTAAAGATGATGGCGTAGTAGAAGTTGTCGAGCAGGTAGATTTTCCAACTCATGTTCGGGTTGTAGTTGTGCTGATCAAAAATGTTGAAGAGCACATATTCTTCACTGAAGGCCCTAAAGAACATACACGCCAGAATCATCACGCTAAACGGCAGTATCAGGCTCCACCACCTGGTCTTTATACGCGGATACATGTAGTAAAGGATGAGGTAGGCCAAGAAGGTATAGCTACAAAAAGAAACGTACACCGACAGTTGCAAGGCTACGCCATAGGCACTGTCATACCGTTCTATCCAGCCTTCAGAAGCTTCTGCTAGCAATACATCGCGGAACTTAATGACCACCAAGTAAACTGCGGCAAACCAGACCAATAAGGGGAAAGGGCGGAAAGGCATTTTATGGAGCAATTCATTCATGCTGGCAAATTTATAGGCTTTGCCCACTAAGTGGGCGCAGAATCGGTGAACGGGCATTATTGCTCGGTGAACGAGAGGCTCTTTGATCTACCGATTCTGTTGCTGATTGACCGATTCTATTCTCCGAGGCGATGTTCACCCCCCGATCATTGCAGTATTAGATAACCAAAAACCTCCACCATGCGAGCCTTACTTACCCTGCTTTTATTAACCCTTTACTGCACCTGCGTCAGCGCCCAAAAAGAGCAATCAATCGTTGACTTTAACCCCGACGACATCCTTGTCCAAGGAGATAAACTACCTAAAATCCTTCTCGTAGGCTCTTTTCATTTCGATTACCCAAACTTGGATAGCCACAAGACCAGCGCCGAAGACCAAGTAGATGTAGAAACCGCCGCCAAGCAAGCCGAAGTGCGCGAATTGCTCGACTATATTGCGCGTTTCAAGCCCACTAAAATTGTCGTTGAACGCCGCAGCGGGAGTGCCATAAACGAAGCCTACAAACAGTATTTGGCCGGCGAACGCCAACTCCGGAAAGGCGAAATTGAGCAACTGGGTTTTCGCCTCGGCAAACGCTTCGGTATTGACACCCTGATCTTGGGCGATGCGTTCACGTTTTCGAATTCCTTACGCTGGCACAAAGATTCTGCCGTTTACCGCCCCATGATGGACAGCCTTTTTTCGGCCAAAGACATCGATTTTGATTCTACCATCGACAACCGCTACTGGGAACTCTACGACCTGGAAGACAAACTGGAAGCCAAATCTCGCCTACTGGATGTTTTTAAACACATGAACGACCCGCACCGCCTGCGGCGCGGCCACGGCCACTACCTAGAGTTTGAAAGCGATGAGGCAGTCGATGCGCTCGCCATCTGGTGGTACAGCCGCAACCTGCGCATTTACCGTAATATCCGGAAGTCTACCACGTCTCCAGACGACCGAATTCTAGTCTTGTTCGGAGCGGGCCATATGGGCATTTTGCGGCAGCAATTTGAAAGCTCTCCGGCTTATGAATTGGTAGATTTTGGAGATTTGTAGGCCGCGGCCGCAGGTGCAAAGGGAGGTTTATTCGCCGGTCGAGGCGGGCGTTAGCCCTGGCTCGCATGCCGAATAAACCTTCCTCCGCAGGCTACTAATCATAAACTTAACAGCAAAATGAAAACACTATCCACTGGGAGTGGCGCTCCGCCAACCAATTGTTGGGTAATGTTGATTAAGTATTAATCGTTAAACAAAATTTGTTTTAATGCCCCAAAGGGCGTATTATTGTGTTGATATTAGGCCTGCGAATAATCAGTAGAATGATTGCTCCAAGGCCCAAAACAGCAGCCAACACAATACTTCCTCCATGGGCCTTACCCTGCATTACTTCGGCAAACTAGCTAACCCAGCACTTCTGCCAGACCTGATTGATGAGGTCGCCGATATCTGCGAAAGCGCAAATTGGGCGTACCAGATAATCGACACCGAGCTCGAAGGCGTCCCCGAAGATTACCTCAAATTGCTGGACGACGAGGCCACGGCCTTTCGGGCACGAGGCATCTCTTTTCAGGTCCATGAAAAAGCGGAGTCTACCATGCTTTGCTTCGGCCCAGACGGCCGAACGCTTTCCCCAATGGCCCTCTTTCGCCCCGACCTGACCGACTGGAACGACGATATGCTGGCGCACTACAGCTTCACTAAAACCCAGTTGGCCGGTGCCGATGGCCACGTCGTGCTTTGCAAAATCTTGAAGTACCTCTTCGGCAAGTACTTCGCCGAAGTAGAAGTCAATGACGAAGGCGAATACTACCACACCGAAGACCGTACACTGCTAGACCGACAATTCGGTGCCTACGACGAAGCTTATTTCAAGGTCTCCTCCGCCCTAGCGAGCGCAAAACTGGAGAAAGCAACCACCATCCCCGAACTGATGGCCATGCTGCGGGAGGCTCTGCCGGATGCGGAGATTCGGTTGGTTTCGGGGGATGAGGAGGAGTAGGTAGTTAATGCAACAAATAGTTATTGTACATCCACCTTCTCCCTTCCGCATCAGCAAAGCCGACATCCACTTTTGCCTCCCGAACCCAAAGCTCATCGATGTAGTAGGGGAATTCATACTGGCCAACCAGTTCTAGGCTTGCGGTCTCTGGCTCGGGCATGAAGTTGAACGCAACCCGAAGCCAGCCTTTTTGGGTGTCGAAGGTTTCGTTGGTCCAGAATTTTTGTTCGGAGAGGCGTTTGCCTTCGGCGTCTAGTTGACGTAGGTAGAATTTGGGGCCTCCGAAACGGCTTTTATCGGCAAAAGTCCAGAAGCTTAGCTCGGTTTCTTTAGTCTTGACGGAGTCTGGCCGTTCGGGAAGCGCGAAGGTTGTCCAGCCCGGCTCAACTTTACGGCTTCCGTTTCCGAAGAAGGCGTGGTTGGTATTTTCCTCGAAACCGAGGCGTGTTGGAGTTTGCGAAAAAGCCCGTGCGCTTTTTTGCGCAACGGTTTTGGCA
>CALEDI010000095.1 GCA_937949535.1 uncultured Lewinella sp. | reverse complement strand
ACCTCCACATTTTGGGACGTTAATACCGTTGAAAAACTTTACTGTTTGCGCGGCGCGGTACTATCCAAACGCTGGAATATCATGCTGAAAAACCTTGCAAAATAAATTCTTTAGGCTGGGACAGGAATAAACTGCGCCCGTCACGTTCTGTAAAACGTGTCCACAATGCTTCGTTCGCTAACCAGCCTTGGAAGCTCTGAGAGCGAATAGTCCTAACGGGGCCGTGTGCTAATTCCCGCCCACATCCTCCATACCCGCCTCTGCTTCCATCAGCTCAATCGGCTCAGCAAACAGTTCTTCTAGTTGCTTCCGGACCCGCTCTTTGCGGTATTCGCTGCGGGAGAAATCGTTCTTAACGGCGCGTTTGTTGCTTTCTACGGCAAAGGTTTCTAGCGGCCCTTTTACGGTGTAGTAAAGGTTGAAGAACCCGTTGCGGCGAGCTGGCAGAATTTCCAACTCCCGGTCGTGCTTCTTGATTTTATTCTTGATGGCCTGCCCAGCGTTCACCTTGATGAAATAGTCGAGGTATTGGTTGAAGGTATGGCTACCGCTTATTTCCATATTTGCGGCGCTAGACTGGATGAACATCCGGGGGATGTAGAGCGTCTCGTCTACAATTTCGAAGAAATTGCGCAGTCGGGTAAAACGGACGCGCTCTAGGTCTCCGGCTTTAAGGGCGAAGGCGAAGTTTTCCAGCATCGCGAAGTCGTTCAGTTCGCCGTTAGCGATGTCTACCCCAGCCAGTACATGTAGCTTTTTATAGTCCAGCTCGTTTTCCGGTGTGAAGTAAGACTGGATCCAGAGGTTGGCGTTCATCTTCCCCTCAATGTTGTCGTCGGTAAGTACCTCTTGCCCGAAGTTTTCGCCTTGGGCGAAGAACTCCTCGGCATCAATACTGATGGCTTTCACCCTGCCTTCTACACGGAGTAGATCTTGGAAGTAGACTTCACCGTCTACTTCTAGGCGGCCTTCCATCGCGTCGGTGATGCCGGTCACGTCTAGGCGTTGGGGCGCAAAGATGAGCTGGCCTCGGAAGTTTTCGCCTTCTACTTGTTCGTAGTTCCACTCTTCCACTACGGCATCGAAGCGGCCGCGCAGCAGGTCGGTGATTTGGGCGCGGCGGGCAACGGTTTTGGCGATCAGGCTGTCGGTTTTTCCTTCGGCGGCGGCCTGTTCTTCTTCGGCCTCGGTGGGGCTGCCGAGCTTGATGAGCTCGTCGATGTCAAAAGACTCGCCGGTCAGTTTGGCATCGAAGAGCAGTTCTGCGTCGTTGGTGTTGAGGCTGTCGGCAAAGAGCACCGGGATGAGGTTGGAAGCCTTGCCTGTAAAGCTGATCTCCGTTCCGGGGCCTTCAAAGACGAAGTCGGTGAGTTCCATTTCGTTGTCTCGGAGCTGGAGGGTTCCGGAGGGGAAGCTCAGTTTTTGCTCGTTGAACACGAGCTCTCCGTCCTCGAAGGTGATGCTGCCCCCTGCGGCTACCCTGCCCATCCGGCGAGGACGGAGCATATCTTCGTAGAGACCAGCCACGCGGAGGTCTTTGATGTGTACAAAGCCCTCGCCCTCAGACAATGGACCTTCTCCAATAATAGCGGGCAGGCTGCCGAGCGGGAAGGAGCCGTTGGCGGAGAGTTCAATCTTTGGGTCGTCTAGGTCTTCTACGCTGAGGCGCATCGCGAAGGGCTCGCCCCGGAACAGGCCGGTCAGTTCTTCAATGGCGAAAGACTGTACCCCGCCCGTTGGGCCGTCTAGGTACACGAAGCGGGCGCGGAGGTTCAGGTCTCTGGCGCCTACGTTGGTACGGGGGCTGCCTACGCGGCCGTCGGTGAAGAGCAGTTGCCCATCCATTTTGGGATACCTTCTTGTTGTCCATTCTCCGCTCAGGCTTCCGGTTAGGGCTAGCTCGCCTCGGGTTTCTAGCTCGCCGAGGTTACCGGCGTAGGCTGGCGGAATCAGCCCGATGACGTCTTCAAGGTTACCGGACTGGCTCTCGATGCGGAGGTCCGTCATCAATCCGTCTTTGGTTGGGGTCAGGTCTCCGACGATGCTGAGTTCTAGGTCGCCGGTTTCTACTTTCAGGGGCGAGAAGGTATAAGTACCCTTCACGTTGTCTACCTTGGTTTGGGCCTCTAGGGTCATCTGTGTTTCGTTGAGGTAGCGGGTGCCTTCTTGGTCGAGGTGGTAGATGTCTAATAGGCCTTCGGTAGCCAGCAAGTAGGCGTCGGCGCCGAAGTCTCCGCTAAAGTTCAACCGCTCGATATTGCCGTTGAGGTAGACCTGAAGTTGGGCGTCGCGGTAGCTTATTTCCATTCCTCGGAAACGGGCATCGGCGATGGCGAACTCGGTGACTTTAGCGTCGGGGTCTGCGGGCACTTCTTCGCCGATGGGGGTATAGCCGGTGAGTTGGTAGTTGGTGTTGCCATCTACGTCTACGATCAGGTTGAGGCTTCCGTCGGAGACGACGACTTCGTCTACCCGGATTTTGCTGCCGAAGAGGCTTCCGAGGTCCAGCAGGCAGCTTAGTTGCTCTGCCATCAGGAGGTCGCTGCCGTCGCTGCCCGCCACCTGGATATCGGAAAGATCAACTGATAGGCTGGGGAAGTTGGCCCAGAAGGAGACTTCGTAGTCGGCTACTACAATCTCGGTTTGCAGGCGGTTGTTCAGGGAGTTAACGACTGCTTTGGCAATCGGCCCGCCGAAGAAGGAAACAGCGATGACGGGAACCAAAATCAGGATCAACA
>CALEDI010000094.1 GCA_937949535.1 uncultured Lewinella sp. | reverse complement strand
ATAGGCAGATTAGACAGCCTTCTTCCCTTCCCCCCTTCCCCCCTTACTCCCTTACTCCACAATGACCAACGACCAACTAAAGGAATTAAAAGACCGCCTCGGCCTGCTGCGCGGTTACCTCGACGTCGAGAAGCGGAGCTTCCAGATCGAAGACCTGACGCAGCAAAGCCTCGACCCAGACTTCTGGAACGACAGCAAGCAGGCGGAGGTGATCATGAAGCAACTCCAAAGCCATAAAGGCTGGGTAAAGCAGTACCAAGAAGTAGCGGACAAGGTGGATGATCTGGAGATTTTGCAGGAATTCCTGAAGGAAGGCGAGGGCAGCGAAGAGGAGGTAGAGCGCCGCTATGAAGAGACCGTTGCGGTGCTAGACGACGCCGAGTTTCGCGCCACCCTCAACCGCCCCGAAGACGAACTCGGTTGCATTCTCGAAATCAACGCCGGGGCCGGAGGCACCGAAGCCAACGACTGGGCCGAGATGCTGCTGCGGATGTTTAAGATGTACTGCGAGAAAAACGCTGGCTATAAAGTGAAAATGGCAGGCCGCCAAGACGGCGACGCGGCAGGCATCAAGTCTGCCACCATGGAGATCCAAGGAGACTTTGCCTACGGCATGATGAAGGGCGAAAACGGCGTACACCGCCTAGTCCGCATCAGCCCCTTCAACGCCCAAGGCAAACGGCAGACGAGCTTCGCCTCCGTCTTCGTCCATCCACTCGTAGACGACACCATCGAGGTAGAGATCAACCCCGCAGACCTGAGTTGGGATACCTTCCGCGCCTCCGGCGCGGGCGGGCAGCACGTCAATAAGACCGAGTCTGCCGTTCGTGTTACCCACGCTCCAACGGGCATCGTCGCCGAGTGCCAAGACGAACGCTCGCAGCACAAAAACCGCGACCGCGCCATGAAAATGCTCCGCAGCCGCATCTACGAACTAGAACTAAAAAAGCAACAGGCCGAACGAGACGAAGTCGAAGCAGGCAAAACCGCCAACGAATGGGGAAGCCAAATCCGCTCCTACGTACTCGATGATCGCCGCGTGAAAGACCACCGAACCGGTTGGCAAACTTCCCAAACCGACGCCGTTTTGGATGGGGATTTGGAAGACTTCCTTAAGGCTTATTTGCGGTGGAGTGGGGAGGCTAAATAGTTAGATAGCCAAGTAGTCGGGTAGTCAAATAGTCGCTGCGCTAGGTGCTTTTGCTACTCTGAGTATACTTCAAAAGTATCGCGTACGCTGGTTAGGCCGGTGAATACGCCGAAGCCATTGGCGATATTGGTCCGGTTCTCGGTAAGGCCGCCAAGGCCATCGCCGGGGTCTTGGTAGAGCAGTACATATTCTGGATTTACACGGTAAACGACGATTTGATGACGGCCGAAGTAGTTGATCTCGCGCCGGAGGTCTAGCAGGTAGGTTTGTTCGGTAGATGGTGCGGTTTGGAGCTGCGGTAGCGGGGGGCGTCCTGAAGCTGCGAAGAGTTCATTGATCGGGTCAGGATCGGTTTCTATGTTGGTTACTTCCACAAAATAGTAAGCACCAGTCTCTCCCGCCCAACTGACTTCAAAAGGGTCGGGCCTGGTTTGGCCTTGCAGGTCCGTGAAGTCTGTTATGCGGGTCATCGGGATGGCCGTTGCCGAGAGGTTCAGGTTCGTAGGAGGGGCGGGCACGAAGGTTTGGGCAGAAACTTCTTTACCGTTGTATAGCAGAGAAAAGGAATAGGTCTGGCCTTCTTCGACGATCAAGTCTGGGGCATTGTAGTAAAACTCGTCGCCCTGAAACGAAAGCGGGTAGCTTTCGCCGTCCCCATCCGTAATGACAGGTTCAAGGCTACTAATACCGGGGAGTTCTGATTCGGCATTGAAAGCGATGACGCGGCTGATTTTGATCGAATCTACTGGCTGCCCGCCAAAGAGATAGGCTTCGAGTACAATCTCATCTATATCGGCAACGAAGACTTCGTTGTCGTCACAGGCATAAAGGGAAAGCAAGTATAAAAAGATGAGGGGGATTAATGTAGACGTTTTCATATCGTTTAGTTGTAAGCGTTGGAGGGAGAGGGGAGAGCTGTTGTTGCCTACTGGAATGACCAGTTGAAGCCTATACTGGGCGTAAAGCCGAGTAGGTTGACGTTGGTTTCCAGTATCTGCCCGTCCACTACGTCAAATTCTTTGTACCAGACGTTTTTACGGTTGTAAGCATTGAATAGAGAGAGGGAAGTTTTGGCTTTGCCGCCCATGAACCGACCGATGTTGTAGTTGACCGAAAGGTCTAGCCGGTGGTAATCTGGCAGGCGGAGCGAGTTTTTTTCGCTTACCGCGAAGAGGTCTTGTGTATCTCCGTCGAGGAGTTCAATGGTGTAGGCACCCAAAGGAGCGGTGTAAGGCTTCCCCGTAGCATAAATCAGTGTTGCGCCAAAGGTGAACCTGCTTTTTTCGGGTTGGTAAAGGGCTACAATTTTGGCTTCGTGGGTTACGTCGTGCGATGCAGGGAAGGGGGTGTCTCCGTAGGCTTCAAAGTCGTATTCCACGCGCCCTAGGGTGTAGCTAAGCCACCCCGTGAGACTTCCTGCTTTTTTCTGGGCTAGTAGTTCAATGCCCTTGCTGATTCCGCTGCCCGTCAGGAAGCTTTCACTGAAGTCAAGGCTAGCGTTTCTTCCAATTCCGGTGGAGGAAAACCGAGTGGAGTATTCGCTAAGGTTACTCAGGGTTTTGTAGTATCCTTCTACATCGAAGAGCCAATCTGAGGTTTCGTAACTCATGCCGAGGATGAACTGGTCTGACCGGCCTACGGGGATGCGTTCGTTGTCGGAAAGGATCCAGAAATCACGACTTCCCTGAGAGATGTCTTCCCGAATGATGCGGTTGGCGAACTGGTAGTAGCGGCCGGTGGCCGCTTTGATTTTTAAACGTTCATTAGGGAGGTATTGGAGCTGGAAGCGAGGCTCGATGTATAGCTCGTTGGTTTGACTGAACTGAGAAACCCGAAGGCCAGGTAATAAGATCAGTTTGTCTTTGATGGTGATGCGATCCTGAACGTAAAGCCCTGAAACCAATCCTTGATCATCGCGGGCGAGTACGGAAATGGTATCGTTCTGGATGTAGTCGTACTTGATGTCGAAAGCGGAGGCGAAAACCCCAAAGCCGAGTTTATTACCACCGCCCAACTGCCATTCCCAGTCCCATTTTGCGCTGAGGTCTACGAGATCGTTTTCTTCTACCGTTCCGGTGCGGATGTTTAACATGGAGGTGTCGGTTTCGATGAGTACGGAGTTAGTCCGGTCACGGAAGCTGAAGTAGTTGGAGCGGGAGACGAGAGCGTTGCTGTACAGTTTGTCGTTCCAGCGGCGGCTCCATTTTAGGCTTGCTCCGGTATTTCCCCAGTCAGATAGGTCAGTAACGGAGCGCTCGAAGTTAGTTCCGGTATCTCCTCCAATAAGGCCGCCTCCTCCGGGCGGGCCTCCACCCCGGATGCCGAAGCCTGCGGCATCATTGTCTGTACTATTGTCTAGTTTATCTTTCCCGCTGTAGGTACTGAGAGAGAAAACGTCTTTCTTGGTTCTGAAGGTGACTTTGCCGTTCAGGTCGTAGAACCATGAAGTAGGCTCAACGGTGGCTTGCCCCCTGCGGAACCCTGGGCCGAACTCCGGTGTGTCGTCAGTTCCATCGTCTTCTTCGGTCCCGGTTTCTCCGCCGTCGGATAGGTTGAGCAATTTATCGTATAGGCTGGTCTGGAAAGACCGCCGCCCGGTAAGGATGATGGAGCCTTTGCCTTTTGCGAAAGGCGACTCGATAAAAGCATTGGCACTCAGGAGGCTAAGGCCAAAGCCTGCGTTGAAGTTCTCAGTATTGCCGTCCTTACCCGTAATATCTACTACGCTCGACAGCCGACCACCGTACTTACTCTCGAAACCACCCTTGAACAGTTGGACGTCCTTGATGGCATCGCTGTTGAAGGCACTAAAGAAACCGAAGAGGTGGTCTACTTGATAGACCGTAAACCCATCAAATAATACTAGGTTTTGGTCTGGGGTGCCACCACGAACGTAGAGGCCGGAGGAGCTTTCGTTGGAACCACTAACCCCCGGTAATAATTGTAGGGAGCGAAAAACATCTCGTTCTCCGAGGCTCGGTACTGCTGTGAGTTGTGCAGGGTTGATGGCTAACTGGCTAATGCCACTACTGGCCTTCATCATCTGGTCTTCCTTAGTGGCGGTTACGTTCACTTGTTGGAGAATTTGCTCTGATGGTTTCATTCGAATTTCCAGGCCTTCGGTCTCCTGTTGTGGCGTCATGCGGAAATAGCTTGTTTGGTAACCTAGGTAGCTGACCTCGAGTAGAACGGTATCCGAAGGAACCTTGAAGAGGGTGAAGTAGCCATCTACATTACTATTGGTCGCGATGGTGGAGCCCTTAACCATGACGGTGGTGAAGGGGAGGCTTTCTCCTGAGTTGGCATCTTTGATGATGCCGGAAAGACTGAAGTTGGTCCGTCCCGGAGCGACGGTAGAGGCTATTTGAGCATCGTCTACTTTAGGAGCGGAGCTACGTTTAAAGACCCTGACTAAGTTGGGCTCTTCGAGGGCAAAACCGAGGTCGGTCTCGAAGAGGAGCAAAGGCATTGCTTCTTCTAGGGGTGTTTTGGAGAAATAGACATTCACGTTTACGCCCTCGACATCTTCCTTCTCGTACGCAAAATCAAGACGGTAATTAATTTTGAGGTTGAGTAAGGCGAGGTTCAAGGACTTATTCTTGAAACTCCCTGATATCTTTTTCTTGGCCAGTTGCTGCGCGCTTAGGGTGCCTGCGCACAGGAGAAAGAAGGCAAAAAGGGTGAGTACTATTTTCATATTGTATATGATGTTTGACCCAAGGAGTGGTTTAACTTGGCGGATGGTTGCTCGCTCCTGTATTTAGCGGCCAATCACCTCTTCATCCCTTCACCCTTCACTCCCAAATAGTCCACGGCCAATAGTTATCCGGTTATCTACTTACTGGATGGCGCGGTGAACGAAGATTTCTTCCATGTTTCCGGCCTGCTGCGCTACTTCGACGACCACGAGATGATGCCGCCGACCATTCTGGTCGGCATCGCCAATGTAGATCGTAAGCGAGACTTTACCTACCCCAGTCGAGACTCGAGCGACCAACGAGATTTCCCGACTACCGGCGGCTCGGCGAAGTTTATCGATTTCCTGCAAGGAGAGTTGCCTGCTTTTGTGGACAAAACCTTTCGGACTACGAAGCACCGCACCCTCGTCGGTCAATCTTTGGGCGGCTTGCTGGCGACTGAAGTATTGCTGAAGTCTCCCGGATATTTCAACGACTACATCATCATCAGTCCTTCACTTTGGTGGGACAAAGAAGGCCTCTACAACGATATGGACTCCTTGGTAAATGCCCTTGAAGCCTTTCCGGATCGCCTCTTCGTCTCCGTCGGTGAGGAATACCCCGTTATGGTAGCTGGCTCACAGTTTGATCAGGTTGGAGGGAATTGCTGCCCTAAAAAAATAACCTGATAATGCACTGACTAATAATCGCTTATCAAGTTCATTTTAAAAGCATCAATATCTTTTCCAAAATTCCTTGCAAAAAGCTTTTGTAAATGGAAATGTGCGCGTAAATTTGCGTCCGCTTAAGGAAGTAACGGTAATACCTTGCAACTTCCGGTTAACGAAAAGTCGTTAGCTTCTTACAAGCATCTGGAGACGTGGGAGAGTGGCTGAATCCACCGGTTTGCTAAATCGACGTACTCTTAACGGGGTACCGCGGGTTCGAATCCCGCCGTCTCCGCCATTATTTTCTGAACGCCCTCGCGGTGTTCAATCGGGGTATAGCGCAGTCCGGTTAGCGTACCTGTTTTGGGAACAGGAGGCCGCAGGTTCGAATCCTGCTACCCCGACGATTAAAAGGTCATCAACTTCATTGTTGGTGGCCTTTTTTCGATTTTGATTAGTAAAGAAATTGAACGGATCATTACCGGAATGCCGACATGGCACCCTGGGCACCAGCAAGGAAAACCGGTACGAATGAGGCTAAAGCTCCCGATCAAGTTTAAGCTGTAGGTTGGTCTAACCAAACATACTGTAATAGAACCATTACTTTAGCGGTATGACCACCCGCTTCCCCATCCTCCTCTGCTCCTTAATCCTCCTCCTTGCATCCTGCGGCCGCGCCCCCGAACCTGACGCCGCCGCACCCCCCAACATCATCTACATCCTGGCCGATGACCTCGGTTACGGAGAGCTAGGCGCCTACGGCCAGCAAGTGATTGAAACGCCCAACTTAGACGCGCTGGCAGCAAACGGAATGCGGTTTACCCAACACTACTCCGGAGCACCAGTGTGCGCGCCCGCCCGCTGTATTCTACTGACCGGCCAGCACGCCGGCCACGCCCTAGTACGCGGCAACGATGAAGACACTGCGCGCGGCGATGTGTGGAACTTCCAAGCCATGTTCGACGATCCCCGGCTAGAGGGCCAACGGCCCATCCCCGACTCCCTAACCACGATGGGCGAGGTATTACAAAAAGCAGGCTACACCACCGGATTGGTAGGTAAATGGGGCCTCGGTGCGCCTTTCTCCGAAGGCGCACCCAACCGCCAAGGCTTCGATTATTTCTACGGCTACAACTGCCAGCGGCAAGCCCACAACCTGTACCCGACGCACCTGTGGGAAAACGAATCTCGGGTGTACCTCCAGAACAAACTCCAAGCACCGCACGTACTTCATGAACAGGCGGAAAACGAAACGGATTCTGCTTTCTTCAACCAGTTTTTACAGCAGGACTACGCACCTGAGCTGATGCAGGAGCGGGCACTCAACTTCGTACAAGAACACCAAGACAAGCCCTTTTTCTTGTACTACGCCTCTCCGCTGCCCCACGTTCCGCTGCAAGCGCCGCAGTCTTGGGTTGCGCATTACCGCGATAAAATTGGCGAGGAGGAAGCATACCGAGGCAAGAGTTACTTCCCCAGCGCGTACCCGATGGCGACTTACGCGGCTATGATTTCTTACCTCGACGAACAAGTGGGGGAGTTGGTAGGCGAGCTGAAAAAACTGGGTTTATACGAGAACACCCTCATCATTTTTACCTCAGACAACGGCCCAACCTATGCGGGCGGCGTAGACCCAGACTTTTACGACAGTGCTGTGCCCTTCCGAGGGGAATATGGGCGGGGCAAAGGCTTTCTTTACGAAGGCGGTATTCGGGTGCCGATGATCGCCAGTTGGCCGGGGGTGATTAAGCCGGGGAGTGAAAGCGAGCACCTATCCGCCTTTCAGGATGTTTTACCGACGCTGTCGGAAGTCGCCAATGCTGCGCCACCGGCCAACGATGGCATCAGTTTTTTACCGACGCTGAAGGGCGAACCCCAGGCCGAACACCCTTTCCTGTACTGGGAGTTTCCGGCGTATAAAGGCCAGCAAGCGGTCCGCTTCGGCAACTGGAAAGCCGTTCGCCAGCGGATGCACGACGGAAACCTAACGATTGAGCTGTACGATCTGACGGATGACCTAAGGGAAGAGAACGACCTCGCGGCCAGCAACCCCCAAGAAATAGCGCGAGCGCGGGAGATCATGGCGCAGGAACACACCGTTAGCCCCTTTGAGCGCTTCCAGTTTGAAGTGTTGGGAGAGAAGTAGGGCGTTATTGGAAAACGGTACAATCTACGGTATCTTTCTCGATGGCTGTTTGGGCGAGTTGGGTACGGTAGGAGAGTTCTGCGGCTGGAGTAGCGTCTTCTAGGGGGAAGCTTTCTTCGGCGGGTTCGGGATCTGTGGACGAAAAGGAGAACTTGCGTTTCAGGAACTTCACCACTTTCCCATCTTGGATGTAGTAGCGGTAGCGGGCGACGTGATTGATGATGACGGGAACGTCGTTGCCGTTCTGGTCGGCTTTGGTAGAGCCCTCGAATTCCCAGCGAAGGGTTTGAGACAACTGGAAGAAAATCTTGCCATCTTTATAGTAGAACCGGTCTGTGATGGTGCGGTTTTCGCCGTCGTTGTAGCGGTTGAGTACCAGCAGGGCAACTCCGTCTTTCCGGTGGACTTCGGTGGTGCCACGCAGGCCATTGCAGTTGTAGGGGAGGTTCTTTTGCTGCAGCATCCCGGTGGAGAGTAGGTCGTCAACGATGGCTTGTTGCTTACGGATATTATCTACGGTGGGGTCGCCGGTTACCTCCTCGTCGGTGGGGGTAATGGCCGGAGTCGCTGCGACTGGGGCTTTTGTTTCGGTTGCAGTAGTAGCTGGCTCGGAAGCAGGTGCACAGGCCGTTAGAAGCAAGAGTAGAAAAGTAGAGATGGTTACACGCATGAAACTGTTTTTTAGGAGCTGCAAAGATGATGTTTTCTTCAGTATTTACCATGTTGATGTGGTGGCTGTCTGCCCCTAAATTCTAAACTATCTTTGCCCAAACATTGAACCATGATTTTCCAGCAGTACACCCTTGCGAATGACCCAGAACTGAACGAAGTGCTCGTCGCTTTTCTTTCCGAGGCCGGTTTTGACTCCTTTCAGGAAACTGAAGAAGGTTTATTGGCTTTTGCCCCTGCGGAAGACCATCCCCGTTGGGTAAGGGAACTCGACGAACTGGCCACGCGGTTTGCCTACACTTATACCTCCAAGCCGCTGGAAGACAAAAACTGGAACGAAGAATGGGAGAAGCAATTCCAACCGCTTCAGATCGGCGACCGCCTTTACATCCGGGCCGATTTTCACCCGCCGCACCCAGACGTAGAGCAAGAATTGGTCATTACCCCCAAAATGGCCTTCGGTACCGGCCACCACCCCACTACGCACATGATGTGCGAACTGATCTTTGAGCAAGACTTGGCGGGGAAACGGGTTTTCGATTACGGATCGGGTACCGGGGTGCTTGCTATACTAGCGCTGCGCTTGGGCGCAGCGGAAGCGGATGCGGTAGACATCGAGTCTTGGTCTGCCGAAAACACCCTTGAAAACGCCAAGCGAAACGGAGTCGTGATGGGCCAAATCATCCACGGAACGCTAGCGGATGTACCCGCCGGGAAGCCTTATGATATCATCTTGGCAAACATTAACAGAAATGTAATTTTAACAACGGCCGAAACGTTGTACCAGCGGCTTCAGCCAGGTGGGACGGTTTTGTTCAGCGGAATTCTTGATACCGATGAGCAATTACTGATCACCAGCCTTTCTAGGCTTGGGTTCGTACACAAGGAAACCCGAAGTAGGGCAGACTGGCGAGCCTTTGTTTTTACCCGTAACTAAGTGAGTACATGCGTTTATTTTCCGTCCTGCTTGCCATAATTTTGGCCGCTAATTATTCTTTTGCACAGAAACTGATCGACCTGCCTCGAGACACCGAGCCAGCGGTTTTTTCCGAGGCCCTAGAGGTATTCATGAACGCATCCGGGAACAAGACCGCCAAGGACGCTTATGCTAACTTCTCAGGTATTTACTTTGGAGGAGGCTTCAACGAAGCCCAACAACAACAGATTGCCAATGCTGCAATCTTGATGGCAAAAAAGCGCATCAGCTCTGCCACGGGGTTTAAGCATTACCTCGGTCTTTTGCCCGCTTTGGGCGGAACGGTTGAAATGGAGAACCCCGCTTTTGCCAGTTTTCACGACGCGCTAGAACTCTTTTTGCAAAACGGAGATGTCCGAACCGGGGAAATTGTGAAAGCTCTTCGCAACGCCGAAAGCTACATGATAAACAAACGCCTTGATGCAGACCTTGGGGCGGAAGGCTGGCTAGTGGTTGGTGGGGCGCCAGATTTCTCCGTTGAGGAAGGTGCTTTGATGATGAAACTAGATACCATCCAGCAGCTTGTAGGGCTCGGAGAAAGAGATTCCATCGTTATCGACGAAACGGCCCTGATGGTTAATCTGGTAGAAGGAAAAGCCAAAGGGGCCGGAGGAAGAACGGACTGGCAGCGCCAGAACCTCCCCGAGGAAGTCTTCGCCATTTTGGTACGCTATGATATCGAACTCAATCGGACGCTGTACAAGGCTGATTCTGCGCAGTTGCAATTCCCGGAATACTTCGACAACAAGATCCTGGTCGGTAAATTTACCGATAAGGTTGAGCCGGGAGGAGCACGCTCTGGAGGAGAGTACCCACAGTTCATCTCCGACGATGGGTTTGTTGAAATTAAAAACGTAGGTGAAGGTATTGACCTAAGGGGCAACTTTGAACTACGCGGCAATACCGTATATGCCATAGGTGTTGAAGGCCGGAAAGCACAGGTCGTCTTGGGGGTGAAAGATAAAAGGGGAGAACGAAAAGTGGAGGCCAGGGCTGAGCGGTTCTCGATCAAATCTGGAGAGACCATCGCTGGCCAGAGTGTAAACACAACAATTTACTTCGGCGAAGACAGCCTTACGCACCCCAGCGTAACCCTGCGTGTGCAAGTAGCAGAACGCATAGCGCAACTAACCAGATCGGCCTCCAGTGCCGACCGTAGCCCCTTCATCCACAGCCTGAACAATATGCAAATCTATGCGAACCGCATGGACGTATACCTCAACCAAGACAGTGCCGTGGTGGGCCGCAAAACGGTATCGTTTGAGGAAAAGTCTGACGTGGTATTCGAAAGCAATGATTACTTCGATGAAGGAGACTACAACCGGATGCGCAACATCTCTAACCGCAATCCGCTAGACGTGATCTACGCCTTTCGCAACGGACCCGAGGGCGGAAATGACCTCATCGACGCAAACGTACTGGCCAAAAAATTTGACCCCAGAATAAAAGCCGCCGACATACAGCCCCTGCTCTTTGACCTACAAACGAAGGGCTTCCTGCTCTACGATTCAAAATCTCAAATGGTGGAGATACTACCCAAAATAGCGCACTATGTAAGAGCAAACCGCGAAGAAATTGACTACGACAAGCTGCGCTTCATCAGCAATACAAGCAACGTTAACGCCTACCT
>CALEDI010000093.1 GCA_937949535.1 uncultured Lewinella sp. | reverse complement strand
GCCTTCGCTTTCCGATCAGCCAGCAGCACAGCATGGCATTTTTGTTACTTTTGATGCTTCAAAAGTAAGCCCCCCGCAGGGGTGCTAGACGAGATGAACGCTCGGTTTCGGATTATGGGACGTTCAGTTTTACATTTTGGGCTTGTGTGGAATTACCCCGCACATGCCCCAAATGCGGATAGTGCTTGAAGTGCCTAGGAATTACTGGGTCTGACCTCGTAAAACCGTAGCGGACCATTGTCAATACATAAATACAACCTAATTTCCCCCGAAAAACAAGTTCGATGGAAAACGAAATGAACATCCGCGAAATAAATGAAGCCGACATTGACCCGATTGTGTCTTACTGGAAGGATTCGCCGGAGGCTTACCTCAAGGGTATGGGTATCGACACCTCCGATCTTTCCCGTTTTGACGGAATGCCCGCTGGGATGCGAGCCGAGTTGGCGACTCCTTACGAAGAGAAAGCGACCTACCACTTGGTTGCAGAAGTAGACGGAGAGGCCATCGGGCATACCTACGTCAATAGGGTTGTCTTTGGGGAGTCGGCTTCTGTGCACTTACACCTTTGGCGCAACGCCGAGAAAGGCCAAGGCTTGGGCAGCAAGATGGTAGCCTTAGCGTTGCCTGTCTTCTTCGACCGGCTACAACTGCAAAAACTCATTTGTGAGGCCGCTGCGATCAACCCCGCGCCAAACCGGACGATGGCGAAACTTGGCTTTACGTTCATTAAAACCTACGTCACGGTTCCGGCGGGTTGGAACTTTGAGTTGGAGGTGAGCCGCTGGGAACTGAGCCGCGAAGCATTCGAAGATTTATACACATAGAAACCATGGACCAAAGCAATTTTCGGACCTCCTACTGGGAGCAAACGACCTTCCTTCGCTCGCCCGACGTAGTTGTTGTTGGTGCGGGCCTGACCGGCCTGCAAGCGGCCTTGGCGTTGAAGAGAAGCCAGCCGAAATGCGATGTTTTGGTCATTGAACGTGCGCCGATTCCGCGCGGCGCGAGCACGCGCAACGCGGGGTTTGCTTGTTTTGGTGGGCCAACGGAGCTGCTGGCGGATATGGACGCTTACGGCGCGGAATCGACGCTGAAAACCGTGCGAGAGCGTTACGCGGGCATCCGGGCTTTGGAGGAAAATTATGCGGGGAGGGGCATTGATTGGGCAAAGAACGGCGGGTACGAAGTGATCGACGAGGCGCCGGTGGCGGAGATGGTCTGGGCGCGGTTGCCGGAGCTGAATGCGTTGCTGGCGGAGGTTACTGGGGTGGGGGAGACTTGGAGGCACCAAGCTACCCCGTACTTATACGGAAGTACTTTGGCCTGTTTTCACAACCCCTTCGAGGCCCAGTTGCACCCCGGTAAGTTGGTTTCTTTGCTGTTGGCCGACTGCCACCGCGCAGGCGTCCGCTTCCTTTTCGGCTGCGAAGTGGATCATTTGGGCGCGGCCGCAGGTGCAGTCACCCTTGAAGGAGCAGGGTGGGGCAGCATCGTTGCGAAGCAAGCCCTCGTTACCGTCAACGCCTTCGCGCGCAAGCTGCTGCCGGCAGACTTCCCCGAAGCGATCCGCCCGGTCCGGAACCAGATTTTGCTGAGCAAACCGCTCCCAGACTTTAAGCTCCGGGGCTGTTACCATTACCACGAGGGCTACGTCTACTTCCGCAACGTAGGCGAAGACCGCTTGCTCATTGGTGGCGCGCGCCACCGCGCGGGTGCTTCTTCCGAGACTGCGGCCTTCGGCCCCAACGGCGTGCCCGAGGCGTACCTCCTCGAAAAACTAAACCAATGGCTCCCTAGTAGGCAATGGACGGACGAGGACTTCCCCGTCCGTTGGAGCGGCATCATTGCGCAGGGCGACGGGAAGTCGCCCGTATTGCGGTACGCCTCCGAGGGGGTGTTGGTGGCTGGCCGCTTAGCGGGCATGGGGGTGGCGCTCAGTGCTGCGCTGGCGCGGCGGGCGGCAGATGAAGTGATTGAGCAGTTTTGAGCGTTTTTCCCAAAAACCATCCTTGCACCTGCGGCCGCGCCTTATATTGACACCGCTAAAAAAACAAGCAGCATTCCTGTAACCAAAAACGTTAATAACCTATTATCCTTTGAAATCGACCGAACTGGGTTACTTTGCCACCGGTTACACGTCTTTTAATCGTCCTGTTCTTCTGTACGCTTGCGGAAGGGGAGGAGACAGCCTCACGAAATCAATATTGTTATGAGTCGCTTACGCCTCGCCATCCTCGATCTTTACAACGGCATCCCCAATCAGGGAATGCGCTGCATCCGCGAAATCGCCGGTCGCTTCGCCGACCGGGTAGACGCTGAGGTCTTCGACGTGCGCGTCGACGGGGCAGTCCCTAGCATGGATTTCGACATCTACATCAGCTCCGGCGGCCCCGGAGACCCCCGCGAAGTCGATGGACAGTGGTACAAAGCCTGGACCGACTGGCTAGACGCCGTAATGGCCCACAACGCAACAAACGAACGCAAGAAGTACGTCTTCTTCATCTGCCACAGCTTCCAAATGGCCGTTCATCATTTCCAGCTTGCTGAAGTGACCGCCCGCAAGAGCATCAGCTTCGGCACCTTCCCCATTCACCTTACCGAAGAAGGCCAGACCGACCCCATCTTCCGAGGCCTAGACAACCCTTTCGTCGCCGCAGACTTCCGTCACTACCAAGCCATCCAGCCCGACGACGAGAAGCTGGCCGAGGTCGGTGCGGTCTTCCTCGCTAAAGAAAAAGTTCGCCCTCACGTAGACCTCGAACGCGCCCTCATGGCCGTCCGGTGGAGCCCCGAGGTGGTTGGGGTACAGTTTCACCCCGAAGCCGATGCCGACGGGATGCTGGTACACTTCAGCCGCGCCGACATCAAGCAGGAGGTTATCGCAGATCATGGCCGAGACAAATGGCTACAAATGATGGAAGACCTCAGCAACCCCGAGGCCATCCGTCGTACACACGACGCCATCTTGCCGGGCTTCCTCCAGCGCGCCATCGTGGCGCTGCTTGAAGAAAAATCGGTAGAGGTTTAGAGATGTCTTGAACGCTCTCCTACTTCCTGATTTTAATTCCCCCAGCCCAGTGGCCAGATCTTCTCGCAAGCACTACATCAATTTCGCGATTTTCGGCTTGTTTAGCCTCACGTTCGCTTCCTTCCTAGCGGTTGCGGCCTACTACTATTTTACAGACGGAAAAGACATGACGGTGAAGTCGTTTGCCCCCGGCGTACCGGCCTTTTTTCTGTTCTTTCTGGCCCGCAAAGAGTGGCGCAATGCGCGTGCGGTCCGCAATATGGAACGCCGCAAGAAAAGCCCCGCCGCCGACCCCAACGCAGGGATCGATGAGTTGATGGCCGCTGCGGAGCAGCGGCTGGAAGGGCGGAAGAAAGCTGCGCCGCCGGAGGCGGCAGCCGAGGAATAGCTAATGGCAGGCACTACCACCTAAAACGTCACCCGAAGACCGTTCACCCACTTGAAAACGGTGGCGGGTACTTCTGGGAAATCCCGGTTCACTCGTTGGTCATGTGTAAGGGTGAAGCTGGTCGTGAAGCGGAGTGCTTTGGTAACGGAGAGGGCCAGGTTAGCAACGGAGGAAATGCGGGGTACCGTAAAGTCAGGAAGTCTGGGTTGGTAGTAGGTCGTGCTGGCGAGAGACAGCGCGGGAGAGACTTGCGAATGAATGGTGAAATAATTGCTCAGCCGGTGGTCTCGGTAGGTGGTCTCAGAGTCGTCCATCTCGTCGTATTCGTACATGTAGAGCATACCGAAATAGGCGCGCGACTTCCCTTCTCGGAATAGCCTTCTCCGGATGCCAGTACCGGCCAAAAAACGGAGGTTGAGGCGCAGCCGTTCGTTGTATTGGAGTTGGGAGAAACCCTCCCATCGCCAACCATCTTGGGGCTCCCAGCCGTAGCGGAGATGGCCAAAACCGGCGTTGGTGGCGTTGTCTCCGCTCACCCGAACGAGGCGATAATCGGTCAGGAAAAGGATGTTGCCCTTGCGCCCCAGCCGGTCTAGCCGGAGGGCCCCGCCAGCGGTTGCTACGGTATTGTTGTTCTTGGTTAGGCTGCCGTTTAGGTCTAACTGACCAGCCCAACCTAGGCTGTCTAGTGCTTTGCGCTTGTCTTCGATGTTCACGATTTGGGCGCGGCCGCGGGTGCAGGGTAAGAGAATGAAGAGCAGGGCGAGGAGCACGCTCGTTCTTGAAAAAAAGGTCATAATGATGAAAACATGGGGATGAGGGCGCAAATTAAGGGTATTTGCAGATTTCCCAATGATTAGTATTGAGCATTTAGTCTACGGGATATGCATAAGTTGACATGGCCACAAACCTGTATGTGGAAACTTAGTTTACACTGCACCCGCGTCCGCGCCAGAAAAATTAACACCGCAATACGACTCCCTCCCCCTCGTTTATTAGGCAAACCCATTGCCTATGTCTCGTCGTTTTGCCTTTGCTTTAGTTGCCGTTGTCCTTGTTCAGTTTTGTAGCGTTTATGCTTGGCAGCGCTATGAGCGGAATGCGGAGTTGCAGGAAATCACTGACGGCCTTGCGGTGACAAATGGAATGGCGATTACAGGCCAGGAAAAGCTCTTTGCGATGGAGATCGCTAGCTATGAGGAATTGATGCGGGATGATACCAAAATTAAATTTTCCCCGATGTTGCGTTTCGTCACAGATCACTATGCAGCGTACGAGGAACTAGCTGAAATAGAGGATGTTTGGACACTTCAAGAGAATGCTAGTAGACTTATTGAATCGATCATTAATGACTACAAGGCTGTGATGTTGACGCATCATAATTCTATGTACCTCCACGAGGATGATGTTGCCATAAAGTACACGGCGATTGGAAAACTGAGGGATGACGCACTTTCGAAGTTGTCTAATGTCCCACAAAATCTTCAACATACTCTTAAACGGGACATGGTGCGGCTGATAACCTTAGATTTCGTGCAAAATACACTGATAGATGTTATGGCGATTTGTTCGGGCCGCTCATTCATATTCGACCAGTTCTTCCCCGTCTTCAACGCCGACCGCTGTGCCTACAAAGTGGGAGACTCCCTGAACGCTCGGGTGTCCGTAGGCTCCTACAGCAACGCACTTGACCCCGAAAACGTAACCCTCACCATCGACGGCAAAGAATACCCCATCGGCCCAGATGGTGCCGCGAGCTTTCAGACTTCGGAGCGTAAACGCGGACAGCACACGGTTAAAACCAAGGTCGTCGTCACCAACCCACTAACCGGAGAGGTTAAGTCTGGCGAGGGGCGTTTCACCTACGAGGTGTACTAAACCAACCCATTCCGCTCCGCTACCTCCGCATACCATGCTGCCGACGCCTTCGGCGTCCGTTTTAGGGTATCAAAATCGATGTGGATCATGCCGAAGCGTTTGTCGTAGCCGCTGGCCCACTCGAAGTTGTCCATCAAGGACCAGAGGAAGTAGCCGCGCAGGTCTGCGCCGCGTTCAATGGCTTCGTGGCAGGCACTGAGGTAGCCGTTTAGGAAGGCTGTTCGGCGCGGATCGTCTACTTTTCCGTCTACCATTTCGTCGGGCATAGCGCAGCCGTTTTCGGTGATGTAGATCGGCGGGTTGTCGTAGCGTTCGCTGATCCAGAGGAGGAGGTCGCGAAGGCCCCAAGGGACAACGGGCCATTTCATATCGGTTACTTCCCAGTCGGGGTCGGCGGTGAGGGCAACGTGCTGGTCTTCGTAGACGCCGGCGTTGGAGTAGATGTAGTTGTTCGCGCTTCCGCCTTCCGAGACGTGGGCGGCGTACATGGTGGTGTAATGATTGAGGCCGAAGAAGTCTGAGCTGCCCTTCACGAGTGCTTTCTCTGCTTCGGTGAACTTCGGTAGGCGATCCCCGACGCGGTCTTTCATCACCTGCGGGTAGTCACCGAAGTAGAGCGGATCGGTAAACCAGGCCAGCAAAAACTCGACAGACCGTTGGGCGGCGGCGGCGTCTTCGGGCGAGTTGGTCTTGGGGGCGCGCCAGTCGCAGTTGTTGGTCATCCCGATTTGGCCGCCTTGGCTTGGTTTGAAGTCGTCGTTGTAGACTTTAGCGGCCTTTGCGTGGGCGATGATGAGGTGGTGGGCGGCGAGGTAGCACTCGCGGTTAGATTTTCGGCCGGGGGCGAAGACCCCGTCGTAGAAGCCGAGGATGGCCATCACCCAGCTTTCGTTCATCGTGATCCAGTGTTTGACGCGGTCGCCGAAGGCGGCGAAGCAGATGCGGGCATAGTCGGCAAAGACCTCGGTGGTGTTGGGGTTCAGCCAGCCGTCGTCTTCAACTTGTAGGGCGGCGGGGAGGTCCCAGTGATGGAGGGTGACCCAAGGCTGGATGCCGTTGGCGAGCAGCTCGTCGATCAGGCGGTTGTAGAAGGCGATGCCTTCTGGGTTGGCTTCTCCTTTCCCGTCGGGTTGGATGCGGCTCCATGCGATGGAGAAGCGGTAGGCTTTGAGGCCCATTTTTGCCATCAGGGCAACGTCTTCTTTGTAGCGGTGGTAGTGGTCGCAGGCGCGGTCTCCGTTGTCTGCTTTGGCGGTTCGGCCGGGGGTGTGGCTGAATACGTCCCAGATGTGGAGGCCTTTGCCGCCTTCGAGCCAAGCACCCTCAATTTGGTAGCTGGAGGTGGCGGAGCCCCAGATGAAGTTGTCGGGGAATTGTTTCATGGATGGTTTTTTACTCCGGTCGTTATCCCGGCCGAGCCTTTTGAAGGCGAGTTGTTGAGGGGCGCAAAATTACTATTCCTTCGCCCAGCGGGCGAAGAGAGCTACCGTTTTTTCAAAAACTACCTTTGCTTCTTGGTCCGGTTACTTTGCACCTGCGGCCGCGCCCTAAATGTTGAATTACTTTCTATTCAACCACCAATTGCGCCTGCCGGAATGTCTGCTTGCCGCCCGAGCAGGTCCAGCAAGCGTACGCTGGGGGAAGTTGTGCGAACGCCGTGCCGGGAGGAATGTCCTGATCGGGGTCGCCCAGGGCTTCGTCGTAGATGCTCATGCAGCGGCTGCACTGATGGACGCTCCGTTCGGGTTTTGCCTTGGGTTCGTGTGCGCTTGCGCCGATGGTTTCCCCCGGCACTTCGTTGAGGTGCTTGAAGTAGAGGCGGCTCAGCTCAATCAAGAGGGCTACCAACTCGCTGCGGTCAACTTGGCGCGCATATTCTTGGTAGTCGCGGGTATTGGGGTCGAAGTTGCGCGCATAGAGCAGGTTGTAGAGCGGCCTGACGGGGAAGCCATCAATGGTTGCTTCGGCTTGCTCGCGCTCAATTACGATGCTGGTGAATGGATTGGAATAGGCCGCGTCTATACCAATGGTGAGCCCGTAGGTGCTGATGTCGTGGTTGTCGAAGGCACGTACCAAGAACCTTTTGAGTTCCAAGGCCTCTGGATCTGCTACGGGTACGTGCCAGTTGAGTTCTAGGCTGCTGTGCCGGGCGTTGATACCAAAACGCCCCAAGAGTTTTTCCCACTGCAAACGCCGCTGGGCGGGGATGCCTGATACGATGAATGATTTCCAAGGCGTGATGGAGAGTTTACCGATCCGGTGCTCCATGCAAAGCTCTGAGATGGCTTCCATGAAATCGAGGTCGTACCAGTTGTTGCGCCAGTAGAGGCCGAGCCAGTATTGGTGTTCTCCGAGCCTGTTCATCCCTTCGTAGTACGGGAAAGGATAGAAAGGAATGCTGAGGTCTTCGGCGATGTTTTTAAGCTTGAGTTGTTGCTTGTCGTTTACCCTCGTAACGGTGGCTGCCATGTCGGGAAGTGTCTCGCCGAAGGGGTCAATGGCCATGACTACCTTAGCGATGTCCCAACTATGGATAAGGGCGGGGAAGGGTAGTGTGTCTTTCCAACCGGGCAGCTGAACGTAGAGGTACCAGTAGTCTTCTTCGGCAGAAGCGATGAAGTTGAGGTGGCCGCTGAAAAGGGGAACGAGCCGCTGGCGAGGGTCGGTGATGTTGACTTCGAGTAAAGGCGAGAAGCTAAACTGTTCGAGAATGTATAGGTACGTGACGCTCGTGAGCCAAGGCGTTTTGGGGAAGATGTCTGTAGTTACGTAAGAGCAAGATATGTTGGAGCTGGCCGGTTTGGCGAGCGGTTTGATGTCTAGTTGTGTGTAGTCTTTCAGCAGGTGGGTGTACTCTTGGCCGATGGGCAGGAGAATATCTTGACGAGAACCAAAATGAAGGCCGTCTAGGCCCGCTGCGCGGGCCAGCGAGATTACCCGAAGCATTTCACTGGGGGAGATTACGCCTCCTTTTACCAGAATTCGGTGTAGTGAATCTTTCATTTATGCTTGTGTTGAAAGGTGTTGTTCAAGAATAGCTTGTACTTCTGGCTTGCAACTGCCGCAACCTAGGCCCGCTCCGGTAGCGGAGCAGAGGGCCTTGAAACCCGTACAACCGCCCTCGATGGCCTTCAGGAGGTTGCCTTCTCCGGTATTGTTGCAACTACAAACTACCCGACCGATGAGCGGCTCCTTTACGTCGGATGACCGTAGGAGCTCCCTCCGTTTCTCGGAGAGTTCAATGCGGTCTTCGATCAGGCTTCGGAACTCGGCAAACTCATTTTTATCGCCCAAGAGAATCGCCCCAACTAGGCGGTCATTGCGGACCAAGCACTTTTTGTAGTAGGCTTGGCTTACGTCTCGGAAAACGATTTCTTCGTAAGAGGGGTCGTCTTCGGGGTAGGAAATCTGACCGATGCTGCAGAGGTCGAAATCGTCGAATTTGAGGATGTTGAGCAGCACGGACCCGTCGTAACTGGCGCTTACGTTGCCGGTCAGGTAGCTGGCTAGTACATCGGCTTGTTGTTCTGCGGCGGCGGTGATGCCGAAGCGTTTGCCCCGCCATTCGGCTACTTCACCGATAGCATGTATGGCGGGATCGCTGGTGCAGAGTCGGTCGTCAATAGCAATGCCTCGGCCGTAATCTAAGCCTGCATCGCGGCCAATTTCAAGGTTGGGCCGTGTGCCGATGGCGTAGACGATGGCAGAGCAGGTAATCATCTTCCCACTCTTGAACGTGACCCGCAGGCCGGGCTTACCTTCTTTTAGTTCGAATACGGTATCTACTTCGTTGCGGAAGTAGGTCTGAATGCCCCGTGCCTGCACCTCCTCGGCCAAGAGGCGCGAGGCCGTCGTGTCTAGCTGCCGCTCCATCAAGCGGTTGCTGCGCTGAACGATCGTAATGCGGATGTTGATGCTCTGGAGCGCGTTGGCCAACTCTAGGCCCAAAAGCCCACCCCCAACAATGAGCACGTGCCGGTCGTCGTTGGTTCGCCCGCTGGTCGGGATTTGGTTCAGGTACTCTTTCAGCGCGTCTGCATCTTCTCTGCGGCGCATGGTGAACACGCCCGGTAGCTGGGTCGGTACATCGCGCGGCACGAAGGGCCGGCTGCCCGTAGCGATGACTAAGCGGTCGTATGGATAAGCATTGCCTTCGGCATCGAAGATGGTCTTTTGCGGCCGGTCTATACGAGCGATAGTGACGCCTCCCTGAATGGTCACGTTCAGTTCGTTGCGTTTGCTCGGGTCCATTTTTTCTAGGCCAGACCACTGCAAGTGGTCACTGATGTACTCCGGCAGAAGTACGCGGTTGTAAAAGGCATTTGGCTCTTGGCTGTAAACCGTAATTTCATCGGTCTGGTTGGCGCTGCGGTAGCTGGAGATGAAGCGGAAGGCTGCGGCTCCTGCGCCAATGACGGCTATTTTTTCTGCCGGCTTACGGTATGGTACAATAGATACGTAGGAGAACTTGAAGTTTGGTTGCTTGCTGTGCGGGTCTATCTTGTCGTCCGTAAGGTTGTTGGCGCGGGTGAGGCCGGAGTTAAGCGTTTTGCCCCAGTGCATAGGCACGAAGACGACCCCCTGCCGGATGGCACGGCTGATTTTTGCCTTGATCCTTATTTCTCCGTAGAGGGAGGTTACTACGGCCATCTGGCCGTCGGTGAGGCTTAAGGCTGTGGCATCAGTGGGGTGGATTTCAAGGAAGGGCTCGTCGATGTGCCGCTTGAGGCGGGCAACCGTTCCGGTGCGGGTCATGGTGTGCCACTGGTCCCGGATTCTTCCGGAGGTCAGGATGAAAGGCTTACCCGGAGGTGGGGCTGGTAGGCCTTTCAGGCTACTGGCAGTAGACATAAACCTGGCCTTGCCGCTCTGGGTATAGAACTGATGGTCGGTGAATAGCCTTGGCGTTCCGGGGTGAGTAGGGTGGGGTACGGGCCACTGGAAGGTCCCTTCTTCCCGGAGCCGTTTGTGGCTGAGGCCGGAGACGTCGATGTGGGTGCCGGTGGTCATTAGGGCGTATTCGTCGTATACGTCGCTGATGTCTTGGTAGTTGAAGCCGTTGTAGCCCATACGGCGGGCAAAATCGCAGATGATTTCTGCATCGGGCTTGGCTTGGCCGGGAGGCTTGGCGAGCGCCGGCAGGTAAGAAACCCGCCGCTCAGCGTTGGTCATTGTGCCTTTTTTCTCTAGCCAGCCAGCGGCTGGCAAGACGAGGTCGGCAAAGGCCACCGTGTCGCTCTTTGCGCTGATGTCTTGCACCACTACAAACTTCGCTTTGCGGAGTGCACGGTCTATCTGGTTGGCATTGGGCATACTGACGACGGGGTTGGTACAGATAACCCACACGGCCTTTAGTTTGCCGCTTTCTAGGGCGTCAAACATTCGGGTTGCCGTTAGGCCGGGGTTAGCAGGCAAGGCGTCTACACCCCAAAAACGAGCAATTTCATCTCGGTCGGCAGCGCTGCTAAGAAGGCGGTGCGCCGCCAGTAGGTTGGCCATTCCGCCTACCTCACGCCCACCCATCGCGTTTGGCTGGCCGGTCAGGCTAAAGGGCCCCGCTCCTGGCTTCCCGATCTGGCCGGTGAGGAGGTTGAGGTTGATGAGGGCTCCGTTTTTCTCTACCCCGATTTTGCTTTGGTTCAGCCCCATGGCCCACATAGTCATGAAGGCCTTAGCATCGCCGATGTACTTCGCGGCTAGCTTTATGTCTTTCAGGGGAACACCGCAGGCTTTGGCTGCTTCGCGCGGGTTGATGGATTTCAGGATGCGGAGGTAGTTCTCCCCCGCTTCGGTATGGCGCTCAACGAAGTCGTGGTCTACCCGACCATCTTTCCATAACTGGCGAGCAATGGCGTGGTAGAGGATGACGTCGGTGCCGGGGATGAGCTGAAGGTGAAGATCGGCGATGGCGCAAGTGTCCGTCTTGCGCGGGTCCGCTACAATGATCTTTACCTCCGGATTTTTTGCTTTATGGGCTTCCACCCGCCGCCAGATGATGGGGTGGCACCAGGCTGGGTTGGCGCCCGCAACGAAGATGCAATCGGAGCATTCGAGGTCATCATAAGCAACCGGGACGATGTCTTCGCCCAGCATCTTAATGTAGGCTACTACTGCAGATGACATACAGAGGCGAGAGTTCGTATCGATGTTGTTGGTACCGATGAAGCCTTTGGCCAACTTATTAATCAGGTAGTACTCTTCCGTTAAGCACTGGCCAGAAACGTAAAACCCTACACTATCTGGGCCGTGCTCCTTGATGATGCTCTTGAAAACCGCTGCGGCCCGCTCCATCGCCTTCCCCCAAGTTACTTTCTTGAGCGGATGGTTGCGGTGCAGCCGCATCATTGGGTTTAGCAGCCGGTCGGTGTGGTTCTGCACTACGTAGTTGAGGTTCCTGCCCTTAGAGCACAGCATGCCTTGGCTTACGGGGTGCTCGGGGTCTCCGGCTACGGAGAGCCGACCACGGTCGTCTTTGCTGGCAAGGATACCACAACCTACACCACAGTAGGAACAGGTAGTCTTGATTTCTACGGAGCGGGGCATCTGAGGAGCGTTTCAAGGTAAACAAACGTATGTACTCAAACTACGTATTTGAGCTGAGGCAAAGATAGTAAATAAGTATAAACGTCTTCGTTCTGCGTCTAAATTATTATTTTTACGTAAAAAAATACTTAGTTTTGAAAAACAATACTTAGTTTTGCATTATCGCTGATTGTAAGAACAGCGTGCCGAGTTGATTTAGCCAACGTCTTTTCAGACGCTTTCACTCACTTTCACAATCAACCAGTATAGCTATGAAGAATGATTACCACTTTCTTGCCCTCCTTCTGATCGTGCTTACGCTGGCGCCTATTTCTATGGCCGCACAGTTTAAGCTTACAGCGGAGGTTCGCCCTCGGACAGAATTCCGTAACGGTTTTAAAACGCCTACCTCCACCGGCTTCGACCCTGCGTTTTTTACCGAGCAACGTAGCCGCTTGTACGTAGACTTCGCCGATGAGAAGTACAAGCTTCGTTTTTCCCTACAAGACGTAAGGCTCTGGGGCCAAGTACCACAGATATTCAAGAACGACGCCGGAACCTCCTTCCTCAGTGAGGCTTGGGGCCAGTACTTCGTCAGTGAGACCTTTTCGGTAAAGGCTGGTCGCCAGATCATTTCCTACGACAACCAACGCTTCCTCGGCGGCCTAGAATGGGCACAGCAGGGCCGGCGGCACGATGCGCTCCTCTTCATCAAGGAGGATAAAACGAAGGGCATGAAACTGCACTTCGGTCTTGCCTTCAATGCGGATAATGACCGCCCAGAACCCGGTTACCTTCAGGGCCCAGGCGCGAGTTTCTACAGCGTTGGTGGCAACTATAAGTCTTTGCAGTACGCTTGGTACAACAAAGCTTTCAAGGACGAAAAAGGAAGCCTGTCTTTGCTCGCCCTCAACGCTACCCTGCAAAACGCAGACAGCACCGTCTCCAACAAGCAAACCTTCGGGATCATCCCTCGGCTCAAGGTGGGTAAAGTAGTCCTCGCCGCAGATGTGTACTACCAAACGGGCCAAGTCGGTGGAGCATCGGTAAATGCTTTCCTAGCCGGCGTCAACGCAACCATAAAGACAAAGGCAACGCCTTTGACCCTCGGGGTGGAATACATTTCGGGTAAGGACGACGACGATACCAGCTCGGACATCACGGCCTTCAGCCCAGATTACGGCACGAACCACGCCTTCAACGGCTTGATGGATTACTTCTTCGTTGGCCCAGCCAACGGCAGTGTGGGGGTACTTGACCTCTACCTGAAGACGAAGTTCAAGGTCGGTAAAGGCGCGCTGCTACTGCACGGCCACCAGTTCCTGACCGGCTCCCGACAGCTCGATGCCGAAGGCGGCGAACTGGGCAAAGGGATGGGCTTTGAGCTAGACGCCGTCTACGTACGCAAACTGGCCCCAGCCGTAACCCTACACGTAGGCGCTTCCGCTTTGATCGGTACCGAAACACTAACAACGATTCGGCCGGGCAACCAGAAGTTCAACCAGTGGGCTTGGACGATGATCACCTTCAAACCAACCTTGTTCGACTCCGACGACAGCAAGAAGAAAAAGAAGAAATAAGAAGAAGTTCACTCACTTCACACTAAAAAATAACCAATGAGAAAATTACACAACATCCTGAGCGCCCTGATGATGGCCGCCTTGTTTTTTGCCTGCGGCGGAGATGCTCCCTCCACTGATGCTTCAACCGCCACGGCACCTGCGGCCAGCGCCCTAATCGAGAAGCCGCAACTGACTTTCGGCTTCATCAAACTGACCGACATGGCCCCGCTGGCCATCGCGAAAGAGCTTGGTTACTTTGAAGACGAGGGCTTGTACGTAAGCGTGGAGGCACAGTCTAACTGGAAAAACATCCTTGACCGCGTCATTGATGGCCAACTTGATGGCTCCCACATGCTGGCGGGGCAACCCATCGCGGCAGCCGCCGGTTTCGGACGCCAAGCAGAGCTGATTACGCCTTTTAGTATGGACTTGAACGGCAACGGCATCACGGTCTCCAACGACGTGTGGAGCAAAATGAAACCTCACGTTGCAAAAGACGACAGCGGGAAGCCTGTTCACCCCATCAGCGCCGAAGCGCTCAAGCCCGTCATCAAAGACTACGCCGCCGAAGGCAAGTCCTTCAAAATGGGCATGGTTTTCCCCGTTTCTACCCACAACTACGAGCTGCGCTACTGGCTAGCAGCGGCAGGCATCAACCCCGGAATGTACACCGCCGACAACATCCAAGGCCAAGTAGATGCCGAAGTATTGCTGTCCGTAACCCCGCCGCCGCAGATGCCCGCAACGCTGGAAGCCGGAACGATCTACGGCTACTGCGTAGGAGAACCCTGGAACCAGCAAGCGGTCTTCAAAGGAATCGGAGTACCGGTAACCACGAACTCCGATGTTTGGAAAAATAACCCCGAGAAAGTCTTCGTGATGCGCAAAGACTTCGCCGAAAAGTACCCCAACACCACCAAGGCCATCACGAAAGCCCTCATCCGGGCCGGAAAATGGCTCGATGAGCCCGAAAACCGCCCCACGGCGGTAGGCATCCTTAGCCGTTCAGAATACGTAGGGGCAGACTCCATCGTGCTCGCCAACTCCATGACGGGAACCTTTGAATTTGAGAAAGGAGATAAGCGGGAAATGCCCGATTTCAACGTCTTCTACCGCTACTACGCCACCTACCCTTACTACTCCGATGGGGTATGGTTCCTGACGCAGATGCGCCGCTGGGGCCAGATTCCTGAGAGCAAGCCTACCGAATGGTACGACCAGAAAATCCGCGAAGTTTACCGCCCTGATCTCTGGACTGCCGCAGCCGAAGCTCTAGTGGCAGAGGGTAAAATACCCGCTACCGACATCCCCGAAACGGATGGCTACAAACCAGCTACTACTGACTTCATCGACGGGATCTCCTACGACGGTAAAGACCCGATCGGTTACCTTAAAAGCTTCCAAATCGGTAATAAAGACGCCAAATAAGGGGCGCATACGCAGGTGCAGGGCGGGGGGTGAAAAATTAGCTCCCGCCCCACACCAACTCCTTATTCTTTAATCCCGTGGTATTGCTGCCACACGAACATAAAAAACATTGGTACCATGGCTGAAACAATCATCAATACTCCTTCCGCCGAAAAACCGCCCCGTTATCTGGCACTGAAACGTTACCTACCTTCAATGACTAAGATAGTTGCGGGGCTTCCGGCGATGGGTAAAAACTTGGGCATTACCCTAGCTAGTATGCTGCTCTTTTTGCTGGTTTGGCAACTGAGCTCAAGTTACCTCTACGGCGTTGAGGCAGAATCCAGAATTCAGCGAGTACTCGAAGAGCAAGGCCCCGCCGAAGCCGCAAAAATGGAAGCCTGCATCGCTTCCGGAGATGTGAGCTGCAAGCCGAATACCCTCCCATCGCCCAGCGAAGTGCTTAACGCTGGCCAACTTTTGCTGGCAGATCACTTCGTGATTAGTGCAGACAAGGCGGCCTTTGTCGAAAAAACGGCAGCCGTAAACGCCCAGCGCAAGGCCGCCGGCCAAGCGGCGATCACCTACACGGGTCGCCCTAGTTTTGTGGACCAAATCATGACCAGCCTCAAAACGGTCGCCGTTGGCTTCCTGATCGCGCTGTTCATCGCCGTCCCGATCGGGGTGCTCATTGGCCTAAACGAAAACCTTCGGGTGGCCTTCAACTGGTTCGTGCAGGTATTCAAGCCGGTATCTCCGGTGGTTTGGCTCCTGTTGGTTTTCATGATCGTGAAGACCCTCACACTCGGTTCTGATTCAGATACTTCTTTCCTGATCTCCGCCGTCAGTGTGGGCTTGTGCTCCATGTGGGCAACGTTGGTGAACACCAGTTTGGGGGTTTCCTCCGTCAACCAAGACTACATCAACGTTGCGCGCGTACTCAAACTCGGCATCGTTAAAAAGATCTTCAAGGTCATTCTGCCCTCTGCCATCCCCTTGATTTTTACGGGCCTACGGATAACGGTTTCCGTAGCTTGGATGGTACTCATCGCTATTGAGCTGCTGGCGCAAAGCCCCGGCTTAGGCTCCTTCGTCTGGGAAGAATTCCAGAACGGCGCCAATGATTCTAACGCCAAGATCATCATCGCCATGTTCGTTATCGGCTTTATCGGCTTCTTGCTAGACCGGATGATGTACTTCGTTCAACGGACGGTTTCCTTTACTTAATTTAGATAAACAGGCCCTGCTAGTGGGCTATAAAGTTTGATTTTAGCACTTTTCCCCAACGAGCGAAGCGAGCAGAGCCGCCTCCCCTCTCCACCGGAGGGGGCCGGGGGTGAGGTTACGAGCGGAGCGAGCTGCCTCGTCTTTGGTGCTAAAGTCAAATTTTACAGACCACTAACACCAGGGCCATCAACCAGCCTCATTCATGTCAACTCCAGTAATAGAACTTAGAAACGTATCCGTCTGGTACGGTGAAGGGGACACGCGGACGGAAGTCTTGCACAACATCAACCTCAAGATTGAAGAGGGCGAGTTCCTTGCCATCGTCGGTTTCACGGGCTCTGGCAAAACAACCCTCGTGAACCTGATGACTGGCCTGCTGAAACCATCGGCAGGAGAGGTTTTCTACCGTGGGGAACCCATCACGGGGCCTTCGCCAGAGCGCGGCATCATCTTTCAGAACTACAGCCTGCTGCCCTGGTATTCCGTTTACGACAACGTCGCGCTTTCCGTAAACCAAGTCTACCCAGACTGGCCTAAAGCAAAACGAGACGAGCACATCCGTAAGTTCATCGACATGGTGAGCCTGACGCCAGCAACAGACAAACGACCAGGAGAACTCTCCGGAGGAATGCGGCAACGAACATCCATCGCTAGGGTATTGGCTACCGACCCCGATCTGCTGCTGATGGACGAACCCCTCGGCGCACTGGACGCATTGACGCGGGGCAACCTGCAATCGGAAATCCTAAAAATATGGAGCGCAAACCGGCGCACGGCGGTACTCATCACCAACGACGTCGATGAGGGCATCTTCATGGCCGACCGCATCATCCCCCTCGAACCCGGAGACCGCTCTGGCCTCGGGCCAGAATATCGCATCAAAATAGATCGGCCCCGAGATAAGAAAGCCCTCAATACCGACCCGCACTTCAAGGAAGTGCGCACCGAAATCCTCAATTACCTCGTAACACTGGCAGAAGCTTCTAAAGCAGAGCGCAACGAGTCACTTGAATTGCCAGACTTGAAGCCCATCCAGCCCGGAACCCAAAGTTTCTCTTGGTTGCGGCGAGCTAGCTAGATGCTTACACATCAGGCCCAACGAGCGTAGCGAGCAGTGGCACACAGAAATTGGTGTGATTGCTGAAACCGTTTAAAACGTGAGGTTTGGATGTCGAACGCTTCAAGGCCCTGAAGCATACTCAGGACCTCGAAGCGTTTATTTCTGCCTCTGACGAAGTCGAGGTAGAAATAATCCTTTGAGTGTCCGGCGCTTACGGGCAAACTTCACGTTAAACTAGACGCACCGGCTGGCCGACTAGATCAACAATTCCCTCTCTTCCATAAAATTTAAATCCCATGTCTACGAACCCCGCTCCCAACCTGCGCAACGTCATGCTAAATATGCAAGACCTCACGAAGGTATACCCAACCCCGAACGGAGACTACGTCGTGCTCGATAACCTCCAGCTTCAGGTCATGAAGGAAGAGTTTGTCTCTATTATCGGCCACTCGGGCTGCGGCAAAACTACGCTACTGACTATGATCGCAGGGTTGAACGAAATCTCCGGAGGGAAGATTTTGCTCAACGAATTCCCCATCTCAGGCCCCGGCCCAGACCGGGGGGTGATCTTCCAGTCGCCCAGCCTATTGCCTTGGATGACGACGCTGCAAAACGTAATGCTCGGGGTCAAACAGGTGTTTCCGCAGGCATCGAAGAAGGAGCTGAACGAAATTTGCCAGTATTACCTAGACAAGGTGGGGCTGGGCAACGCCCTACACAAAAAGGCTACCGAACTCTCGCAGGGGATGCAGCAGCGCGTCGGCATCGCCCGCGCTTTTGCGCTGCGGCCCAAAATCTTACTCCTCGACGAACCCTTCGGTATGCTCGACTCCCTGACCCGTGCCGAACTTCAAGACGTGCTCCTCGAAATTTGGGACAAGGAGAAAATAACCGCTATCCAAATCACGCACGACGTAGACGAGGCCATCTTCCTTGCCGACCGCATCATCATGATGACCTCCGGCCCCCGCGCCCAAATCGGCGATATCCTCAACATTGATTTCTCTCGCCCGCGTACGCGCAAGGACATCCTGAACGACCCCGATTACTACCACTACCGCAAGCACTTGATTGACTTTTTGGAGCACTAACACCAGTAGATTGTAAGCCTACACTAACAGACTACAAAAGCCCCAGTTCCCGCCCCCGCTTAATCAGGTCGGCCTTATTGTTCACCTCCATCGTCTCCATCATTTTGTACCGATGGGTTTCTACGGTGCGTCGACTAAGGCCGAGTTGCTCGGCGATCTCTTGGTTGGTTAGGCCTTGCGGGATCAGGTTGAGGATCTCCCGTTGCCGGCGGGTAATATTGATCTTTATGTTTGGTGCCGAGGCGGTCTTGTTTAGGCTGCCGAGGTCTCCTCCGGTGATCTGTTTTAACAGAATATGGGAGAGGTCTCCGCTAAAGTACTTCTCCCCCTTGCTAACCGTATAGATAGCCTTCAGGAACTCTTCGCGGCTGGCATCTTTGAGTAGGTAACCATGCGCCCCCGCCGTTATGGACTGCAATACGTATTCCTCGCTGTCGTGCATAGAAAGCATAAGGCAGGGGATGTTCTTGCCCTGTTTGTGGAGTTCTTTTACCGCCGTGATGCCATCCATCCGAGGCATCCTGATGTCGAGGATGAGTAAGTCCGGTTTAAGGATGGCGGCTACTTCTAAGGCTTCTTCTCCGTTGCTGGCTTCGCCTATGACTTTCAGGTCGGTTTCGTCTTCGAGGAGGCTTTTGATGCCGTCGCGAACCAAGGCGTGGTCGTCGGCTAAAACAATATTAATTGGCATGATCTCTTAAGTTTCAGAATTGTTCAACAGTGGTACGTTAAGGGTTATACGGGTGCCGTTCTCGTTGGTGCTATTGATGAAAATGCGGCCACGGAGGTTCTTGATGCGCTCTTCCATAAAAGACAGCCCCATCCCTGACCCATCGGTACGCTCCTTGATCTCCTCGGGGGGGAAGCCGACGCCGTCGTCGTCGATCGTGATGCTGAGTAGGCGGTCTCCGGTAGAGAGGGTAATGAGGATGTAGTTGGCCTTGGCGTATTTGATGGCGTTGTTCACCGCTTCCTGAACGATGCGGTAGAGGTTGATTTCGCCGGTATGGTTTAGCCGGACGGAATAGTCTTTGTTTACGAACACGACGCGCTCGCCGGTCAGTCGGCTGAGTTCATTGGCCATCTTTTCTAGGGCGACAACCAACCCGTAGTCCATCAGTTCTGGAGGGGTGAGGTTGAAAGTAGCTAGGCGCACCCCGAGGATGAGCTCTTTGCTTAGTTCCTTAAGCAGCTCGACCTTGTCTAGCAGCCGTTCGGGCTTGTCTGGCCTGACGCTTTCTAGGCCGAATTTCAGGGCGGTGAGCTTCTGCCCGATGCCGTCGTGCAAATCCCGGGCTACGCGCAGGCGTTCCTTTTCCTGCGCTTCAACAATCTGCCGGGCGCGCTGCTCTCCGCGTTCAATTTCGTCGGTTAGGCGTTGCCGGTTTAGGGTGTCTAGTTCTTGGCGAGCGCTTTTGCGGTCGGTGATGTCGTTGGCGAGCAAGAATACTTCAATTTCGGCTAAGGGGTGGCGGCGGGCGGAGATCAGGGATACATCTAGCCAGTAGACGTTTCCGCTGGTGGTTACTAGGTTCCACTCCCCTTGCCAGTTGCGGGTACGGATACTGGCGATCAACTCGGAGAAGTAGGCTTGCCGGCCTTCGTCTGTATGGAGGAGTTCGGTCAGGTTTTCTGCGGTTGGGCGGTTTTCAGTCCGGTCGAGCAGTTGGGCGAATTTTTCACTCAGGTGAATGATGGAGCCGTCGTATCGGAGGGTAGCGAAGATGGCGGCTTGGTCGATGGCTTGGTTGAGGGCGTAGAGTTGGTTGAAGCTCCGTTCTTTCTCCTTTACCGCAACTTCCGCCCGCTGGCGGGCCTTGGCTTGGGCTTTTTTCTCGACGTCAAGCTGTTTAAACTGGCTCAAGACAAACTTGCTGATCGGCTGAAAGATGAACAACAGCTCTAGTAGCAGGATCACGCCGGTACCCAGTGCGATCCAGACTTTTGTTTTCCGAAGGGTGGTTACCCTAGCGGTGGCGGCGGCGGTGATCTGGTCTACAATATCGTCCATCTTATGCAGGAAATCCTCCGAAAGACGGTTCAGGGAGACTTGCCGATCAACCTCCCTTGCATCCTGCGCGCCGTCGCCCTCCTCTTGCGCTGCTGGAGTGTGCGCCAACCGCCCGAGTTGCTGTATGGTCGTGTCGAGTTCCAGCAGTTTGGGCAATACGGGGTCTTGAAACAACTGGGTTTGCAACCACTGGTGGCGCTCCTTCCAATTGGCCAGGTCGTTGGCCAAAAGTGTTTCGTTTTCGTGCGAGTTGGGCAGCAAGCTGAACTTGGCGATGCGCTGGCTCAACATCCGCTGGCGGCCTGCTACATTGATGATGTTGGCGTCTTTGGCCTGATCGGAAAGGAAGGCCTCTACAATGAGGTGCTCGGCCAAAATGGTGAGCCCAATCAGGCTTAGGGCCAGCAGGTAAGCGCGGCGCAGTTGGCTGAAAACGTGGGGCTTGGGGGCGTTGGGTGCCTGCTCATCCATCTGCCAGGGCCTTTTCTACCAGGGCGCGAACTGCAGGGTCAAGGGACAGACCGAGGGCTGTTTCCTGGCCTTTGGCCGACATCTTCGCCCAGGTCTTTTGGAGAATGTCAATCACCTTTTCTCCCGTGTGGCCGGCGGCAAACTCCAGCGCGTAATCCTTTAGGAAAACCAAGCAAATGACGTCCTCCAAAGTCTGGGTGTCGGCATCTCGTTTTAGCCGTTTTTTTTGCAGTAAAAACCGCACCCGATCTATGGTTGCTGCCGAGAAACCTAGCGGGTGCAACAACTCTCCGGCGCGCTTGGCGTGGCGTGCTTGTTGGTCTTTACGCCAGGTTAGGTAGCCGACCCGGTCCATGGGGTAATCCGTTCGGGGGATGGCCCAGCGTTCGAGGTGCTGTGCGCGGGCCGCAATTTGTAAGGCGGGCGAGGCCGCAGGTGCAAAGGAGGTTAACTGAGCGGTCATCCTCCGGCCATACACCAATTCGTAGGGCTGCAGCACTCCGTCTACCTCCGTTTGGCGTGGGTCTTTTGCGTTTGCTTCATCGATGGCCGCAAAGGCTGCCGCAAGTCTGTTTTCGTCCACCATGCCGGAAAGATAATCTTAATCCGCGAAACCTACGTATACGTAGCCGTCTTCTACCCGAACGGGGTAGAGCGCTACGGGCGGGCATTCGCCGTTCAGGTTCTCTCCCGTCGTGAGGCTGAAGGTCTTTTTGTGTAGCGGGCAGGCTACCCGAGGTACCCCATCTTGCTCGCCGGTAAGCCCGCGCCCAAGCACGTTCTCCAGCTTGTGGGGGCAGAGGTTCTGGCAAGCATACCATTTGTCTTGCCGAGCAAAGTAAAAAACGGCGATTTGTCGGTCTTGGTAAAGGATCGTTGCCCCCGCACCAGCCGGAAACTGGTGGGTCTGCCCGGCCCGGAACCAGTGGGTAACGTCTGCTGGCTCAACCGTACGGTAATCAGGAGTGGTAGTAGTCATGGTGGTTTTTTTGAGGGGGAGGCAACAACTTAAGTAGATGAAAGCAACGGACGCTCAAAGGTTCCGACTTCGTCAGGAACGCTTCGAGGCCCTCAACTCATCATAAGACGAAGGACCTGGGAGCGTTGCAACTGCTTAATTGCGGAGCAATTCATGCAGTTGTAACCTCTGAGCGTCCGTTCTCTTGCCTACCCAAAAGGTATTAAGGGAGAAGAAAAGGTTTTGGCCAGAGAGGGCTTAACTCCACGGAACGGGCATTTTCTGCCCCCGCATTTCAACGTAGCCTAGGCCATCGTCCGGAGCTTCAGCGTTGACGAACGTCTGGAACCTGCTGCGGAGTGCTGGGGTTTCTACAGCTTCTTTCCATTCGCAGCGGTAGTTGGCTACGAGTGTGTTCATCTCCTCCTCAAACTCCGCATTCAGGCCAAGTACATCGTCAATGACGACGCTTTTCAGGTAGTCAATGCCGCCTTCTAGCCCTTCCAACCAGGTTGCCGTCCGCACCAGCGGTGCGGCCGTTCGGAGGTAGAAAATCAGCATCCGGTCTAGGTACAAAACGGCGGTAGCCCGGTCTATCGGCCCCGCCAAGAGTTCGGCGTGTTTCGGGCGTGCACCACCGTTGCCGCATACGTATAGGTTGTAGCCGCCTTCTACGGCAATGAGGCCAAAGTCTTTGCCCCTGGCTTCGGCGCACTCACGGATGCAACCGCTTACGCCGCCCTTTAGCTTGTGCGGAGACCGCAGCCCTTTGTACCGGTTCTCAAGCTCAATAGCGAAAGACACCGCTTCGTCCATACCGTAGCGGCACCAGGTAGACCCTACGCAACTCTTGACGGTCCGTAAGGATTTCCCGTAGGCGTGGCCGCTCTCGAAGCCGGCCGCAATGAGCTCTTCCCAGATGAAGGGCAACTCGTCTAGCTGCGCCCCGAACATATCAATGCGTTGGCCGCCGGTTATCTTGGTGTAAAGGTCGTATTTCTCGGCTACCTTGCCCATCGCGATGAGCATGGTGGGGGTAATTTCGCCGCCCGCAACGCGCGGTACAACGGAGTAGGTGCCGTTGCGCTGGATGTTGGCCAAGAAACGGTCGTTGGTGTCTTGAATAACGGCTTGGGGGTTTGCGGTTTCCATGTAGATGGTCGCGAAAAGACTTGCCAGCGGCGGCTTACACTTCTCGCAGCCGTGGCCGTTGCCTACTTGGTCTAGTGCTTCGTCGAAGGTGCGGATGTTTTTCAACACAATCAGGTCGCGCAACTCTTGGCGGGTATAAGGGAAGTGCTCGCAGATGATGTTCCGGACTACCTTGCCTTGGCTCTTGAGGTAGCGGTCTACCAAGTCGGTCAGGATAGGCTTGCAGCCCCCACAACCACTGCCTGCTTTGGTACACGCTGCTAGGTCGGCTACGGAAGACGCGCTGCCGTCGTCCAAAAAGCCGCAAAGACTGCCTTTGGTCACGTTTTCGCAAGAGCAAATGACCGCAGTGTCTGGCAAGTCAAGTACGCTGGTAGCAACGCTGCCGCCGCCTCTAGCGCCCAAGATCAGGTCTTCTGGGGTGGGGGGCAGGGCCATCCCGTTGGCGTAAATCTGGTGCAGCATGTTGTAGTCTGAAGCATCCCCGACGAGGATGCCGCCGAGCAGTTTTTTACCGTCGGGGGAGAGGTTGATGCGCTTATAGGTTTTGGCTACTTCGTCGTGGAAAACGATGGCGCGCACGTCTTCATCTTCCGCAAATGCGTCGCCGAAACTGGCCACGTCGGTCCCGATCAGTTTTAGCTTGGTAGACATATCGATCGTGTCGGGCATTGTTTTTGCCTCGGCGTCTTGCATAATCACCCCGAGGGCAACCCGAGCCATCTCGTAACCCGGAGCTACGAGGCCGTAGATGTTTTGCTGGTAAAGGGCGGCTTCCCCGATCACGAAGACATCTTTGGCGCTGGTCCGCAGCAGGTGGTCTGCCACGATGCCTCCCCGTGGTCCGGTTTCGATGCCTGCGTTTTTGGCCAACTCGTCTCGGGGCCGAATGCCGGCCGAGATGATGAGCATATCGGTGGCCAGTTTTGTCTCGTCCGCAAATTCCAGATGCGTTATGGAGCCGTTGCCCCCAATGTTGGCGGTGTTCTTTGCGCAATGGATGTTGAGGCCTAGCCCCACCAGGGTGTCTTTCAGTACTTCGGCTCCTTTTTCATCTAGCTGCCGGGGCATGAGGCGGGGCGCAAATTCTATGACGTGGCTCTCCAGCCCCATATCCATTACGGCTTTGGCCGCCTCTAGGCCAAGCAGCCCGCCGCCCATTACGGTAGCGGAAGCGTCGGGCTTGGTTTTGATTAGCTCGGCGTGCGCCAGAATAGCATCAAGGTCCTCAATGGTCCGGTAAACGAAGACGCCTTTTTTCTCCTTGCCGGGGATGGGCGGAACGAAGGGCGTAGAACCAGTAGCCAGCACCAAAAAATCGTACGGGATGCAGGCACCCTTGGCGGTAGTGACCGTCTTGCCGTCGGTGTCAATGGTTTCTACTAGGCTGCCAGTTTTTAGCGTTATTCCTTGTTCGGCGTACCACCCGGCGGGAGCAAGACTGAGCTGCTCCGCATCCTTACTCGTGAAGTATTCACTCAGGTGTACCCGGTCGTAGGCCGGTCGGAACTCTTCTCCGAATACCAACAGCTCGTACTCGCTCCGGTTGGGGTGCTTGCTGAAAAGCTCGCAGAATTTGTGCCCCACCATTCCATTTCCGACTAAGACGATCTTTTTCACGGTACTTGATTTTTGTTCAGTAATACTTAGTTGCAAAACTACGTATTTTATTACGTATATTTGTGCGTCTTCTTCAAATAAATTAACGATGGGCGTATTTCCAACTACTATTCCACGCATAACATTGGTGGGCGCAGGGCCGGGTGACCCCGACCTGATGACGCTGAAAGGCCTGAAGGCCATCCAGTCTGCTGACGTGATTTTATACGACGCGCTGGTTTGCGAGGAGCTACTGGCGTTTGCCCCCGAGGGTGTGCCGACCATTTACGTAGGCAAACGCTGCGGAGCGCACTCCATGAAACAGGAGGAGATCAACCGCCTGCTGGTCAGTAGTGCGCGTACCTACGGGCATGCCGTTCGGCTGAAAGGGGGAGATGTATTCGTTTTTGGACGGGGCGGAGAGGAGTTGTTGGCGGCAAAAGCGGAGCGTATCCCCGTTGCGGTAGTTCCGGGCGTGAGCAGCGCATTGGCGGTGCCTGCGCTGGCAGGCATTCCGGTTACCCACCGTGGTGTCAGCCGTGGTTTTTGGGTGCTCACGGCAACTACTTCGGGGCATGCCCTACCGGAGGAGATGAAGCAGGCTGCTTGTACAGATGCTACGGTTGTCATCCTGATGGGAACCCGCAAAGTGCGGGAGATCGCGGCTTTGTTTGCGCGGCACCGTGGAGCGGACGTCCCGATGGCGATCCTCCGGTCGGGCAGCCTCCCGGGGGCCTGCGAAGAAGTAGCTACCGCCGGTTGTTTTTTGGATGCGGTACATGATCCTACGGCCTGTGGGCCGGGGATAATTGTTGTGGGGGATGTGGTTGGGGCTTTGCGCGCAACGAGTTGGAGCGAGTTACCTCCGGCAACGAGGCCGGCCAGGGTCGCTTCCTGAGGCAACGCTATTGCTCTGTCAAGTTTGATTCTAGCACAGATCGCCAACCGGACGCCCGCAGGTCCCGAAGAAGGGGTATGCTCGCTGCCGCTCGTGACCTCACCCCCAGCCCCTCTCCACCGGAGAGGGGAGCATGGCATCGCTGCGGCTTCGCCTTGCTAGATTGATCGTTTAGAACGAAAATTGTACGAATATGCTTTATAGGGATACAGCTCGAACATGGCACACTTAACGCAATCTGCACTATGGGTAGCGCCTAGCGAAGGCGAAGCCGCAGCGGTGAAAAGCTCCCCTCTCCACCGGAGAGGGGCCGGGGGTGAGGTTTCGAGCGCAGCGAGCTGCCTCGTCGTTGGTGCTAAAATCAAACTTTACGGACCACTAATTCTGTTTCGCTCTACTGTAATGCAAACATACGAGGCAGCTCGCTCCAGTGCCGGCGCTGAGGAAGCACTGAAAACCTATACAAATCATCGGCCGCAACGGTGTTCGGGAAGACCGTTCGCGCTTCGGCTTCGTGGCCTGCGGAAGATTCGTAGCGGGTGCTGTAGTGGCCCAATACGAGTTGTTTGGCTTCGGCGGCAAGTGCCGTTCTGGCAGCGTCTTTTGCGGTGGAGTGACCTTTTTGGGCGGCGTCTTCGGCCATGTCTTCCAGAAAAGTGGCCTCGTGGTAGAGGAGGTCTACGCCACGGACATACCCGGCGAGTTCGGGGAAGAAGACCGTGTCTGAGCAATGGGCGTAGCTCCGAGAACGGGCGGGCTGGGTTACCAGTTGGGCGTTGGGGATCACCGTTCCGTCGGGAAGGACGTAGTCTGCTCCGTTTTTTATTTTCTTGATTTCGGGCCAAGGGATGCCGTGTTCGGCGATGGCCTCTTTGCTGATGTTGGCTTCGCGCGGGCGTTCGCGCAGTAGGTAGCCGTTGGTCTCGATGCGGTGCTGGAGGGGGAAGGCGAAGGCTTCCAACTGCCCAATGTTGGGCAGTTGCACGAGGCCGTCGGGGTGGACGGTATGGAAGCTCAACGGGAACTTCAGGGGGTATTGGTCTAGTTCGAGGAGGGCTTCTAGGCGCGGCCGCAGGTGCAGGGGAGAGGTAATGGAGAGCGGTTTCGTCCGGCCTTGCATGGATAGGGACGAGAGCAAAGGCGGTAGCCCGAAGTAGTGATCGCCGTGGAGATGGGTAATTAGGATGTGGGACACTTTGCCCATGCCCAAGCCCGCCTTGAGGAGTTGGCGTTGGGTGTTTTCTCCGCAGTCGATGAGCACGTCGGTGGTGTCCGTCCGCAACACGGCGGCGGAGCAGTTGCGGTCTGGCGTAGGTGCGCCGCCGGAGGTGCCGAGGAGGATTAGTTCGAAACGCAAGGCGTTTGGGTTGGATTTAGGAGTAGGGGGTGTAATCTGCTAGTGTTGCTCCGTTGCTACCTCACCCGAACCCCTCTCCAACACGCTTTGCCTTCGGCGCAGCGGGGCTTTTTGAGGGAAACGCTTCGCGTTTAGGTGGTGAAAACCAGTAATTGGTAACGACCAGTAAACCGCTATACATTGACGCTGATTAAGTGGCCATTACGCTAAAACGCGTAGCGTTTTCACAAGTCCCTCCCCCGTGGGGAG
>CALEDI010000092.1 GCA_937949535.1 uncultured Lewinella sp. | reverse complement strand
GCCGCCTTCGCTAAATCGTTGGCAACTGCTATTTTTATCATTTAGAGACGAACTTGGGTAGTTACGACCAACTTTGCCTCAAAAACGCATTGCGTTTTCACAAGTCCCTCCCCCGTGGGGAGGGATTTAGGGAGGGGGTTTCGGCACTCAACGAACCTTCGTAAACTTATGTATATCCCGTAGGCCTCCGGCGCGGCGCATTGTGCCGGAGGCACTCAACCCATTTTCTTTCATCTCACCGAACCTCTAGCCCCAAAAGCTGTTTCGTTGCAAGCGCAATCAACTCAAGAGCCACCACTGACCCATGTCAATAATTGAGTTCCACCTCCCCAAAGCATCAACCAATGAACGAACAGCGTAACATCCCACGCACCATCTTTTCCGTCCTGATCGGTATCGCCATCCTTGCCGGAGGATGGTTCGGCTGGGGCTATCTGGGAGAGATGAAGGAAGAACCTCCCAAAAAGGAAGTTCCGAAACGGATCAAAACCGTAGAAGCCACTGCGGTCAACAACAGCCAAGTAACTACCAACCTCGCCGTTCAGGGCCGCCTAGAAGCCTACAATAAAATTGAACTCTTCAGCGAAGTAGGCGGTGCCATCACGACGCCCAAACCCTTCAAGAAAGGAACCTACTTCAAGAAAGGAGACGTGATGTTGCGCGTAGACGACACCGAGCCGCGCCTCAACATCCAGGCCCAGAAGGCGACGCTCATGAACGGCATCGCGGCCATGATGCCCGACCTGAAGATCGACTACCCAGAGAGCTTCCCCGCGTGGGAGGCCTACCTGTCTGCCTTCAGCGTCGATGACCCCATCAAGGCGCTACCTACCCCGGCCAACCAGCGCGAGAAACTCTTCGTTGCGGGCCGCAACCTCCAGTCTCAGTTCTACAACATTAAAAGCCAAGAGGAGCGGCTGAGCAAGTACGCCCTCTACGCCCCCTTCAGTGGGGTACTGACTACGGCAAACATCAACAACGGTGCCGTCATTCGCCCAGGGCAACAACTCGGTGAGTTGATGGCTACGGGGTACTACGAAATGCTGGCGACCGTCCCCCTCAGCCAGCTCAATTTCCTTAAACCCGGAGGTGAGGTTAAGCTCTACAGCGAAGACATCGAAGGAGAATGGACTGGCAAGGTAAAGCGCATCTCAGACCAGATTGACCCCCAGACCCAGACCGTAGGCGTATACGTCGGCGTTACGGGCCGAGGCCTGCGCGAAGGGATGTACCTGCGCGGCGAGGCCGCCGCCAAGGCCCTCAACAACGTCGTCGAGATCGACCGTGACCTGTTGATTGATGAGCGCGAAGTTTATGCCGTTCAGCACGACACCCTGCTGGTGTTGATGCCCGTAACCGTACAGAAGTTTAACCGCGAGACGGTGATCGTCTCCGGCTTGCCCGACGGAACGCAGTTACTGACGAGCGATGTAGCGGGTGCTTACGACGGTATGCGCGTGAAGTTGAAAAACGCCGTCTCTCGCTAAATCGGGTGAGCTTCCCGAAAACGTTCTCTGCACCTGCGCCCGCGCCCCCTTTACTCCCTTCCTCCCTTCTACCCCCTTACTTATGAAATCATTCATAGCTTATTTTGTAAAGTACCCGGTTGCTGCCAACCTGATCATGATCGGGTTGCTGATCATGGGCGTCATCAGTCTGTTTCAGATGAAGGCGACCTTCTTCCCCGAGTTTGAAAGCCGGACGATCAGCATCCAGATGATCTACCCCGGCGCAAGCCCAGAGGAGGTAGAGGAAGGCATCATCAATAAAGTAGAAGAAGGCCTCAAGGGCCTCACCGGCGTAGAGCGTTACACCAGCGTTAGCTCCGAGAACTCCGGTAGCGTGACGGTAGAAGTCATCAAAGGCTACGACACCGACTTGATCTTGCAAGACGTGAAAAACGAGGTAGACCGCATCAGCAGTTTCCCCGTCGGGATGGAGCCGCCAACGATCTATAAACGGGAGAGTTTGGGCCGCGCCATCACCTTTGCCCTCTCCGGAGACAACGTGAGCCTGAGCGCTCTGAAAACCTCTGCCCGCCAGATCGAAGACGACCTGTTGGCCATGGATGGGCTCAGCAAAGTAGAACTCTCCGGCTTCCCCGACGAAGAGATCGAGATCGCCTTCCGAGAAGAGGATTTGCAGTCTTACGGCATCACCTTTGCCCAAGCCGCACTGGCCGTGCGCGGCTCCAACGTAGACGTAACCGGCGGTAAAGTGAAGGGCCTCGAAGAAGAGCTCATCCTCCGTGCCCGCAACAAAGAATACTACGCCGATGGCCTGCGAGACATCGTGGTGAAGAACACCCCCGGCGGCGGCATCGTCCGCCTCAGCCAAGTTGCGACCATCCGCGACAAGTGGGCCGACCAGCCCAACCGCTCCTACCTAGATGGCTCCCCATCGGTGAGCATCGCCGTACAGAATACCCTCCAAGAAGACATGCTCCAGATCACGGACAACGTGAAGGAATACCTTGAAAAATTCAACGCTGAAAACACCAACATCCAAGCCAGCATCATTGCCGACGCCAGCATCACACTGCGCCAACGAATTGATACACTGGTGCAGAACGGTTGGCAGGGCTTCCTCATCGTTTGTGTTTTACTGGCGGTATTCTTGCACTGGAGGCTGGCCTTCTGGGTAGCGCTTTCCATCCCGATCAGCTTTGCGGGCATGTTCATCATCGCCAACTTCTTGGGCATCACGCTCAACGTTATTTCCCTCTTCGGGATGATCCTCGTGATCGGTATTTTGGTAGACGACGGCATCGTGATCGGGGAAAACATCTTCAGTTATCACGAGAAGGGCGTGCCGAGGATTCGGGCCGCAATTGACGGTACCAACAACGTACTCAGCGCCGTATTCGCGGCGATCGTCACGACCGTGATCGCCTTCTCTAGCTTCTTCTTCCTCGACGGCTCATTGGGCGATTTCTTCCGCGAAATGGCGGTGGTAGTGATCTGGTCCTTGATCTTCTCCCTCATCGAGGGCGGCGTCATTTTGCCTACCCACGTAGCCCATTCCAAAGCCCTGAACCGAGGCGTAGAACCCAACTGGATTCAGCGACAGTTTGATGGGCTGATGAACCTGCTGCGCGACCGCATGTACGTACCCGTATTGGAATGGACGATGCGCAACAAATTCATCTCCATGTCGCTCTGCGTCATGGTCCTCTTCCTCAGCTTCGGTATGGTATCGGGCGGTTTCGTGAAGACGACCTTCTTCCCCATCATTGAGGGAGACGACGTGAGCGTCACGCTCCAACTGCCCGCCGGAACACCGGAGGCCCAAACCAAAAAACTGCTAGACCGCATCGCCTTAGCCGCCGAGACGGTAAACCAGCGCATGAGCGAAGAAACCTATGGCGGCGAAAAAGAACTGGTAGAGCGCGTAGAGGTAAAACTCGGCCCCACCACTTACCAAGGCTCCGTAACCATCGCCCTCATCCCCGGCGAAGAGCGCGACCCGATCAGCCAGCGGAGCGTCCAGAACGCCATCCGTGAAGAAGTAGGCCCGATTGACGCGGCCGAGGTGCTCAGCTTTGGTGGGCGAAGCTTCTTCGGCAAGCCGGTGTCCATCTCCCTAGTAGGCAGCAACCTCGCCGAATTGGAAGACGCAACCGCCGACCTGAAAAACGAGCTTACCCAGATGGCCGAGCTTACCGATGTAGTAGACAACAACCAGGCAGGCCTGCGCGAACTCAACATCGAACTCAAGGAGAAGGCCCGTTACTTGGGCCTCGATTTGTCGGACATCGTAGGGCAGGTCCGTTCTGCCTTCTTCGGCTCCGAGGCGCAGCGCTTGCAGCGCGGCGAAGACGAGGTACGGGTCTGGCTTCGTTATGGCGAAGACAGCCGCCGCAGCGTTGCCGACCTCCAGAATATGCGCATCCGCTTGGCCGGAGGAGCAGAATACCCGCTCTCCGAAATTGTTGACCTGACGCCGCAGCGCGGCGTCATCGCGATCAACCACGTAGACGGCAAACGCCAAGTGAAGGTAGAAGCCGGCATAGCGAACAACTCCGTTTCGGTTTCCGACGTAAACGCTCGCGTGCAAGACGTCATCCTGCCCGCCGTGCTAGACAAGTACCCGGGCGTGAGTACCGTCACCGACGGCCAAGTACGCAACCAGCAGAAAACGGCGGCGTCTACGGCCATCGTCTTGCCGGTGGTGTTTGCGCTGATGTTCTTCGTCATCGCGCTTACCTTCCGCTCCATCATGCAGGCGGCGGTGCTCTTTACGCTCATCCCCTTCGGCTTCATCGGCGTGATCTGGGGGCATTGGCTGATGGACAAGCCGATCTCGTTGTTCTCTGCCCTAGGGGTGATCGCGCTGATTGGTATCATCGTGAACGACGGGCTGGTCTTCATTGCTAGCTACAACGACAACATCCGCGCGGGTATGTCGATGATGGAAGCACTACGGGATACGGGGCGGAGCCGCTTCCGGCCCATCCTGCTTACGTCCGTAACGACCTTTGCGGGCCTTGCGCCGCTGCTGCTCAACAAATCTCGGCAGGCACAGTTCCTGATCCCGATGGCCATTTCGGTGGCGTTCGGCCTGCTGGCCATCACGGTAATCCTCCTCGTTTTGCTGCCGGCCCTGTTGGTACTCCTGAACCGTTTCCGCTACAACTGGACGCGGGCGTTCAAGAATACCCAGCCGGAGTACCACGAGGTAGAACCGGCTTATAAGCAGTTGCATGCGGAGGATGCTTATGCAGAGGAGGGGGCGTGACCTTCTCTCTCGGCCTCTAGCCCCAACTGCCAAGGGGAAAAGTGCTGAAGATACGGCTCAATGGAGTTGGTCAGGTTGAACGAGCATGCTGATAGAAAAGGCGAGTAGAGACCTAAGTCTTCTACTCGCCAACGGTATTCTCTAATCATGATAAACATCTCATCTCTACAAGATGAGGTCGCTATTACTAATTTTAATGGAATGCCTTGAGTTTAGTTATTCTTACTTTAGCACTTGCTGAACTACTAGTAGACTGCAAATAGTTGCCAGCTTTAAAGTAGTTAGTGTAGTTGTCGTCCCAGCCCGTATTATCATAGTTGTACAAAAATTTGAATCCGGTTTTCTTAGCTCCTACCTTAAGGTAGTAATAAAGCTTACCATTACTTACTCTTAGTTTAAATATGTAAAGTTTGTTAGTTGGTATTGTACCAACGGTACTTCCATCTTTAAATTTTTGGGTGTCTACGTGAACTTTGTCGGCGTCTGACCAACTTGTGTTCGACCCTTCCTTGTACAATATTTTAATTTTTCCGCTTTCCCATTGCACTTTTACCATTGGAGGTTCATTACTAACTGATGAGTTTCTTTTTTTACCGTGTATTTGCGCAATAATTGTTTTAGCGTTTGAACTTATCATTTTTTGGTTAACAACCATTGTATGCTTACCGCTAAGCCCCCAATTGTCAGTTGTACTTCCGTTATTTCCTTTCCACATCTCTCTAAATTCCGTCCTAGAATAGTCTGTGCTTGATGATGTTGTTACACCTGTGTATTCGCAGTACAGGTTAACATATGTTTCAGCCGAATTAACAGTTACGAAGTCATCCGAATCACTGTCCAACTCGTCTTTTAGGTCCCCAAGGTCGTCGGCTTTTATATTTTCCGGCCCACCGTCTACGGGTACCGATAAGTACCAATTACCAAGATCGAAGTTTGAGTTTTTCAACCCGTCTTGTTCCTCGTCATACGCGTCTTCTGCCGCCTCTAATGCAGCGATTTCTTTGGCTGTTAGTTGTTCAGTTGTTACTTCTTCAGGTACTGGTACTAAGGCGTCTTCGTTCTGAAGGCTACAGCTAGCTAGGAAGCCAAGAACTAATAGTGGTACAAACTTTACAAGTTTGTTTTTTAATAAATTCCTCATAATGGACTTTTTTTAATGAAAAAGAGTGTGTTGAATGATTTAGGAACGTGTTCAAGTTTTTTCTTTCTGAAAGCTAAGTCTCTACAAGTGTGGCGCCATCGAAACGAGCGTGCTTGAATAGCCAAACGCACAAGTTTTGATCTAGAATCGTAAATCACTTATTTTCAGGTCGAAAAACTCTATACATGACCTTAAATATTGGTTGACCAGTTAACTGGTTGACCAAATGTAGTGCTTTTCTTCATAAAAAGAAATAAATGCGTAAAAAAAGTGCGTTTTCACAGAACTATGTTCCGAATATCAAGACTACATCCAGCACCTATTATAGTAATGAGAGCGGCGAACGATTGATGGTGGGTACTCTGTCTCACCTTACTCATCCACTGTTTGAGAGCGACTGAGAAAGTGTTGCTAAATTTGTAGTGTCCGATGAGCCTGCTTTGATGACTTGGTCGGCATCTGTTCCGGTAAACCGGGTATTTTGCTTTGCACCTGCTTCCGTGCCTACCGCCCAAACCCTAAGCAGTACCGCTTGAAGATT
>CALEDI010000091.1 GCA_937949535.1 uncultured Lewinella sp. | reverse complement strand
TCGACTACGAAGAGCTGCCACCCTTACCACCAGAGCCCCTCCCTCGGACGAGCAAGAAGGATACCCGCTACGATGACCTTTTTGAGTAGGCGGGCGCGGCCGCAGGTGCAGGGGGAGGTTTAGGGGAAACTCATCGGCTGAGTGGTTCCACTCACCCACTTGGATGCCCGATTCGCGAAGGGCTAACCGTTGCCTACCGGCAAGCGTTTAACCCTTCGCTAAATATGGGACCCCTTCGGGGCCAGACTGCTTTGATGTAGTAGGAGATTTGGAGACAAGTTGTAACCCACCCAAAGCCCCTACCTTTACCCTCCCAATGCTATCCCTCGCCACCACCACCGCCTTCCTAATCCTCCTGCTCTACGCCCTCTGGCAGCTAAGCAGCCTGTGGGCATGGTATAAAACGGTGCGCCAACCCCCTCCTAAACTTCCCGAACCGAATACTTCGCTTCCTTCCATCGCCCTACTCGTTCCCTTCCGGAACGAAGCCAAAAACCTGCCCAACCTAACGGCATCTCTACTTGCCCAAGACTACCCCGGCCCGCTGGAACTCATCTTCATCGACGATCATTCCTCCGACGGCGGAGCAGACCTGCTGCCCCCAAACGTCGCCCTCCTGAAGCTGGAAGACTACCTGAAGGGCCAGCCAACCATTGCCCACAAAAAAGCAGCCCTCACCTACGCCATTTCTACGACCAAGGCCGACGTCATCATCACGACCGATGCCGATTGCCACTGGCCCGCAGACCGGGTATCCCGCATAGCGGCGGAGTTTGTTGTTGGTGGAGCGAACATTGTGCTTGGGCCAGTCCTCATTAGCCCAACGGAGGGCTTCTGCAACGCCTTCCAAGCCTTGGACCTCGCGGCGTACCAATTCCTGACAGCCGCCACGGCCCAGCAGGGCCGCCCAGCGCTGGCCAACGGCGCCAACTTTGCTTTTCACCGGGAGCTGTTCGAGGCCGTAGGCGGCTACGCGGGCGTAGATCACCTGCCTTCCGGAGACGACGTCTTGCTGCTGCACAAGTTTTACCAACCGCGCTCAATAGGCAAGGTTGGCCCTGTTCCCAATACCCCTCTCCCGAACAACGGGGCCGGAGGAGCAGGCACCCGCCCCGTCTCCCGCTACGCTCACCGGGCCTCGGTCTTTACCCAGCCGGTTGATGGCTGGGGCGCCCTCTGGCGGCAACGCCTCCGCTGGGCGGGCAAGGCCGGCAACTACAACAACGCAAAACTCAGCTTTGCGCAGGCGTTGGCCTTCGCTCTATCCGCAGCCATCGTACTTTCTCTTATAAGCCTCCCCCTGCACCTGCGGCCGCGCATTATCATTACACTTTGGGTAAGTAAAGCACTGCTTGATCTGCTGTGCCTGTGGCCGGTGATGAAGCATTTCGGGCAAGGAAGCCCGCTGAGGTGGTACTCGCTGGCAGCCATCGTTTATCCCTTTTTCCTTTTCGGGGTTGGTACTGCGGCACTACTCGGTTTTACGGTAAAATGGAAAGGACGGCATTGAACAACAATAAGAACTTATCTTCGCGTTATTCCCGTCTGACCTCTTCACGCATTGAACTCCATCCCGATGAGCCTAAGATTTTTTTGTTCGGCCTTACTGGCCCTTTTTTTCGCTTACCTACCCGCCCAAGAGTGTACGGGGAGCCTCGGTGAAAACATCTTTGAAGAAGGCGACTTCGGCAGCGGTGCTGCTACCATTCTGACCCCCGACCCCGGCCTCGCGCCTGGGTTCATCTACCAAGCCAGCCCACCGCCCCAAGATGGTTTTTACACCATCACCAACAATATGCGCAACTGGACCAATCCCCCGTTTTTCGGCTGGGATGCCTTCTCGGACAACAGTAGCGACCCCAATGGCTACATGATGGTGGTCAACGCGGCTTTTGATCCCGGAAAATTTTACGAGCAGCAAGTGGACGATCTCTGCGAAAACACCCTTTACCAGTTCTCTGCTGATATCCGTAATATTTTACTCCCTGGCACCAACTTCCTGATGCCAAACGTGAGCTTTAGCATCGATGATGTGGTACAGTTCACTACGGGAGATATTGCTGAGAACCGAATGTGGAACAACTACGGTTTTACTTTCACGACCGCTCCGGGGCAAACTTCGGTCGTTCTGGCCCTGAGCAATAACGCCCCTGGCGGAAATGGTAATGACCTCGCGATCGACAACATCGCCTTTCGGGCCTGTGGCCCGCTGGCGATGATTGCTGGCAACTCAGATATAATCAATGCTTGCGCAGAAGACGGTACCGTCCTGCTGATCTCAGAGATCATCGGTAACCAGTACGCAGACCCGCAGTTGCAATGGCAGCAAAGCTTTGATGGCGGCGCAACTTGGCAAGACTTGGTAGGAGAAAACGGTACGACCTTCTCGCATCCCGGAAGCCCCGAGGGCCAATACTACTACCGTTACCTGTTGGCCAATGGAGTGGCCAACCTCATGAATGCAAACTGCCGGGTGGTTTCTAACGTGAAAATCGTCAACGTTAATCCGCTAAACTTTGAGATTATCGATACGATATGCGAAGGCTCGTTTTTTGAAGTCGGCGAGGAAGAATACGGAACCTCCGGCGTAACGGTAGATACCCTGCGCTCTTCCATAAACTGCGACAGTATCGTGACGCTCCGCCTAACGGTAGTTCCAGATCCAGGCCTCGTCGGTATTGAACCCATCGTGCTTGAAGAAGAACTGAGCTGTGAGGGCTTTCGCTGTGTTTTAGACCTAGGAATAAGCGCCGCCTTCGGTGAAATAAAAGTGTCGCTTTATGAAGACGACCCCCTCGGTACCGAAATTTTGGTAGCAGAGTTCGTGTCTACTACAGATACGATTGAGCTGAACAAGCCAGAAAACGGGCAACAGTACCGCGTAGAAGTGGCGTACGAAACCTGCGGCCAAGTTGAATACCCGCTCCCGTTTGATCCCCTCGAAGCCACCCGCTTTCAGCCAACACTTGATGTAACCGCCGACGGTCGAATCTGCGACGGGAAAGAGATCACCCTAGAGGTTTTTAGCGGCCCAAACGATGCCTTCGAGGTCGCCTCCGTTCGCTACGCCGACGGCGATACGGACAACCCGCGCACTCTTCCCGCAATGTTTGATACCGACATCCCGATCATCGTTTTCAACGCGTGCGGAGACTCGACGGAGCTGGTCTTTACCGGCCCAGTTGCAGAGTTTTGTACGTGTGAGGAAGGCATCCCCGAGCTGATTACCCCCAACGGAGACAGCGTAAACGATGTGTTTCGGCTCTACACCAACTGCGAAGCAGAAGATTACACCCTCTTCGTTTTCAACCGTTGGGGCCAGCGTGTGTTTGAAAGCACCAACCCTAACCAAGCATGGGACGGTACCAAAGACGGCACGCCACAAAACAGCGACCTTTACCTTTATAAAATGGTGTTTCGGTTTTCGGATTCCGACGAAGTGGAGGTGCGAGAGGGATCGTTTAACCTGATTCGGTAGTTAACGGTTTACAAACGGGCTGATGCAATAAGAACTTTACCGTCGCGTTATGCCTGTTTGACCCCTCCACGCATTGAACCCCATCTGATGAACCTAAGATTTTTTTGTTTGACCTTATTGGCTCTTTTTTTCGCTTACCTACCCGCTCAAGAGTGCACGGGGAGCCTCGGTGAAAACATCTTCTTGGAAGGAGACTTCGGCAGTGGTGCTGCTACCATTCTGACCCCCGACCCCGGCATCGCGCCTGGGTTTATCTACCAAACCAGCCCGCCGCCCCAAGATGGTTTCTACACCATCACCAACAATATGCGCAACTGGACCAACCCCCCGTTTTTCGGCTGGGATGCCTTCTCGGACAACAGCAGCGACCCCAATGGCTACATGATGGTGGTCAACGCCGCTTTTGATCCCGGAAAATTTTATGAGCAGCAAGTGGACGATCTCTGCGAAAATACCCTTTACCAGTTCTCCGCCGATGTCCGTAATATCCTGCTCCCAGGTACCAACGGTCTGACGCCAAACGTGAGCTTTAGCATTGATGATGTGGTGCAGTTCACCACGGGAGCTATCGCTGAGAACCGAATGTGGAACAACTACGGTTTTACGTTCACAACTGGCCCAGGGCAAACATCAGTCGTCCTGGCCCTAAGCAATAACGCCCCCGGCGGAAATGGTAATGACCTCGCAATCGACAACATCTCCTTTCGCGCCTGCGGGCCAATGGCGATGATTGCTGGCAACGCAGACATGATCGATGCTTGCGCAGGCGGCGGTACCGCTCTGCTGACCTCAGAAATCATCGGCGGCCAGTACACCGACCCGCAGCTACAATGGCAACAAAGCTTAGACGGCGGAGTGACTTGGCAAGACTTGGCCGGAGAAAATGGTACGGCTTTCTTGCACCTCGGAAGCCCCGAGGGCCAATACTATTACCGCTACCTGTTGGCCAACGGAGTGGCCAACCTCACAAATGCAAACTGCCGGGTGGTTTCTAACGTGAAAATCGTCAACGTTACGGCGCTGAATTTTGAAATCATCGATACAATCTGCCAAGGCCTATTTGTTGAAGTAGGCACACAAGAGTACCGGACTTCTGGCGTAACTATTGATACCCTCCGCTCTTCCATAAACTGCGACAGTATCGTGACGCTCCGCCTAACGGTAGTTCCAGATCCAGGCCTCGTCGGAGACTTCGTCTCTAACGATCCCAGTTGTTCTTACCTAACGGATGGCAGCATCGAACTTTCCAGCGTCACCAATGGTGTGGGGCCTTTTGCGTATACCCTAGATAGTGTTTCGGGGAGTGTCGGTTCCGCAATAACGGGGCTAGGAGAGGGCACCTATCGTTACCAGATTGAAGACCGCTTCGGGTGTGCTACCGGAGGGGAGCTGTCTCTGACTACCCCCAATCCGTTTACCATCGAGCTGGGAGAACCCCGGGCCATAAACCTTGGCGAATCCATCTTGCTCAATGATGGTACAAACGACGACGTAACGACCTACACCTACACCCCCGCCGGGCTGGTAGACTGTACCGAAGACTGCGACGGCGAACGCTTCCAACCCAGCGAAAGCGGAACCTTGTTTCTGCTGGCCACCTCCCCACAAGGCTGCGAAGCCCGCGACTCGCTGCGCTACGTGGTAACAAAAGTCCGGAAGGTATACCCCCCCACGGCTTTCTCCCCCAACGGCGACGGCATCAATGACCGCTTCACCCTATTCGCCGACGTGCCCAACGTTACGGTCATCAACAGCCTAGAAATTTTTGACCGCTGGGGCGGGCAGGTTTTCAGTGGCGAAAACATGCCCCCCAACGAAGTCGCCGCTGGCTGGGATGGTAAAGTGAGGGAGAAGCTAGCCAACGATGGCGTATACTACTACACCGCTTCTGTACGCTTTCTTGACGGAGAAATATTGCCTTACTCCGGGAGCTTTACGCTGCTGCGGTAGGCTAGGGAGTTGTAAAAAAACATGAGTCATCCCGGAATTTGAACCGTATCTCTAGCGCTTTCTCCTACTGTCTCCGATATAGCTGGCATAAAAAAGCGATCAGCGATCAGCATTCAGCGCCGTTTTGCCTGAATGCTGTCCACTGATCGCTAAGAATCTTGTCAAGTACTGCCAGACATGGTCATCTTAATCAAAGATTAGGGAATGACTCATGTTCCTTAGTTCCTAGCTCTTTGGTTTATCCCTTTATTGCCGCAATTCCCGGCAACTCCTTACCCTCTAGCAATTCCAGCATCGCGCCACCTCCGGTGGAGACGAAGGAAACCTGCTCGGAGAGGCCCGCTTGGTTGATCGCCGAGACGGAGTCTCCGCCACCAATGAGGCTGTAAGCGCCGTTCTCCTTGGTTGCCTTGGCTACCGCATCAGCGATGGCGTTGGTACCGATGGCGAAGTTGCTCATCTCGAATACGCCCATTGGGCCGTTCCAGAGGATGGATTTGCTGGTAGCGATGACCGCGCTGAAGTTCTCAATCGACTGCGGGCCGATGTCTAGCCCCTCCCATTCGTCGCCGATCTCGCCGGCCTTCACGATGTCTGATGGGGTTTCGTTGGCAAACTCCTTACCGACCTTAGTGTCGACGGGGAGGATGATCTTAGTGCCGTTCGCTTCTGCTTTCTTGAGCAAGGCGAGGGCGTTGTCTGTCTTATCGCGCTCTACGAGGGATTTGCCGACCTTCCCGCCTTGGGCGAGGCTGAAAGTGTAGGCCATTGCGCCACCTATGATGATGTTGTCTGCAAAGTCGAGCAGTTTCTCCAGCAGGAGGATCTTGTCGGATACCTTGGCGCCGCCAACGATGGCGGTTACGGGCTTGGCGGGGTTGTTCAATAATTTCTCCGCGCCTTCCAACTCCGCAGCGATGAGGAAACCGAAGGATTTGTGGTCGGCGTCGAAGAAGCGCGCTACGGTAGCCGTAGAGGCGTGCTCGCGGTGAGCGGTGCCGAAGGCATCGTTGACGAAGATATCCGCCAGGCCAGCCATCGCCTTGGCGAGGTCTTCGTCGCCTTTCTGTTCTCCGGCGTAAAAACGGGTGTTCTCCAGCAGCAGAATCTGTCCGGCTTCAAGCGCATCTACAGCTGCTTTAGCCTCTTCGCCGATGGTGTCAGACACAAACTGAACCTGACAGCCTACGTAGTCTTCAAGCGTAGATACTACGGGCTGGAGGCTGTATTTGTCGTAGTTGATGGTGCCGTCTTCCAGCTTGTCCTTTAGTGGGCGGCCGAGGTGGCTCATCAGGATCACCGCCGCGCCGTTCTCCAATAAATACTGGATGGTTGGGGCAGCTTTGCTGATGCGGGTGTCGTCGGTGACGTTTTTGTCGGCATCGAGCGGAACGTTGAAGTCTACGCGAACGAGGACTTTTTTGCCAGATACGTTTATGTCTTTGAGGGCCATGAGTAAGGGGGGAGTAAGTAAGGGGGGAAGGGGGGGGGGAGTAAGGGAGGAAAGGGAGTAAGGGAGTAAAGGGGGAGGGGAGTAGAGGTATAAAAAAGAAAAAGGGAGTAATGAGTAGCGTTGGCTTCCCCTTACTCCCTTTTCCCTTTAAACCTTTACTTACATAGCGGCGATGCGCTCACAGAGGTCGGCCAAGCGAGCGGAGTAGCCCGCTTCGTTGTCGTACCAGCTAACGACCTTCACGAGGCGGCCACCTAGTACTTTGGTCTGGCCTGAATCGTAGAGGCTGGAGAACTTGCTGCCTACGATGTCTGAGCTAACGTAAGGCGCGTCGACGTAAGCCAAGATGCCTTTCATTGGTCCAGCAGCAGCGGCTTTGTAAGCGGCGTCGATTTCGGCAATGGTTACGTCTTTCTTTACCGTCAGTACGAGGTCCGTGAGGGAGCCGGTTGGTACCGGAACGCGCATTGCGCCACCGTCTAACTTGCCGTTGAGGTGCGGGAGCACCAAGCCAACAGCCTTCGCCGCGCCGGTAGTAGTCGGGATGATATTGATGGCCGCTGCGCGGGCGCGACGGAGGTCTTTGTGGGGGCCGTCTTGGATGTTCTGGTCGGCGGTGTAGCCGTGGACGGTAGTGATGAGGCCGTGCTCAACGCCGAAGGCATCGTCGAGTACCTTCACGAGTGGCGCAAGGCAGTTGGTGGTACAGCTAGCGTTGGAGTAAACGTCGGTCTTAGCATCGAGGACTTCTTCGTTTACGCCGAGTACAACGGTAGTTACGTCGCCTTTGCCGGCAGGGGCAGAGATGAGCACCTTCTTACAACCCGCAGCAATGTGGAGGCGAGCTTTGTCTTCATCGCGGAAACGACCGGTACATTCCAGCACCACGTCAACTTTAAGGTCTCCCCAAGGCAGTTTGCTTGGGTCTGGCTGGCTTAGGGCATCGATTTTCTTACCGTCGATGTAGATGTACTCGTCGTCGGCGCTTACTTCGCCGGGGTAGTTGCCCTGTACGCTGTCGTACTTGAAGAGGTGCGCGAGGGTGGCGTTGTCCGTTAGATCGTTAACGGCAACAACGTCGAGTCCTTTTTCGAGGAGGTTGCGAAGGGTGATACGTCCGATGCGGCCGAAACCGTTGATTGCTATTCTTGCCATAATTTAAGGGGTAGTTTCTCTTTGTTTGATGGAGGTTATATAGTATCCCAAGGCAGTAAGCGGCGTTTTTGAACACACCCTGATAAGTAGGTGGGCGCTGAACGCAGGTGCAAGGGAAGCCTTGAAGCACATCCGGATAATCTCCAAATAGTGCTTCTAAGAAGCCGCAAAGATAAGATTTTTAACCTTCAGGCTAAAGTCCGCTTTGCTTGATTCTAACGCTAAGGTACAAAGGCTTAGTGTATTTTGTACAATAATACTAGGTTTATCGTTTGCATTCTCTTTAAAATCAGAAAACCCTTTCTGGCACAGCCAAAAAGGGTTTTCTGATTTTAAAGAGAATGCAAACGATGCATTGGTAGCCCGTAGGGGAATCGAACCCCTCTTACCAGGATGAAAACCTGGCGTCCTAACCGATAGACGAACGGGCCTAGGAATTTAGAATTTGTGATTTAACATTCAACATTTAAAATTTGCTGCCGCAGTTACCTTCGCTGCGCTCATTTACGGTAGCGTGGCCATGCGGGCAATTTTTAATTTTCAATGTTAAACTGAACATGTTCAATCTAGTAGCCCGTAGGGGAATCGAACCCCTCTTACCAGGATGAAAACCTGGCGTCCTAACCGATAGACGAACGGGCCTAGGAAACTACATTGCTAAACAACACAGCATTCTGTGTTTAAGCGACCGCAAAGATAGTGCCTCTGCGTAAAGTGTGGAAGTGATTGGGATAACTTTTTCTGATTGGAAAAAGTTTTGCTGCGCAGCACTTAAAGTTCTGCGCGTAATTTTTCTAGCCGAATGCGCAATTCCTCGGCCTGTTCGGCTTTGAAGCTAACGAATGCTTCGCGGCTCAATTCCGCGATGGTGTCTAGCTCGATGGTGTCTTTTTCGAGGTGGTAGCGGGTTTCTTCGAGGGTGGCTTCATCGTCGAAGTTGGTAGAGCGCAGGGTTTCTAGTTCGCGCTTTCGGGCGGCGATGGATTCTTGGAGCTGGTGGCGATCTTGTAACGCTTTCAGCTTGGTGGCGCAATCTGCGAAGAAGGAAGCTTTGGCGTGGCGGAGGTTGAACTCGGCCTCTAGCTCCGTGATGAGTTTCTGGGCGCGTTCTACTTCTTGGGTGCCTGCGGTAGCGCTGCGGTCTACATCGTCGCGGAGGGTCGCGATGCTCTGGCGGATGTTCTCGGCTTCGGTCCGGAAGTGCTCTTCCTTGGTTTTGCAGTCTTCGTAACGCTTTTTGATGCGGTAGCCAATATCCGTAACGTCTGGCCGCTCAGCGCGCCGTTGGCGAAACCAAGCGAGGCTGAAGTACGCGATGATCCCGACAACACCAATAAGGAAAAGCATAACGCCCAAGCCGAGTGAGAAGCGCAGCAAAAGGCTAGCTGCCAAAAAGTAAAGGCAGATGTAGATCAAGGGGGGCGGATGGTTAGGCCCAGTAGTATTGGCAGAAGCGCTCATGCCTTATAAACTGATTGTCTGGCCGGATAGTTGTATCAAAGCGGCGTTCCTAAAACTTTCCTTGCATCCTGCGGCCGCGCCTAATCGTCTTGCTTTTTCTTGAAATCTCCTCGTTTCCAGCCATCAAAAAATTGTTTCCAAGCTACTGGGCTGAAGATGTTCATGGGTGGGCGCTGGCCAATATAGTAGGTCTGGCGCGCCTGTTGGCGGAGGTAAAAACTACCATTTTCAGCACCAGACATCGGCACGGTTTTCTGCAATGCTTCCAGTTTGTCGGCACTCAGGTTGTTGGACGCAATCGACTGGAGCTCGTCGGTAACATCCATCGCCAGAAATTCCAGCTTGAAGTGGTCGCGGCTAGGCCAAGGAAAAACCACCGCAGCGGGCAGGTCGATGTTGTTTTTGGTGAGCATCTGCACGATGCTGTACTTGTCGTCTTTGAGCGTATCAGGCACTACGTACATCGCGTCTTCGTATCCGAGAGCGCTAAAAATAACCGTATCTCCCTTATGCGTCACGATGCTGAAAAAGCCATCGAGGTTGGCGTATGTACCGCGCCCGTCGTTTTGAATCAAGACCGTAGCGTACGGAATTGGGTACAACTGGCTGTTCGTGCCGTCTAGCACCATACCTGAAAACTGAACGAGTTCTTCGCCATACTGGTCTACTAATTGGGCGCGGACGCAGGTGAAAGACAGGATGGAGAAGCAGAGTAGGAGCAAGTATTTCATAAAGCGGCGGGGATGTGGTTTCCAAAGGTAAGGACACCAAACAGCAGCCTTAGGTTGGGGAAACGCAAAGGTATTAACGATTTTTTTGACAGTTTACTTACCCAAACGAATTAGCTGAGCGCAAATTCCAACACTTCTCGCATGTCATCCACGTAGTGAATCTTCAGCCCTTTCAGGTAGCGGTCTTCGATTTCGCGGACGTTCTTCTCGTTCTTCCGGCTTAGCATTACGGTCTTCATACCTGCTCGGCGGGAGGCGAGGAGTTTCTCCTTGATGCCGCCTACGGGCAAGACCCGCCCGCGCAGCGTGATCTCGCCAGACATGGCGAGGTACGGCTTGATGGGCCGCCCAGTGTAGGCACTTGCCATAGCGGAGAGCATCGTGATGCCCGCGCTGGGGCCGTCTTTTGGCGTCGCGCCTTCCGGAACGTGGATGTGGAGGTCATTGTCCTTGATCTTCTCTACGTCAATTCCGAATTCCTCGGCGTTGGCTTTCAAGAACGAACGTGCCGTAATGGCACTCTCCTTCATCACCTGGCCCAGGTTGCCCGTTTGGGTAAGGCCGCCCTTGCCGGAGCTGAGGCTGGCTTCTACGTAAAGGATCTCTCCGCCCACCTGCGTCCAGGCCAGCCCAACGGCGATGCCGGGGAGCTTGCCGACGCGGTAAGGCTCGCGCTCGAACTTGACCGGGCCGAGGATTTCCTCCAGCAAATCTGGCGTTACGGTCACTTTTTCAGCACCTTCCATCGCGATCTGCTTGGCGGCGTAGCGCATCAGACCGCCAATTTGGCGGTTCAGGCCCCGTACCCCGCTCTCGCGGGTGTAGCCACTGATGACGTCTTTTAGGGTTGCGACGGGCACTTTGACCTGCTTGGCCTTCAGGCCGTGGTCTTTGCGTTGGCGCGGCAGTAGGTGTCGCTTGCCAATCTCTAACTTCTCTTCGGCGGAGTAGCCGCTGAGGCGAATGATCTCCATCCGGTCGCGCAGGGCGGGCTGGATGGCTCCGAAGTTGTTGGCCGTAGCGATGAACATTACCTTGGAGAGGTCTACATCGAGGTCGAGGTAGTTGTCGTGGAAGGTCGTATTCTGCTCCGGGTCGAGGACTTCCAGCAGGGCGCTAGAAGGGTCTCCTCGGTGGCTTTGGCCTACTTTGTCTATTTCATCGAGGATGAAGACGGGGTTGGCGGAGCCAACCTTCTTCAAGGACTGCACGATGCGGCCCGGCATAGCGCCGATGTAGGTTTTGCGGTGGCCACGGATCTCGCTTTCGTCGTGCAAACCGCCGAGGCTCATACGGACGTATTTGCGGCCCAGGGCTTCGGCTACGCTCTTGCCCAAGCTCGTTTTACCGACGCCGGGAGGGCCGAGCAGTAGTAGGATGGGGGCTTTCATGTCTCCCTTCAACTTGAGCACGGCGAGGTGGCTCAGGATGCGGTCTTTTACTTTTTCGAGGCCGTAGTGGTCGTCGTCGAGCACCTTGGCTACGGCCTTTAGGTCGAAGTTGTCTTCGGTGTAGTCTTGCCAAGGTAAGTCGAGCAAGATTTCGAGGTAGGAAAGCTGAACGGAGTACTCGGCTACCTGAGGGTTCATCCGTTTTAGGCGGGTGATTTCTCGGGTGAAGACCTTTTCTACTTCTTCGGGCCACTGTTTGTCTATCGCGCGTTTTTCGAGTTGCTCAACTGCTGCGCGGTTGGGGTTATCTCCGAGTTCATCCTGGATGGCCTTCATTTGCTGGTTCAGGAAGTACTGCCGCTGCTGCTCCTCGATGTCGCCTCGGGTCTTGTTCTCGATCTGGTCGCGGATTTCGAGGATGTGTAGCTCCCGTTGCAGTTCGGTGAGTACGCGGTTGGCCTTTGCGCCGAGGTCTGCGGTTTCCAGAATTTCCTGCTTCACGTTCATCTCAGTGTTGAGGTTGCTGGAGATGAAGTTGAGCAGGTGGCTAGGCACTTCGATGTTGTCGAGCATCACTTTCGCCTCGGTGGGGATGTTGGGGCTCAGCTCTACGGCGCGGCCGGCGCTGTGGCGCACGCTGTCTATGGTTGCCTCGAAGGTGAGTGGGTCTGCGGGGGAGACGTAGTTTAGCAGTTCTACTTCGCCGGCCAAGTAGGGCTCGGTTTGGGTCAGGGCTTTACGGCGGATGCGCTGCCGACCACGGAGCACGGCGGTCAGGCTCCCATCGGGCATGCGCAGCATCTTGAGGATGCGAGCCAGCGTACCGACTTCGTAGAGGTCTTCGCCAGAGGGGTTCTCTTCCTTAAGGTCTCGTTGGCTGAACACTGCCACCCACTTGTCGGTCTCTTGTGCCTTATGTATGGCTTTGATAGACTGGTCTCGGCCGATGTTGATCGGGATGACGATGGTGGGGAACAAAATGGAGTTGCGAAGGGCTAGTACGGGTACTACGGCAGGCAGGTCTGCGGCGTCCATTTCTTCGTCTCCTTCTTCGGTACCGATGAAGGGGAAAAGTTCTTGGTCGTCGTCAAATCCGTGGTTGTCCATATTGATGGAAATCTTTGGTCGGCTCACTTGGTTTAGTTCAGGGGCGTGGGCCCGGTAAGGGGCTAGTAAAGATAGGGAACGCTTGAAAGCGGTGTAGGGTTGCTCGCAATAATCGTGCCGGTTTTTTACAGCGTTCGGAAAGTAGACTGAGGAACATAGCACAGAGAGCACAAAGAACACAAAGAACACAGAGAGCACAGAGAGCACAAAGAACACAGAGAACACAGAGAACACAAAGAGCACAGAGTTCACAAAGAGCACAGAGAACACAGAGAACACAGAGAACACAAAGAACACAGAGAGCACAGAGCCCGTAAGGGCTTCGTACTCCAGCTTACGGCTTCCGGCCGTAAGCAAATGTGCATTTTAGCCCTTTACCACGAACGGAACAAACAACAAATCGGATTCTAGGCTCTACCTTAGCCATATGCAGAAAATAACCGAGCAACCGGGGCTTTACCGCCACCTTGAAAAACAATCTACCGAAGCGTTGCTGACGAACATCAACCGCGAAGACCAGAAAGTGGCCTTGGCGGTGGAGGCTTGCATCCCGGCGCTTACGGCTTTGGTTGATGACATCGTGCCGCGCATGCAGCGCGGCGGGCGCATCTTTTACACCGGGGCCGGTACTAGCGGCCGGCTTGGCGTGCTGGATGCGAGCGAATGCCCCCCCACCTTCGGCGTGCCACCCGAGTGGGTGGTTGGCCTCATTGCCGGAGGAGACCACGCCCTGCGCCACCCCGTTGAATCTGCCGAAGACGCCGAAGGGCAAGGTTGGCTCGATCTCGAAGCCCACAACATCGGCCCCGACGATACGATGATCGGCATTGCCGCCTCCGGCACCACGCCCTACGTGGTGGGCGGGCTGAAGGCCTGCCGCGAGCGCGGCATCCTCACGGCCTGCGTCACCTGCAACCCCGGCGCTCCGGTTACGGAACACGCCGATCACCCCATCGTCGCCGTCGTCGGCCCAGAGGTTGTGACGGGCAGCACCCGGATGAAATCGGGCACGGCCCAAAAGCTCATCCTCAACATGATCACGACCACCACGATGATCCGCCTCGGCCGCGTCAAAGACAACCGCATGGTGGATATGCAACTCTCCAACGCCAAACTCGTAGACCGAGGCACTAAGATGATCGTCGACGCGCTCGGTATTTCTTATGAAGAGGCGGAGCGGCGGCTGTTGTTGGTGGGGAGTGTTCGGGGGGTGATTGAGGGGTGAATTTAGGCCTGAGCTGAAGCACAGGCCTGGAGTACGAAGCTCTTGCGAGCTGTGGGGGGTGGGGGAGGCGTCTTTGTCGCGTAGCGACTACCCCATTTGTAACCCCGTACGAAGTGCGGGGTTATTGCTGGGGGGAGTGTGTGTGAGATGGCGCTTAGCGCCATTTTAAAGAACAACAAACCAAGAAAATATGGTCTGGAAATCATTACTGGTATTCTGCTTAACGAGTACATTTCTTGGCGCGCAAACCGATGCTGCGTTCATAAAGAAAGACACAAACATTTGGACTGCAATGGCTCCCCCTTTTCAGATAGAGGTGAACGGAGTTGAAATACCGTTTACTGGAGACCTGATCAAAACGAGGATAAACGAAAGAGGTTTTGATACCATTGTTTTCCAGAATGCTCGCTTCAGGAAGGTGTCTATCATGAAACTTCGGCCGGGTAACACCTACCTGATACATGACAATACTTGCAGCTTTTACACGCTCCAACCAACTCAAGGCTCCAAACGAGGAGTAGTGAAATTCAAAGTAGATAAAGGTGAGAACAAGCTTTACAGGGTGGGAAATGATATCACTCGTGTATATCATGCAAACAAGAGAGACAAATATTATTACTACCCCCATTCAGCGATGTGTGTAGATGCTGCTCAGCGGTTGCGTCTAGAAAGCGAAACCGGCGATGAATTATCCTCTGTCAACTTTCATTTTTTGCACGGAGAGAAGCTGTTTTATGTTTTTAACGAAGAGACAGGGAACATAGACTTACGGCTTATGGGCCTTGTTAAGAAAGAGAAAGAATACAGGGTCAGACACGATAAACACTAATATCCCATGCCCGACATTTCCCACCGCCAAGACATCAACAACCTAGTAGCCGCCTTCTACAACAAGGCCATCACCGACCCCACCATCGGCTATATCTTCACGGACGTAGCGAAGCTTAATTTAGAAGTCCATCTCCCTGTCATCTGTGATTTTTGGGAGGGTATTTTGCTGGGTAATCCGGTTTTCCGAGGTAACCCGATGTTGACGCACCTAACGTTGGCCGAGAAGACGGCGCTGACGCAGGTGCATTTCGGGGTATGGTTAGCAATGTGGGAAGGCACCGTTCGGGAGCTGTTCGCTGGGGAGCGGGCGGACTTGGCCATTCAACGCGCCAAAGACATTGGCCGGCTGATGCTGTATAAGATTGAACAGCGGCGGTAGAGGGCGAGGGATTGCATCCCGACTTACAACCTGACAGCCTAGCCCTCGCCCTTAAAACCTTCTCTGCACCTGCGGCCGCGCCCAGCTTAATCATTCAACCGCCCTCGCTCCTCACTTGCCGAACTCCGCCGCCCCTCGTTCCGCTTCAAGAAACGGTTACCGAATTTGTACGTGAACTTAGCCGAAACAACCGGTGCTTCCCATATGGAACGGATGTCGAGGTCTTGCTCTTGGTAGCGGATCGTGCCGGTGAAGAACTTCTGGATGATGCCGTCTCCGCTCAGTACGAAGTCGAGCCGGTCATCGAAGAAGGACTTCTCTAGGCCAGCGGAAACGCCGTAGAGCGGTTCGGTCCGGATGATGCCGTCGATGCCCTTGCCTTGGTACCAGCCGGAAACCTCGCCCTTCCAGTCCATCGGCAACTGGGCGTTGACCTGGAAGAAGCCGGTGAAGCTCCACTGGTCTTGGTCTAGCTGTCCGCCGTCGAAATCGGAGGTGTAATCGTTGTAGTAGAGCATACCGCCGATGTAGCCGGAGATCGGTTTGGCGATGAAATCTAGCGGTAAAAACAGGCTGCCGCCGTAGCGGATGTAGCGGTCGAGGTTGATGGTTTCTTGGAAGGCGGTTCCGGCCTGAAACTGATCGGTATCTTCGTTGACCTGGCGGGTAACGTCGGCGATCACGTCGCTGGTGTAGTCGTAGCTGAGGTTGAAGAAGGGTTGCTTCTCGTAGGTGAGGCTGAACTGGCCGGAGTGGATCAGTTCGGGACGCAGAAACGGATTGCCCTTCTCGAAGGTGAGCGGGTCGAGGTAGCTCACGAAGGGGTTGAGCTTGTAGTAGCTCGGCCGTTCGATGCGGTAGCTGTAGGCTACGGAAACGCCGATGGGACCGAAAGCCGGAGCGTTGAAACTGAGACTGGGGAATAGTTGGCTGAAGTCGCGGAGGTTGAAGCTATCAACGGTCACGTTGTAGCCTTCCATTTGCGTGCGTTCGTAGCGGAGGCCGAAGTTGGCGCTCAGGTCTCCTTTTTCCCAACCGAGGCTGGTGTAGGCGGCGGTGATGTTTTCGTCGTAAAGAAACTGGTTGCTCAGGTTTTCATCGATCACCATTTCACCGCTTTGGCTGAAGCGGGCGAGCAGTTCGTTGTCTAGTGCGGCCATGCTGGCTTTTGCCCCGGCCTTTAGGATGAAGGTTTGGCTGAGGGGCTTTTTGTAGTCTACCTGCCCGCTGACGATGTCGGCCGAGGTAGGTTCTAGGTTAACCCGGTCGGGGAAGCCGCCGTCGCCGATGGTTTGGAGGGAGACGCGGCCGTCGCGGGTGAAGCGGTTGTAGCTCACGTCGAAGTTGATTTCTTGGCCGCTGGTGTCAATCTTGATGCGGTAGAAGGCGTCGGCGTTGAAGCCCGTCCAGGGCCGCTCGCGCTCGATGGAGGTCGAGAAGGCCTCCATTAGGTCACCCGTTTCGGGGTTCAGGACGTTGGTCTGGTTGGTGGCCGAGCGGGGAGACTGCCCCCAGTTGTAGCGTGCGTTGATACCGATGCGTTGCTTTTCAGTCAGGTCGTAGTCTGCGCCGCCGCGAAGGCTGTAGGAGTTGGGCACGCCAAAGTCGCGGTTGGTCTGCACAAAAGTTCGGTCATCGAAGCGGCGGGTGAGGTCGAGGCCCTCCACCCAACTGCGCTGGTTCCAAGCTGCGCCGCCGGTGAGGTTGAGTTTTCCGGCGCGGTGACTCAGTTGGCCACCGGCACGGTACTTGGCGCGTTCGCCGTAGCCGCCGCCGACGTAAACAGAGCCGTTGGTGCCCAGCAAACTGTTCTTTTTCAGGACGAGGTTGATGACGCCGCCCGAGCCTTCGGCGTCGTACTGCGCGCCGGGTTGGCTGATGACTTCGATGGATTTGATGTTGTCGGCGGGCATATCGCGTAGGAGACTCTGGATGTCCATGTACTTCGTCGGTCGCCCGTCGATGAGGATGGTTAGGCCGGATTTTCCGGCCATTTGGATGCGGTTGCCGGCGACAACGATGCCGGGAACTTTGCGGAGCATATCAATCACCGTTCCGCCCTGGCCGGTGATGCTTTGGTCTACATTGACGACGAGCATCCCGGCTTTTTGCTCCAAGAATGGCTTTCGGGCTACCACTTCAACCGTTTCTAGGTTGGTGCCGGAGCCGCTGATTTGGTAAACAGGTAAGTCCAGTTTTTCGCCTGCGGCGAGGGTGAAAACGGGGTGGTCTTTCTCGCCGTAGCCGATGCCGGTGGTGCGGATGAAGTAGTCGGCGGCGGCGATGTCGTTGAAGGCGAAGCTGCCGCTCTCGTCGGCCAATTCTAACTTTACTACCGCGCTGTCCGTTGCGCTGAGGAGCAAGATGTTGGTGAACTCGGCGGGCGTATTATCGTCGAATACTTTGCCGGATATGCTGCCGGTTTCGGGGGCTTTGGCTGCTTCTTGGGCGCGGACGCTGGTGCAGAGCAGGGTTAAAAAGGAGCAAAGTAAAGCGGTGTAAAATGTTTTCATCTGGTGAGTTTGGTTTCCCGGTCGAGGCTTTCCAAGCCGAGCGACAAAGGGGCAGTGTTGATCATTGCGCCGAAGGTGAATCATTCTCTTCGGCTGGAAGGTGGTTTTTCTACGAAGCGTCGTGGCTTATGGATGTAAGGACGGCTTTGTGGGGGATGGGTTGCATTTTTTGAGTACACGATTGGGGGAAGGGGAATGTTACAGGCCTCACGTAAGTCAATTCTCAACCCTACGATAGACCTGTCTTAAAAACCGCCCCCAGCACCTGCGGCCGCGCCCAGAAGACTTTCTTTGCCTACTTAATCATTGTTAAGTGTTTCCAACCGTTTCTTCGCCTTTGCCCCAATAGCTCCTTCGGGGTCTAGTTGAAGGGCCCGGGCAGAGAGTTCAGCGGCTTTGGCTTTATCACCAGCTTGAAGGAAGGCGGCGGCCAATCCGTCGTGACTCAACGCTGAATCGGGAAACAGC
>CALEDI010000090.1 GCA_937949535.1 uncultured Lewinella sp. | reverse complement strand
ATCATTTAGAGACGAACTTGGGTAGTTACGACCAACTTTGCCTCAAAAACGCATTGCGTTTTCACAAGTCCCTCCCCCGTGGGGAGGGATTTAGGGAGGGGGTTTCGGCACTCAACGAACCTTCGTAAACTTATGTATATTTCGTAGGCCTCCGGCCCGATTGTCTCCCAACTCGACAGGCGAACTTTTTTGTTGTAGAATTAGCGTCGATCTTATCAAGAGACAAACACTGATTTTAGTAACCAAATTATTCCTATAAAGCAGTGACAAAAAAGAATGAGCTTCGCAGTACTTCGTGCTCGACTGGCGAGTTGGGCGGAAGCGTTCATCGGAGGCCCTCAACCCTCTATCAACCCACTACCGCAACCGCCGTAAAATCTCCCCCACTGCTGGGCATACCAGCGTATTCCGCAACGTAAGCGGCAAAATCTGTAGCATGTTTTTTCGGTCCGTATGCGGGTATTCTCGGCAGGCGCGGGGGCGGGCTTCGTAGACGGAGCAGTAGTTGTCTGGGCCGAGGAAGGGGCAGGGTGCTACGTTGAGCACATAGTCGCCTTCGTTGTCGAGGTGGAGGTGTTGCTCGATGAGTTGGCCGGGTTTGATGCCGAGGTGACGGGCCAAACGGTCGATGTCGATATCACGAAAGATTGGGCTAGTGGTTTTGCAGCAGTTGGCACATTCGAGGCAGTCGATCTCCCGGAAAACTTCGTCGTGCAGGTCATGGAACTGCTCGTCGAGGTCTTTGGGCGGACGGGCCTTTAGCTTGCTGAAAAACTTCTTATTGGACTTCCGCTCGTGACGGGCTTGGTCTATTGCTTTTTCTACGTTCATGAATACAACACTGAGATCACGGATTTAGGCGGATGGCGCGGATGAACACGGATTGCGAGATTGAACGCGAATGAACGCAGATTGGCAGACGGGAAATCCGCGTTAATCCGAGTAATCCGCCCAAATCCGCGATTCTTTTTTACTGTACCAACTCCGCCACCGAATCTTTAAAACTCTGCTCAAATTCTGCGAATTTGCTTGTCGCTTTTCCGTTGAAGCCGGTGTAGATGCGCTTCACCTTATTGTTCCGGTCAAGGAAGAGCAGGGTGGGGTAACTGATGATTTTGTTGAGCATCGGTAGGGCGCGGGCAGCGGCCTCCTTATCGCTGTCTCCTGCGAGAAGGACGGGCCAAGGCACGTTCATGTTCTCTTCGTAACGACGAACGACGGCCTTACTCCGCTCATCCGCTCCGCCGTACTTCTCGAAGGCGAGGGCGATCACTTCCAGGTCTTTGGTGTCGTTGTTGGCGAGGTAGTCTTTCAGGAAGTCGGCTTCTTCGCGGCAGTTGGGGCACCAAGTGCCCATGATCTTGATGAGCTTGGGCTTCCCGTCGTATTTCTCATCTTTCAGAGAGACCATGTTGCCATCTGCGTCGGGGAAGCTAAAGCTAAGCGGGATGTCTTCGTTCATCACCGTCAGGTCGTCGGCACTTTTGAGAACGAAGTCGGGGTCGCGCTTTGCTGTCCAGTTGGTGATGTAGTGGCGGCCGGAACGGAAGGTTCCGCTCAGGGTTCCGTCGTCTTTGATGAGGGCCTCGAAGAGGAAAAGATGGGAACCATCAAAGACGCTGAGGTAGGCTTTGTCTGCTTGTACTGTTCCTTCTAGGAAGCGGTAGTCTCCGGTCTCTGTCCGGAAGGTTCCGCTCAGGTAGTTGCCATCTTGTTGGAACTCGGCGATGCCGGGGTAGGGCGCTTCGCCTTCCTTGCCGAACATCACCGCCCATGTTCCGCTAATATCAGCGGCGGGCTCTTTTTTGAGGACTGTGAAACGGTGGTCTTGCCCGTGGAAGGCTTTGAAAGGAATCCGGTAGTTGTCTCGGTAGTTGACTACGTAAACGCCCTCAATCACTTTCTCCTCGAAGTAAGCACTGATGTAGGCATCGTAGACGGGGAAATCAATCCGGATGGTATCCCGACCAATCGTTAGGTCGCGCCCAGTCTGGATGTTTTTGGGCGGCACGGTGATGACCTCTTCGCCGTTGTGGATGTCGATACGGAATACGGTATCGTTTACGTACACCACATCCATGTTGAAGGGTAAGGCTCCTTTGGTGACTTCGTCGAATTCCAGGTTAGTTTTCTCCGGAATGGGCGCACCTTTGGGGTTAGGAACAATGGGGTTGTACTCCAACTCAACGATGGCGCGGTAAGGCCCCGGCGGCAAAGTAGGGTAGCGGTCTTGGACGAAAGTACAAGAAGCAATAAATGCGCAAAGAAGAAGGGTAGAAAGGAGGAGGGCCGGGAGGCGAAGCATACTTTTGGTTTGGTTACTTTCAGGGTAACGCTTTTTTAGGAGAGTAGTTTCCCTGTGCTCCAAACTCAATGCCCCCAGCAACCCAGCAGTTCCCGCGCATGCATCAAAACTCGTTCTTGTTCGGTGGAGCCGGTAGCGATGTCTAGCTCTTTGCCGTGCTTCGCTGCGTAGGTATGACGGAGGTAAGCGAGGAGGTGCTCAGTCGGCAGGTTGCCCTCTTCCCATTCGAAACGCAACCAACCTATATTCTCGCAGCGCTTATCAAAGTTGGGCTCCGTGTCGAGGATGAGCAGTACCGCAAGCCTAGTATCTCTTAGCGAAATATCATTGCCGAAAGATTTCGCAATAACTCTCATCACAGAGTCTCTGGCTATGGAATCCTGCCACTTGATCTTTTCTGCTTCCTTCATTAGGGCTGATTCTGCGCGTTTGCGCCTCGTTTTTAACTCATGAGATGGGCCTGGAAAACCATACCGATCTAGGTAGTCTTCTACTGTTTTCCGTAAGAAAGCATTACGCTTCAACGTACTGTCGCGCAGGGCGAGGTGTTCGGCCGATTCCCAACCAAACGCTAATATGGTTGGGCCGCTGCGCCGGATCAGTTCTTGATGTAGTTGCTGTATGGTGTCGAAGAAGGCCGCGTGGTCTGCGGGCGTTTTTAGGCTGGCGGGATCAAGAGATTGCGCAGTAACAGAAGAACTGATGGCTAGTAAGGCCAGAAGGCTAAGGACGAATCGGAGCATGGGGGAACTAGACTTTAGTTAATAGGTTTCTAACGGTTAATGTGTACACACGGGTATGCTGTGTAGGAGATTTAGGCCAGGGCTTTCAGAGCAATCATCAGGCCCGCCCAAATCGCGAAGGGCTGAACGTTGCCTGCCGGCAAGCGTTCAACCCTTCGCTAGAGATGGGACCCCTCCGGGGCCAGACATTACGCCCTTTAACCTCCCCCTGCACCTGCGGCCGCGCCCAAACACACGCCCTACATTGTAACGGTATGGCGCAGGAGGTTGGTTCTTCTTGTTGAAAACTGGAATGGGCCAGCTCGCAAAGCGAACTAGCCCATTCCAGTTTTCAACAAGAAGCGTCAACCTTACTTCATGAGCTGGGGGTTCATGCCCATGTTGGAGAAACCGCCATCGTGGAAGAGGTTCTGCATGGTGATGTAGCGTGTGAGGTCGCTGAACATAGACGCGCAGAAGTTGGCGCAATCTTCGGCGGGGGCGTTGCCGAGTGGGCTCATGCCGTCTCCATAATCGAAGAACTCGGTGAAGCCGGGGATGCCCTTGCCCGCCGTCGTCATGGTGGGCGACTGGCTGATGGTATTGACCCGGACCTTGTTCTTGACGCCGAAGTGGTAGCCGAAGCTACGGGCAAAACTCTCCAATAGGGCCTTGCTCTCCGCCATCTCGCCGTAGTGCGGGAAAACGCGCTGGGCGGCGATGTACGTCAGGCCCAAGATGCTGCCCCACTCGGCCATGTGGTCGCCTTTGTAGAGCACTTGGCACATCTTGTGGAAGCTGATCGCGCTGATGTCGAAGGTCTTCTTCATCCACTCGTGGTTCAGGTCGGTATAGTCCTTTTTCTTGCGCACATTGATGCTCATCCCGATGGCATGGAGGACAAAATCAATCTTGCCACCCAAGATTTCTTCGGACTTGACGAAGAGGTTTTCCAAATCTTCAATGCTCGTTGCGTCGGCAGGGATCACCTCCGCGCCGATACCTGCGGCGAGTTCCTGCAACGCACCCATCCGTAGCGCCACGGGGGCGTTGGTGAGCGTGAACTTTGCGCCCATCTGGTGGCAGATGTCGGCAATTTTCCACGCGAGAGACTGGTCATCGAGTGCACCGAAAATAACGCCGCGTTTACCGGCTAGTAGTTGAGTTGCCATTGGTTTGGTCTTTTAGAATGTTAGTCTTTAGTGTGTTGGAGGCGGCAAAGGTAGTAAGTTTAACTCGTCGGCCTAATGGTTGTGGTATTAGCAATCAGTATTCAGGGTTCAGGCGGCTAGATGAAACAGTGGTAGCCTGAACCCTAAACGCTGAACCCTGATTGCTAAAACTTACCGCCAAGCCTTATACGCATTAATCAGCCCATTAGTACTAGAATCATGGCTGCCAACGTCGTCTTTACCTGCCAGTTCGGGGAGGATGGCCTTGGCGAGTTGTTTGCCCAATTCCACGCCCCACTGGTCGAAGCTAAAGATGTTCCAGATGATGCCCTGAACGAAGATCTTGTGCTCGTACATCGCGATGAGCTGGCCGAGGACGTAGGGCGTTATTTTGCGGACCAAAATGGAGTTGGTTGGCCGGTTACCTTCAAAGACTTTGAAGGGGACGAGTTCGGCGATCTCGGCATCAGATTTGCCTGCGACTTTGAGTTCGGCCGTCACTTGGTCGGCGGTTTTGCCGTTCATGAGGGCTTCGGTTTGGGCGAAGAAGTTGCTGAGCAGGATCGCGTGATGGTCACCGATCGGATTATGCGAGGACGCAGGTGCAATGAAGTCACAGGGAATCAGTCGTGTCCCTTGGTGGATGAGTTGGTAGAAGGCGTGCTGTCCGTTGGTACCTGGCTCTCCCCAGATGATGGGGCCGGTTTGGTAGCCTACTGGCTTGCCGTTGCGGTCTACGCTCTTTCCGTTGGATTCCATGTTGCCCTGCTGGAAATAGGCCGGGAAGCGGTGCAGGTACTGGTCGTAGGGCAAGATAGCTTCGGTCTCCGCGCCGAAGAAGTTGGTGTACCACACCCCGATGAGGGCCAGCTTGGTGGGGAGGTTCTCCTCTAGCGGTGCCTTGCGGAAGTGCTCGTCCATACTGTACATCCCGTCTAGTAGCTCAATGAAATGATCGAACCCGACGGTGAGGGCGATGCTCATCCCGATGGCGCTGGAGAGGGAGTAACGGCCGCCAACCCAGTCCCAGAAACCAAAGATGTTCTCCTCCGCGATGCCGAATTCCTTCACGCCTGCAATGTTGGTAGACAGGGCAGCGAAGTGTAGCGCAACGCTCTCTTGGCTGCCGCCGTGGTCGTAGAACCACTGGCGCGCACTGCGCGCATTGGTCATCGTCTCTTGGGTCGTGAAGGTCTTGGACGCAACGAGGAAAAGCGTCGTCTCGGGGTCTACCTGCTTGAGCACCTCTGCGAGGTGCGTCCCATCGATGTTGGAGACGAAGTAAACCTCGCGGCCTTCAATCCAGTACGGCTTGAGGGACTCGGTCACCATCACTGGGCCAAGGTCTGAACCACCGATGCCGATATTGACAACTTGGGTGAGCGGTTTGCCGCTGTAGCCCGTCAGTTTACCGTTGTGGATGGCTTCGCAGAAATGCCGCATCCGGTTCAGGACGTCGTGTACCTGTGGCATCACGTCTTTACCGCCGACCATAATTTTGCCCTTGCCCCGGTTGCGCAGTGCAACGTGCAGCACGGAGCGGCCTTCGGTACCGTTGATGGTGGCTCCAGAGAACATCTGCTCGGTCGCTTCCTTCAGGCCGCAGTCTTTGGCTAGGCGGTAGAGCGTATCTAGCGTTTCCTTAGTGATGATGTTCTTGGAATAGTCCAGCAGGATGTCTTCAAAGGTCTGGCTGAAGTGCTCGAAGCGGTCTGGGTCTTGGGCGAACAGCTCTTTGAGGTGGCGGTTCTCCATCTCGCGGGCGTGCGTTTCAAGTTCTTGCCAGGCTTGGGTAGTAGTGGGGTCTACGGACGGTAACATATTTGGGTGCTTTTGTGTAGAACAAATTTGATCATTTCTGCTGGAAGAACAGGCAGTTCTTGCTGGATTATTACTGGAAGGGCGGTTTTATCCTTCGACTAACTTACAGCCTACAAGCCTACTAATACCCCAAAATCTTAAGCATACTCTCCGCCGTTTGCTGGGGGTAAAGCAGGCGGTCTACTAGGTTGCCCTTATCGTCGAGATCAATAACGATGTGTTGAGGGCTAGGGATCATGCAGTGCTTGATACCGCCGTAGCCGGAGATGTTGTCTTGGTAGGCCCCAGTATGGAAAAAGCCGAGGTAGAGGTTTTCATCGTCATCGGGCTTGTTGACGGGTAGGTAGACTTGGCTTTCGTGAATTTCGGAGTTGTAGTAGTCTGAGTTGTCGCAGCTGAGCCCGCCGATGTTGACGCGGCGGTAGCCGTGGTCCCATTTATTGATGGGCAGGAGGATGAAACGTTCGCCGATGCCCCAGGCATCGGGTAAGGTGGTCATCAGGGAATTATCTATCATGTACCACATCTCCGAATCGTTCTGTTGTTTCTGCTCCAGGACGGAGAAGATGGTCGCGCCAGATTCCCCGACGGTATACTTGCCAAATTCGGTGAAAATATCTGGCTCCGCAACGTCTATCTCTTCACATGCCTCGAGGACGTTGGCTACAATCTCGCGGACCATATACTTATAGTCGAACTCAAAGCCTAGGCTGTTGCGTATGGGCATCCCGCCGCCAATGTTCAGGGCGTGTAGTTGCTCGCTTTCATGCTTTAGCTCGCCGTACAGGCGGACAGCCTTCTTTAGCTCGCCCCAGTAGTAGAGGCTGTCTTTGATCCCCGTATCAACGAAGAAATGGAGCATGTTCAGCTCCAGTTTTGGGTTGTTCTTGATCTTTTCGTTGAAGAGCGGAATCACGTCTGCAGCTCGCAGGCCTAGGCGGCTAGTGTAGAACTCGAAATTGGGCTCTTCCTCGGTCGCTACGCGGATACCGATCTTGGCTTTAGTGTTTACGTGTTCAGCGTAGTGGTCTAGCTCGTGGGCGTTGTCTACTACCGCGATCACGTTGTTGAAACCGTCGTTCATTAGGGCCGTGATGGCATTTAGGTATTCCAGCGGCTTAAAACCGTTGCAAACGATGGTGATCTCTTTGGTGATTTTACCGCGTTCCAGCAGCTTCCGAATCAGGTCTACATCGTAAGCGGAACTGATTTCTAGCTGCACACCATGTGCTAGCGCTTCTTCAACAACATGGGCAAAATGGCTGCTTTTGGTGCAGTAACAATAATTGTATTTTCCCGTGTAGCCCTGGCTGCGCATTGTGCGGCGGAACAAGTTGCGGGCTTTTTTAATTTTCTGACCAATACTCGGTAAATAGGTCAGCTTCAGTGGCGTACCATACTTGTTGATCAGGTGAATCAGCGGGATATTATTGAATGTGAGGTATCCGTTCGTAAGGTCGAATCCGGTTTGCGGAAAATCGAAGGTCTGATCAATGAGATCAAAATACTTGTTGGCCACTGGCGTTATTGTTTTTTGGGGCGAATATAGTCAGATAGTCAAACAGTCACACTACTATCTAACTACCTCCCGCCGTAGGTGCAAGAAAAGGTTTTAAAGAGATTATCGTGAAACTTCCGGCTCCAACAAAACCTTTGTACCCCAAGAAGACTTCCAACTACAAGACTAAGACCATGAACTGGCCCAAGATCCGTGAAGAACTAGCCCTAAGAACCTCCCGCAGCAGCGGAGCGGGCGGCCAGCACGTAAACAAGACCGAGAGTAGGGTAGAGCTGGTCTTTGACCTAGAAGCCAGCGAGGGCCTTACCGACCGAGAGCGCAAAAACCTGCGCCACCACCTAGCAAAACAACTGGACGCCAACGGCCGCATCTCCGTAGTAGACCAATCTGGCCGCAGCCAGCACACCAACCGGAAACGCGCCTTGCTCCGGTTAAAGCAACTGCTAGAGCGCGGTGCTCGCCCCATCCCGAAGCCGCATAGAGGCAAAGCTTTTGTTGCCGATAAGCGTAAGCGACTAGACTGGAAGAAACGGAGAGGAGAAGTGAAGGCGGCTCGGGGGAAGAAGTGGTATTAGAGGAATGCTAAGCCAAGGTTGTAGAATTTAGTAGTCAGGGTTCAGCGTTCAGGCGGCCGAACGTAACAGCGACAGCCTGACCGCTGAATCCTGACCGCTAAACCCTCCCTTTGCACCCGCGTCCGCGCCCAACTGCCAACAATTCCCGCTCCCAGCCGTTACTCAAAAACATGGCAAAAAAAGAAGACAAAACCGCCCCACCCCGCGAGAGCCTCATCAACATCGATCCGGAGAAGATCGCTGAAAACCCCGGCTTGTTGCCCTACGCCCACGAGCGCGGCGGCGCCACCATCAAACCCGTTGATGCCGGGAAAATGAAGGGCTTGGCCATGTCGTCGATGTACGAACAAACCGATATGCAGCTCGATCAGATCAAGGCGCAGATCGAACTACTGGCTCGCCAAGCCAACGAAATCCAGAACCGGATGACGATCAGTGAGCGCATCTACGAAGCCGAAATGGGCATCGACCCCATCATCGGGCGTACCTACTACCTGTACCGAAACAAAAAAGGAAAGCACCTCCTCAGCATGGTCAGCCCCGCCGAATGGGGGCCGCGCATCCCCTACGAATACATCGCGACCGTGAAGTTGTTGGGTGACCATACTTGGGATATTCTGGAGCGGAGAGAAGAGATTTAGACGGCAATGCCTCTTGGCGTAACTTTACAGCCTAAAGCTTCCCATTTCTAATGAAACATCTCCTGACTGGCCTAGGTATCGGCCTCGTATTCCTTACCGGCTGGCTCGTACTGCTGAGTACTGAACGCAACGACCCAACACCCGACAAAACAACACCAACTACCCAAGCTGCGGATGACCTTCGGTTGCCCCAACAAGTGCGAGGGGTAGACTTAGCAGGCCCGTTCTCCTTCGCCGGTGAAGACATCCCCGTAGAAAACTTCGACGTTCGGGAACGGCTCGATCAGGAGTTGCTCCGCAACGCCTACTTTCACCGCAATACCGTCATGTTGCTGAAGCGGCAAACCCGCTTCTTCCCCACCATCGAACGCATCTTGGCCGAAGAAGGCGTCCCGGATGACCTGAAGTACCTCGCCGTAGCAGAAAGTGGCCTCGCCAACGCAACCAGCGTTGCGGGCGCAAAGGGCGTTTGGCAGTTCATGACCCCAACCGGAAAAAGCTTCGGCTTGGAAATAAACGGCGAGGTAGACGAACGCTTCCACCTAGAAAAAGCTACCCGCGCCGCTTGCAAATACCTCAAAGATTACTACGCTACCTACCAAGACTGGCGCTGGGTTGCTGCGGCCTACAACATGGGCGGGCCCAACCTCAACAAATGGAAAAGCAAGCAAAAAGCTGAAACCATCTTCGAGCTCGACATCAACGGCGAAACGATGGCCTACCTCTTCCGCATCGTTGCCCTGAAGACCATCCTGCAAAATCCTGCAGACTTTGGCTACGAAATCTCCTCCGCAGAGCATTACCCTAGCTTGGAAGACTATAAAACCATAACGGTGGCTAAAAGTATCCCCAGTTTGGCCGATTTTGCCAAAGCTCAAGGCACTACCTACCGGATGCTCAAAGTCTACAATCCTTGGCTGATTAGTGGCTCCTTAACGGTGAGCAAGGGCAATAGCTATGAGGTGAAGGTGCCCGTTTAAGAGGCTGCTGTTTTATGAGGCGCGGCCGCAGGTGCAAGGAAAGTTTTTTGAAGAAGATGGGTAAACAAAGCATCGTTCTTACCTTGTGCCCCAATCCTAAAGAAACATGAAATCATACCTCTTAAAACCTTACGCCCACTTCGTCCGTCGTCAGGTAAGGAGCGTTGCGGAGCGGGCCGTATTGGCCCAGCAAGAGATCATGGGCGATCTGGTCCGGACGGCCCGAGACACGGCCTTCGGGAAAGACCACGATTTCAAAAGCATCAAGAACTACGCCGACTTCAAAGCCCGCGTCCCGATTGGCGACTACGAGCACTTCAAACCTTATGCCGACCGAATTAAGGACGGTGAAAAGAACGTAAGCTGGGTTGGTAGGCCCAAATACTTCGCCAAAACGAGCGGAACTACTAGCGGTGTAAAGTACATCCCCCTCACGCGCGAGAGCATCCCGAACCACTTCGGCACGGCCCGCAATGCGCTCTTCAACTACATCGCCGAAACGGGTAAAAGCAAATGGTTGGACGGGAAGATGATCTTCCTGAGCGGCAGTCCGGAAATGGACGATACCAACGGCGTCCTAACCGGCCGCCTATCCGGCATCGTTAACCACCAGGTGCCTGCTTGGCTACGAACCAACCAGCTGCCCAGCTACGAAACCAACTGCATCGAAGACTGGGAGACGAAGCTCGACCGCATCGTAGACGAAACCATCAACGCTGATATGCGGCTCATCTCCGGCATCCCGCCTTGGGTGCAGATGTACTACGAGCGTTTGCTCCAGCGGTCGGGCAAGTCTACCATCTTGGAGCTCTTCCCAAACTTGGAAATGTTCGTCTACGGCGGCGTCAACTTTGAGCCCTACCGCGATGCGTTGGAAGAACTCGTTGGTGGGCGTATACCAAGCGTAGAGACCTACCCCTCTAGCGAAGGCTTCATCGCTTTTCAAGACAGCCAACACGAAAAAGGCCTCCTGCTCAATGCAGACTCTGGCATCTTCTTCGAGTTCGTCCCCGCTGGGGAAATCTTCGACGAGAACCCAACCCGGCTGAGCCTTGGCCAAGTAGAAATCGGCGTCAACTACGCTATCCTCCTCAATACCAACGCGGGGCTTTGGGGTTACAACATCGGGGATACGGTACAGTTTGTAAGCCTTGCGCCTTACCGCCTACTGGTCACTGGCCGGATCAAGCACTTCATCTCCGCCTTCGGTGAGCACGTTATCGGGAAGGAAGTAGAACTCGCTATGGCGGAGGCTGCGGCTAAGCACAACGTTCGGGTTACCGAGTTTACGGTAGCGCCCCAAGTTGCACCGCCCGAAGGCGGGACGCCCTATCACGAGTGGTTGGTGGAATATGACCGCCCTCCGGCAAATGCAGCGGCCTTCGCGGAAGACCTCGATGCGGCAATGGTGAAACAGAACATCTACTACCAAGACCTCATCAAAGGCGCGGTCTTGAAGTCTTTGGTTGTTACACCAACCAAGGCCGGTGCTTTCCGCGATTACATGAAAGACCAAGGGAAACTTGGCGGGCAAAACAAGGTGCCTCGGCTTAGCAATGACCGCAAAATTGCGGATAAACTGCGTAGGTAAACGTAGGCCTATTTGGCTTTGCGGCAAGGCGTTTGTTTCATACGCATCAACATGAATCATCCCGGAGTTTGAACTGTACTAGCGTTTCCTCCTATATTTCCGATCAAACCGCTATACATCGACTAAAACCCCCTCCCTAAATCCCTCCCCACGGGGGAGGGACTTGTGAAAACGCTACGCGTTTTAGCGTAATGGCCACTTAATCAGCGTCAATGTATAGCGGTTTGGTTTCCGATACAACTGGCATAAAAAAAGCGATCAGCGGGCAGCATTCAGAGCCGTTTTGCCTGAATGCTGTCCGCTGATCGCTAAAAATCGTGCCGAACATGGTCATCTTAATCGAAAATTAAGGATGACTCATGTTAAGCTAAACGCTCATTTACTAGCGTCTGATGACGATTCGTTCGGCGTTCCGTTCCTCGTCGGTTAGTACACTGACTACGTACATTCCGGTGGGTAGGTTAGCTACGCGTAGGGTTGCTTGTTCTACGCCCTCGAAGGTGCGGTTCATGAGTACTTTGCCGTCGATGCTCAGGATGCTCACCTCGCGGATGGCCTCATCGGCACTTACTTGGATAAGGTCCGTTGCTGGGTTCGGGGAAATGCGAACGTCTGCTTCGTCCTGTGGGCCCTCGTCAAAGAGCGTCAGGGTTGGAAGTTCTTCGATACCACCAACGCTGGTGCCGGAGGCAACGTTTCCTTTAATGGTTACGGCATCGATGTATACTTGGTCTGCGTTGCCACTAGCATCACACTGGATGCGGAACTGGCTGTTGCTGCCCAGGTTGTACTGAGAGGCAGACAAGACTACAGTTGCGGAGTAGAAGCTGTTGTTGGAGAACTCACTACCTGAAGCGTAAGTTGCTACTGTTTGCCAGCCGCTGCCGCCATTGTAACGGATCCAGAAATCTTCGCCGCTTTCCATACTTCTTGGGTAGAAGATGAGGCTAATTTCTACGTTATTTAGCCCGCTGAGGTCAAAAGCTTTAGTCATAGCAGATGCCGTTCCGCTGTTGTCCCGTAGGCGCATGGAGCGAGTACCTTCGTAGCTGTACTGGCCGTTGTAGCGGTAACAGTCGCTTCCGCCATCGGTCCAACCATCAAGGCCAGACTCGAAGTAAGAGCCATCAATATCGACAGGTGTGCCGCCGCCGCCACAACCAGTGGTGGTACCGTTGGCTGATCCGGTGCCGGAGGTGTTACCGGCCGCGTCGAAGGCAGATACACTAAAGTTGTAGGTAGTACAGGCCGCTAGGCTGTTGATCGTTGCCGAAGTCCCCGTCACTGAACCTGCGCTCGCGCCGTCTACAAAGATGTTGTAGCCCGTAACGCCAACATTGTCACTTGACGCACTCCAGCTGAGTAAAACGCTGTTGTCTGTTTCGTTACTTACCGAGACACTGCTTGGGTTGCTCGGAGGGGTAGTGTCTGCGCCGGAGCCTCCGATACAGAAATCAGTTGCTTCACTACTGCCAAAGGAGCCTCCGGAAGCTAGTGTCGTTTCGCCCTGTTTTAGGGTATAAGAGCCGCTACCGTAGCTACAGCAAATACCATCGCCGTAGGCATCAAGCATAGTGAAGGTGTAGCAATCGTCTACCAAACAGAAATCAATGTTCACGGTGCTTCCATCAGCTTGGTTGCCGTAGGTGCCACCGGTTTCGATGGTTGCTCCGGCGTCGTTGGTCAGTGTCCAACTGGTTTCCTCTGGGTAGTTGTCGAGGGTGATGCTGAGCGTCACGTCAGTACCATTACAGCTTACTGGTGGGCAACTTGGGCAGGTTGGGCCGCCACAGTCAACGCCCGTTTCCTGACCGTTTTGAACACCGTCGGTACAAGTTGGGCCACCCGTTCCGCCTGCTGCCTGAATGGCGGCGAGTGCGTTTACGCGGCCGTGGCCGAACTCGTTATCGAAACCGCTAGATCCCATATCCGTGGCGGTGGTGTAGAGGATATTCTTCACTTGGTCAGAAGTAAGACTAGGGTTGAAACCCAGCAGTAGTGCGGCAACACCAGAAACAACCGGCGTAGCAGAAGACGTACCACCAAAAGTATTGGTGTAGTTTGTGCTGTTGTAGCCGGGAGAGCCCATGCGGTCTGTGGTACGAACACCAGCACCGGGGCCGCCAACGTTATTGGACGGAGCCATGATGTCTAGCGCAGGGCCGTAGTTGGAGTAAGCAGAACGTGCGCCAGTATTGGCAACGGCGCCTACACTGATAACGGAAACGTTGTCGCCGGGGTAGCTAACACAGCTCTGGTAGTCGTTGCCCGTCGCGAAAGTGATTACACAACCTAGGCCACCTCGGCCGTTAGCGTTGGCATCTGCTAGGGCATTATTGAGTACCGTGAGGCTATAAGTACAGGAACCGAAGCCCCAAGAGTTGCTCATCACGTCTGCTCCGTTGTTCTTGGCCCAAGTGATTGCGTCTGCTAGGTCTTGGCTAGATTCTCCACCGACGAAGATGTTGACAGAGATGAGGTTGACAAGCGGAGCTACACCGCGGACACCGATGCTGTTGTGGCTGGCGGCAATAGAACCAGCACAAGCAACACCGTGATTACTGCCACTGATGGCGTCTCCGTTGCCGTTGTTTGCCGGGCTGAAACCATTGGTGTAGCGGCTGTTGCCGCTGGCGTCGTTGAAGTCTTCGTGGTCTTCCATACCGTCGTCAATTACGGCAACAGTAATAGAGGAAGAGCCAAGGGTGAGGCCCCAGGCTTCGAGGGCGTTACAGTCGATGTCGTTACCGCCAGCAACACCGTCGATGGTTTGGCCGGTGTTGTGCATCTGGAACTGCTCATTGAAGAGCGGATCGTTGATCTGGAAGCGCTCAATCGGGGCGTAAAAATCTGGATGAGCAAAATCAACTAAGCCGCTGGCTTCAAGCGCATTAGACGCAGCGAATACTTGTGCAAGCTCGTTGAGTTCGACGCGGTAAGTACCGAATTTTTTCTCAATGGATTTAACACTGTATTGGGCCAGCACTTGCTGAATTGCGACGATGTCGTTCTTATCGCCTGCTTTAAAGGCAATGTTGCGGGTGGGGTAAATGACGAAGCCGTCTTCGAGCGAGAAGGCCGTACTAACCTGTACTTCGTCGGTGTCGAAACCGAGGCTGCTTACAACTTCGGCAGGCGTCATGGCGCGAGTAGTTTCCAATACGGCGTAGGGCTTGTGGGCCCAGTTTTCGTATTGTTTTACGTCGTCGGCCTTAACGTTTTGGAGGGTCGTTGCATCGTCAGCAGTGACGATAAACTTGTGTGTGGTGGGGGTGAGGTCTACTTTTTCGCCATCAGTAAAATAGTACTGATTTTGTGCAACTGCAAGGGTAGTCCAGAGGAGGCACGCGGCCACCAGGGATAAAGATCTAAACATGTATGAAATGATATGAGGTGAGAGGAAATAACAGCCGTAAATAGTACCCAGTTGGTTTAGGTTAGTTTTGGTACTATGCATTAATACAAGGGCCAATATAGTTATTTTAATTGTCTAGGCAAATAAAATGGGGGGTATTATGTTTAAATGGCGGAGTATTGTCGTTAATCTTACTTATTTCTGCCTTCCGTAACTTTGCGAAATGCGAATTACCAAACAGGAACTAGGTATAAGGTTATTATGTGTGGTTTTGGGCGCGGCCGCAGGTGCGATGACGGCTTGCGAGGGCGCAGGGAAAGAACTGGCACCTACGGACATCCCCGAGGGCATGGTTTGGATCATTGGCGACGGGGAGGCCCAGCCGGGCTTCCTGATGGACGCCACCGAAGTAACTACTGCGGCCTTCGCCGCCTTCGTGGAGGAAACCGATTACGTAACCGAAGCTGAAGACTTCGGTTGGTCTGGGGTATTCAATACCGACAGCCTTGGTTGGTTGCCCATAAACGGTGCTACTTGGAAATATCCTCTGGGCCCAGATTCTAGCGCCGCAGCCCCGAACCACCCCGTTACCCAACTCTCGCTCCGAGACGTAAAGGCCTACGCGAAATGGGCCGGGAAGCGCCTACCCACCGAAAAGGAATGGGTATGGGCGGCTAGCCAGGGTGGTGTGTACGCCAACTTCCCATGGGGGGAAGAGATGGTCCCCAACGGGAAATACCTCGGCAACTGGTGGCAAGGCCCTTTCCCCTACGAAGACAATGTGCTTGATGGCTTCCCCGGTATCGCCCCAGTAAAATCATTCCCTCCCGCTAGCAACGGCCTCTACGACATTAGCGGCAACGTCTGGGAATGGACGGCCAGCCAAAAGCCAGCAACGAAAGAAGCCATCATTAAAGGCGGTTCCTTCCTGTGCAGTACGAGCTACTGTACTGGGTTCGACTTTCGCCAGCGGCAGCTTACTTCAGCGGACAGCGGGTTGAACCATTTGGGGATGAGGTTGGTGCGGTAAAACATTCATTGCACCTGCGGCCGCGCCCTAAGAATTCTTTACAACGGTAATAAAGAAGTTCAGCATAACGAAAGAGTGTTATCATAAAAGCAATCACCTCAAAATCCCGTTACTACTACAGATACGCCATATCTTGCCCCTCCCAAACCCCGCCAATTATGCGCTTTCTTGTATTTCTAAGCTTATTCTTTTTGACTACTTGCTCTCCCGCCCTCAGTAAGCGCAATATCTTGGTGATCGGTGACAGCAACGGCGCGGGCAAAGGTTGGGTGTACCAGTTTCAGGAGCTTCGTGGGGGTGGGCCATTGGTAAACACTTCCATCGGGGGCAATACTATTGGGTTCAACGGTATGGGCGAGCTGCGCCGGAACACGCTGGAAAACCTCACCGCCTACCTCCGCAAAGGCTACGCCGAAATGGGAAGCATCGATGAAATATTGATTAGCCTCGGCACCAACGATTGCAAAGCCGAATACGCCGAGCGGCGCAACGAACCCGCAGAGCACCTAGCTACCTTACTCACCCGAACCAAGGCTTTCTTCAATGAGCGCGGGCAAGACGTGCCGCGCATCGTGCTCATCACGCCGCCCGCCGCTGGCGGCAACGGTGCCGTCAGCGACGAGTTCCAAGGCGTGAAGGCTTGCCTGAAAGATCTTTCCGAACAAATCCGGACCATCGCGGCAACGGAAGGTATGTGTGTGGTAGACTTTCAGCAGAAGCCCGGAGATGCCTTGCTCCGTTTCAGCAAAGACGGTATTCATTTTGATGAGCAAGGGTATAAGCTCTTGGCCGAAACGGTAATAGCTGCTTGTTATTAAAGACTGACAAGGTCACTCGGCTCCGCCTCAGAAATAACCATCGGTAGCGCATTTTTGATCTTTCGTTGGTCTTCAACCTCTAGCATATCGAATGCTTTGCCGAATTCACGGTTTGCGGCTTCGTCCCAGATATTTTTGTAGCCCTGCTTTAGCGCGTCGTACACCGCTAGGTATTTAGCGTAGCTCGTACCCCGATCGTGGGTAAGGCTCACAACTGCGCTGGCGGGTTTGCGTAGTGGGGAGATGATGTGGTCGGCCAACAAGGCAGGGATTTGCTCAACGGAAGATAGCTTTTCCTCGATCAGTAACTGATCGCTGCTGTTGACGATGACCGTCAGGACGTTGTTCTCGTCGAGTGGTTGACTGATGGGTTCGTCGTCCCACATCGGGAGCCGCACGAGCACTCCCTTATCTTCCTGTATGGTGGTCGTGACGAGGAAGAAGATGAGGAGCAGAAAGGCGATGTCGGCCATAGAGCCAGCATTCACGGCGGGAGATTCCCGGCGCGTCTTTTTGTTAGACATGGTATGGTGGTTTTGTTTGGCGGTTAGATGCTAAACATCTTCCGTTTGGTGGATGTATTGTTATTTCGGACTAATAAGACTTGAATGTTTTCAATGCTTGCTTCCATTCGCTCTTTGCACCTGCGCCCGCGCCACACAACCAACTAACACCCATGAGAAACCGAGGCCCACAACCCAACGACGCTGCCCTCTTTGCCCCCAAACACCACCCGGCTTTAACCGCCGCGACGGACGACCTCTGTTGGTTGCTGAGCCGAGACTACGGAACGGATTCTGCGCTTCAGTTGGTCGGCAATCGTTACCGCCTGAATAAGCGACAACGAATGGCGGTTGGTAGGGTTTCGGCTTCCGCAAAAGCCATCGTAGCGCGAGAAAAACGACGTATTCCGTTATCGAAAACGAAAGGTAAGCATGTCGCTATTGACGGTTTCAACCTGCTGATCTTGCTCGAAAGTGCCTTCGGCGGCGGGCTCGTTTTGCACGCCCGAGACGGAACCTACCGCGATCTCGCAGGCGTCCACGGAACTTATAAACATGTTCGCCATACCGTACCCGCTTTGCTGAGGGTGGGAGAGGCACTCCGGCCCGCAGCCAGCGTAACTTGGTATTTCGACCAACCCGTGTCTAATTCTGGCCGCCTGAAAACGATGCTCCGGGAACTCGCTGAAACCCATAACTTCAACTGGGAAATTGTTTTGGCTTACAACCCCGATAAAGAATTGATCGCGCTGCCAAATGAGACGGTCCTCGTTTCCTCAGATAGCTGGATACTGGACGACGGAGGCGCTTGGTGCAACCTTGGGCGGGAAATTCTTGCGGAGGGCGATTTTTGGGTGGTTAGGGCTTGATTTTGGGGGATTTGCCGGATAGATCCGTCTGTCCGGCACGGATTTTGGCGTTTATCTGGCGTTCTTGCCGGATAGATCCGTCTGTCCGGCACGGATTTCGGCGATTATTCGGCGTTTTTGCCGGATAGATCCGTCTGTCCGGCGCGGATTTTGGCGATTATCCGGCGTTCTTGCCGGATAGATCCGTCTGTCCGGCACGGATTTGTGTGCCACGCATACGTGTTACTTATAGGGTGAAAGTCCCGAACGGGCCCTGAAGGCAGGAACCGTTAGCGAAGCGCAAGGGTGTCCATCGTGAGGTGGAATCTGAAGGAAGCGCGTAGCAAAAGTTTGTCGAGACGAACAGAAATCGGATATAAGGCCGGACGTGGGGGGTAATCAGGCAATAAACTGAGAAGCCCAATCGCCTTCCGTAACCCCGTCAGGTAAATCCGGCTCGATAAGCGGAAAAGGAACACGTTTACCGTGGGAGGTCTCCGCTCCGAGAGGGGAGGAGAAGTCAGCCGAGGTCATAGTACGGACTGCGTTTTTTTTTTTTCAGCGTGGGAAGGAAGGACCGAATCTTTAAGCGAGGCGATAGAGCCGTAGCAAGCGTATAAGTCATTATGAGATCAGTAAAACGTCAAGGTGGTCAGATGAGTCTGTTCGATACAGTCGAATGGCATGCTGGCGTGGCGGTTCTAAGTGGTGCGCGGGTAAGCGTTCCCACGACTGGACGAGCCGACGAGTGGCTTACGGATTGTTACGAGGAAAGAACCTCAACCGTTGATTTGATGAGTTCGGTAGCGGACTTGTCGAACCTGTCACGGGCCTGCCAGCGGGTTATTCGCAATGGTGGTGCCGGTGGCGTAGATGGGATGGAAGTAGGCGAGTTGCGCAAGTGGCTCGCCGTTAACCATGAAGAACTGCGCGCGCAGTTGCTTAGTGGTAGCTACCGTCCTTCAGCCGTCAGAGGGGTTAAGATACCGAAGCCTAACGGAGGCGAGCGTCAGCTCGGCATACCGACGGTATTGGACCGTGTTGTTCAACAGGCGATCCATCAGGTATTGAACCCACGTTACGAGCGTGTTTTCAGCAAGTCGAGCTATGGCTTCCGCCCTGGAAAGGGTGCGCGTCAGGCGCTCGGTCAGGCTGGAGAGTACGTTGGTGACGGATATAAATATGTAGTGGACATCGACCTTGCCAAGTTCTTTGACGAGGTTAACCACGCGCGTTTACTCTGGCGTTTAAGCACCCGTATTGGCGACAAGCGGCTGCTGAAACTGATCCATCGGTTCCTAAAAGCAGGAATGCTGGAAGGAGGTCTTTTGGGTCAACGGATCAAAGGCACGCCGCAGGGTGGTCCGCTCTCTCCGTTACTATCAAACATCGTCCTCGACGAGTTGGATAAGGAACTGGAGAGTCGTGGTCACCGTTTTGTGCGCTACGCCGACGATCTGATCGTTTTGGTAGCCAGCGAGAAATCTGCCGCTCGGGTTTATAATAACTTGGTGACTTTCATTGAGGACAAGCTTAAGTTGCGGGTTAACCGTGATAAGAGTGAAATCCGTAAGAGCACCGAGTTGAACTTTCTAGGTCACGGCATCCTTGGCAACGGCGGCTTAACGCTGAGTGCCAAGAGTGAGAAACGTCTGAAGGACAAACTTCGTCAGACAACTCGCCGCAACCGTGGTCGGAGCTTTGCTCAAATCATAAAGGAGTTAAACCAACAGCTTCGCGGCTGGCTGGAATACTTCCGCTATGCGCTGATGAAAGGCAAGCTGCGGGCTATTGAAAGTTGGCTTAGACACCGGCTGCGATGCTATCGTCTGAAACAGTGCAAACGTGCCATTGGTATGTTCCGCTTCCTGTTTAAATTGGGAGTTCCTCGGGATCGGAGCTGGTCTACGGCCTCCAACCGTCGTGGTTGGTGGGCCAATGCCAGCACCCCAGCAGCGCACGAAGGGATGAACAACGATTGGTTCCTGTCTGAGGGGTTAATGGCGATCGTACCGACCTACGCAAGGTTACACGCTTAAGGAAACCGCCGTGATACGAGAGTACGTCCGGTGGTGTGAGAGGACGATGAGGCCGGAGATAGTGAATATCTTCGCCCTCATCTCCTACTCGATT